>JAHLLD010000003.1:0-300000 GCA_020444325.1 bacterium
CTCTCGCCTTCGCTCTCGCCTTCGCTCTCGCCTTCGCTCTCGCCTTCGCTCTCGCGCAGCGCAGCGCACGCGACAGCTACGTATCGAATATCACTTCAGCGATCCACTCGGACTCATCCATGCGCAGGGTGAGGCCATGCCAGGTAACTGCTTTGATCTCAGTCGCTTGTGCCTGAACGGCTGAAGTCATGTCACCGTAGGCGATGTCCGCCGTGCAGTGCCAGCCGTATACATCAGAATATGCAGAAACTGCATACGTGACGGGAAGGACGCGAAGGACGGCGTGGAGGAAGAGCAGCTCAGAGAGCAGGGCGTGCAGCAGTTCCTCGCCGGAAGGCGCTTCGATGGAAAGGGTCTGTCGTCCGGTGGACTCAATCAGAGGGGGATCGGGGAGAATGAGCGCGAACATGCCGCGGGCAGATTGCTCGAATACGCCCGAGAGCGATGCACTGCGCGCACGGATACCGGTGTCCGCGGTGTGGGACAGTTCCTCGAAGCTCTCTTTCGTCACATCTCCGGCCATGTTGTGTCCTATACTCTACCAATGCGGTAAATCCGCTCAATTCATAGTAGGTAGCGGTAACCGTATTCGCAACAGGAGATGGATAGACCTCTAATACGAATACGAGTTCGAAATCGCCTGTCGCGGCGTAGTTGAGCGAAGCGAAACGAAGCCGGAAAATCGAAATCGAAATCGAGATCGAAGTCGAAATCGAAATCGAAATCGAAATCGAAATCGAAGTCGAAATCGAAGTCGAAATCGAAATCGAATTCGTTCGAGTGCAGTCGAGGATCCCTGTACGCATCAACATGAATTTTAGGGCGTGTTAAAATTTATTTTTAACATAGCCTAAAACTCAAAAATCGCTGAAACTCGTGCATAAAGCTTGTCTCTCGCGCCCCGCAGGGGCTCCCGCGTTCGAGCGAAGCGAGAACTCAAGCGCCGCAGCGCGGCTCCCGCGCCCCCGCAGGGGCTCAAAATGCTTGTACCAATCCATTTTCATTGTTTTCTGCGGCTGTGCTTGCTATTATAAGGCAGCCAGACTGTGAATTCGGCGGGTTGTATGCAGCCTGCCAGCAAATCTGAAAGGCGAGGAAACGAACACCCACGAAATCGCCTGCCGTGGTGTTCGAGCTAATTTTATTACCCATTCATCATAGTTCATCTGATGCCACACACCGCGTCCCTTTTTCGGCTGCGACGTCTGCCGTTGCTGTTGCTTTGTGCTTTTCTCATTCCTGCCGCGCTGTCGGGGCAGATTGTGCTGGAATGGCAGCATCCTGCGCCGCAGGGGAATATGCTGCTGTCGATGCAGAGTTCTCCGTCCGGCGTTGTGATTGCGACAGGACGGTACGGGACGGTGCTGCGGTCGACGGATGCCGGTCAGAGCTGGCGGAATACGATGTACGGATTGACGGACGATGTGATCAGCGCGGATGTATCACGGGATGATCACTTCTGGTGCGTGGCGGACAACGGGATTCTGCTGGAGAGCACGGATGGGGGACTGTTCTGGAAGGACAGGCAGTCCATCACCACCATGGGACTCAACGACATCGCCCAGGTGGGTGCGCAGACGGTGGTGGCCTGCGGCGACGGCGGCACCATCATTCGTTCAACGGATGATGGTGCGACGTGGAACACGGTGTTCTCGGGTGTCAATGTTTTCCTGAATGCAATCACATTTGCTGATGAAAGTCACGGCTGGATCGTCGGCGAATCCGGCACCGCGCTGTTTTCCTCCGATGCCGGTGCCAGCTGGGAAAGCCGGAAAATCAATCCCCCGGAAGATCTGTTCGACATTGTCTTCTCTGACGCTTCCAATGGCTGGATCTGCGGCACGCGTGGCAGTGTGTACCATACCGTGAACGGTGGCTTTCGCTGGGAGAAACAGCAGACGGGCGTATCGCGGCATCTGAACGGGATTCATCTGCTTCCTCCTTCCGAGCTGTATATCGGCGGGGACGGCGGGACGCTGCTGCGGACGTCGGACAGCGGGGTGAACTGGACGCAGCTTCCCGTGCTGCTGCCGGAATCGGTTATCGAAGGTGTCACCTCGGCCTCAGGAACGCTGCTGGCGGGCGGAGAATTCGGACATATGCTGCGCTGCACGGATGGCGGATTCTCCTGGTCTGTCATGAACCCGGAAACCCGCAGATCGGCGAACTGGACCAGCTTCGCGACGGAAAACGACGGATGGTGCTTCGGGGAGTATGGTATGATCATCCATACATCAGATGGCGGCGCATCCTGGCGCGAAGAAACGGCGCTGCTCGGCAACAGTCTCTACGGTGGGAAAGCCGTGTCGGCCGCCGAAGCATGGTGCGTAGGCGAAGCGGGTGTGATACTGCATACGTCGGACGGCGGGAACACATGGACGCAGCAGGAAAACGCGTTCACCAACATCCTGCTGGCTGTGGATTTTGTGTCCCCCTCCGTCGGCTGGGCCGTCGGGGAACTGGGGATCGTGCTCAAAACAACGGACGGTGGCTCCAGCTGGGTGCGGCAGGAAAGCGGAACGCAGGATTATCTTTTCGGCCTCGATGCGGTTTCCGAACAGCATGTCGTCGTGGCTGCGGATGGAGGACGATTGCACACAACTTTTGATGGCGGATCGGACTGGAGCATGCAGCAATCCCCCGTGCAGAGTACGCTGTACTGGCCGAGCTTCGTATCCGATGCGGAGGGCTGGGTCGTAGGTGAAGTCGGCACGATTCTGCATACGACGGATGCCGGTGCGAGCTGGACGAAGCAGAACAGCGGGGTAAGCACCGCTGTGTACGTCGTCAGCACTCCCACGCGCAACGCCCTGTGGGCCATCGGGGATGATGGACTGGTGCTGCAGAGCACTGATGCCGGGGCGAACTGGATACGTCACTACGCAAGGACGGGATACGACCTTTTCGGACTCGATTTCATCTCTCCGCATCGCGGATGGATTTCAGGGGATTATGCTACGGTGCTGACATGGAATGATGCATCCACCGGAATCAATGATCGTCCAGCCCCCGAAAGCTCGCTTGTGCGCGCACTGTATCCGAATCCCCTTCGGTCGACCTCGCAGCTTCAGCTCGCGCGGGATGTGAGGGACGCGGAATTGCGCGTTTTCGATATGCTGGGAAGAGAGATTTTTTCCCGTCAACAGACGGATGCGCACGCGGGCGCGAGCTTCACGCTCGTGAGGGAAGCCTTTCCGCAGTCCGGCGCCTACCTGCTGCTCCTCCGCAGCGGCAGAAGAATTGAAACACGAATGATCATAGTAGAATAGTACCTGTCACATGAGATATATCACACTCATTGTTTTCCTATGCTTTCTGTCCCCATCCCTGCACGCGCAATGGGAATGGCGGCATCCTTCGCCACAGGGGAATGATCTCTGGAACGTCCATTTCGCGCCGGGCAGCAGCACGGGCTGGGCCGTCGGTGCCGCCGGAGTGATTATCAAAAGCACGGACAGTGGCAGCAGCTGGTCAAACCAGGAAAGCCATAGGGAGGATATTTTCCGCGGGGTTTATGCACTTTCTGCATATTCCGCCTACGTGGTCGGCGACAATGGTGTCGTACTCCATACCTCGACCGGGGGCCTCACCTGGCAGAAGCAGAACAGCAGCACCACGGCGGGAATCAACACCGTGCACGCGGTCAATTCCTCCTTCGCCGCCTTCGTCGGTGATGCGGGTTTGCTGCATACGACGAGTAATGGCGGAGCGACATGGACCCCGCGCAGCACAGGGACGAGCAATAACCTCAACGGGGTGTTTTTCACCAGCACGCAGAATGGTGTTGCCGTCGGGAGTGGGACGACCATCGTGCAGACGACGAATGGTGGGGTCAGCTGGACCGCACGGCAGGTGTTTCCCGGACAGTTTTCCAGCGACCTGATCGATGTGTTTTTTGTGGATGCCAGTTATGGCTGGGCAGTCGGTACCGGTGGTGGTGTCATTCGTTCCACCGATGGTGGGACGACATGGTCGCGCATGACCAACAACGGGACGTCTGCAGATCTCAACAAGGTACGCTTCTCCGATCGACAGAATGGCTACGCGGCTGGGGAAAGCGGAGCGATCTATCGCAGCACGAACGGGGGTGCTTACTGGTCGACGGTCACGTCGGGTACGAGCTATGGACTCGAAGGTCTGGCCCTCCAGGGTGCGAGTACCGTGGCAGTGGGACTCTACGGCGTTATCCTGCGCTCGGTCAACAACAACGGCTTCTCCATGGTCACGTCAGGGACGCGCAGCAGCATCAATGCTGTCACGGCCGCGATTCCATCTACCGCGTGGGCAGTGACTTCCGATGGAGAAGTGCTCGCGTCCACCAACGGCGGTATCAGCTGGCAGCTGCGCGCGCAACCGGTGATGCAGCCGCTGTACGGGATCGACAATATCAATGGACAAACGCTGCTTGCCTGTGGGAACGGGGGACTGGTGCTGCGATCAACAAATGGCGGCTACAACTGGTCCTCAATAGCCAGCGGGACATCCGTTGCGCTCAATGCGGTAGATATGCTCGACAGCGATACAGGCTATATCGTCGGCAGCACGGGACGCATCATCAAGACCACGAATGGCGGTGCTGGCTGGTATCCGGTGGCGAGTGGAACGCTGGAAAGCCTCCTCGGTGTGCATTTCACCGACAGTGATCACGGGACGATCGTGGGTACCAACGGCAAGGTGCTCAGCACCACGAATGGGGGGTACACCTGGTCACATCAGCAGAGCTGGACGCAGGATGCGCTGTTTCATGTCATCCGCGACGGCAATCGCGGCATGCTCTGTGGGGATGACGGGACGCTCTCATGCACAACGGACGGTGGACAGCATTGGACCGATTGTCCCGGCGGCACCACCGCGGCCCTCTTCCATCTTACACATCCCGCACCGAATGAGTACGCCGCAGTAGGGGAAGACGGCACCATTATGCGCACCAGCAATTTCGGACAGACATGGGTGCGCGAGATTTCCCATGCGCAGCACACCCTTTACAGCGCCGATGCGCACGGGGGAAATGTGTATGTGGTGGGGGATTACGGTACCGTGTTGCGCAACGGCACGTATCCCTATCCCGTTACCCTCCGTGCATTCACCGCGAGCGAGATCGATGGCTGCGTGCAGCTGCACTGGCTGGTTGAGGATGAGCAGGCATTGCTCGGCTATGCGATTGAGCGACTGGATGCGACCGGCTGGGAGGAAATCGGCTTCGTCAAATCCAGCTCCTCCCTTCGCACCGCATCAGCGGAATATCAGTGGCGGGACTGCCTCGTCGCGACTGCAGGAACAGCCTGGCGATTGCGCATGGTGGATATGGACGGGAGCACGGAATACAGTCCTGAACTCCGCCTCGTTGGCACAGCAGAACCCGGCGACTGGAAACTTGAAGCCTGGCCGCGTCCCTCACACGGCAACGTCACACTGCTCCTGCCTGACGGTGTCGCGGAGCTGGACGTCTACGATATGTCAGGACGCCTGCTTCGTGCCTTTTCCATATCAGAAATGAATGATGCGCGCATGCAGCTTTCGGGATCGCTCTTTCCCTCCACCGGCAGCTACCTGCTTGTCGCACGTAACACCAATCACATCACCTCAATCATTCTGCAGGTGATGAAATGAGAAACATGAAAATTCCATTCCTGACGATACTCTTCGGGCTGTTCATTCTGCCGTTGCAGATGCCGGCACAGATGAAGAGCACGATGCCATCCCGTACCGATTCCGTCACCACGCAACGCGTCGTCGTGTATTTCGAGGGTCCCGCCCGCGAGGAGAATCTGGGACGAGGCGATGCATATCAGCTCGCGCAGCTTATGGGACACTTTCACACCGACACCGATGTGCGAAGTGTGGAGGAGTACCGGGACGGGGACATGGATGCTTTCGACGCCGTGTTTTTCATTGGCTACACGCTGGATTGCCGCACGCCGAAAATATTTATGCAGAATCTGCATAAACGGAAACGCACTGCGGTGTGGCTGCATACCGGTATCCTGCATTACGCAGAACAGTATGATCTCGATGCGCGCTACGGTTTCCATCCTGAACGAGTAGATACCGTCCAGGGCTGGTCCCGCGTGTTTAGAGGTGAGCAGATGTTCACCAAGTCGGAGCCCAACATCACACTCTGCCGCGTGACCGACGCCACGAAATGCACGGTGCACGCCATTGCGGAAAACCGCCGCAAAGGTTCGACACCCTACATCATGCAAAGCGGAAAGTTCTGGTACGTCGCAGATTCCCCCTTCGCACTGGCAGATGAGCGCGACCGCTACCTGCTGTTCGCCGACATGCTGCATGACATACTTGGCGAAGATCATCCCGAATCACATCGCGCCATCGTGCGGATTGAGGACGTGCATCCCCTCGAGGATCCGGACCGTCTGCGTGACCTGGCGGATCTTCTCGAAGATGAAGGCGTTCCTTTCCTCATTGCACTCATTCCGTATTACATCAATCCCGAACGCGGCATACGGGTGAGTTTGACGGACAAGCCGGATTTCGTGGATGCGATCCATTACATGGTCGAGAAGGGCGGGGCGGTGACACTGCACGGCGCCACGCATCAGTACCGCGGCATCACTGCGGCGGATTACGAGTTTTGGGATATCAATGCCGGGGGGCCCATCAAGGACGAAACCGTGCAGTATGTCCGTTCCAAAATCACGAACAGCCTCGAAGAATGCATCCGAAACGGCATATACCCGATCATCTGGGAAACCCCGCATTACACGGGCTCGATGACCACGTATGACGGCGTTGCCACGATTTTTTCCTCCGCCATGGAACAGCGCAGCGCCATCAACAGCGCGGCGTATGGACAGATCTTCCCGTATATCATTTATCGCGATATACATGGACAGAAAATCTATCCCGAGAACCTGGGCTACGTACAGCTCGATCCGGGCGACCCGGAGGTCGCGCGCAGACAGGTGGGCTTCATGCTGGGACACGCGGATGTGAACTACGCCGTGCGCGACGGCTTTGCGTCGTTCTTTTTCCATTCCTTCGTCCCTCACGAAAACCTGCGTCGCCTGGTGCGCGGCATTCGCGAACGCGGTTTCACCTTCATCGATCCGCAGCGCATGTACAACCGTGTGCAGCTGCAGGACAAAGCCATACTCACCGGTGGCGGGGAAATTGCCATTGAACTGCGTGATCAATACCTGCGGGAATACTGGTTCGCCCGTGATGGGGAAGTGCTGCGTACGGAAGTTTCCTCGGCGCGGCAGACGGGACTTGTGAAGCGGAAGATCACGCTGGAGGATGGACAGCTCTATCTGGCCACACCGACAGAAATCAAACAGTATGACGAAGGATTGTTCACCAGCGTCAAGCGTACGCTGCGCTCATGGTATGACGACCTGTTCACCGAGGAGGATACGCGCGATGAGCTTTCGGTGACCGTGCTGTGGGACAGCACGGCGACAGGAGGAGCGATGCGGGATCAGCAGAGCTTCGCCGCCGCTTTCCAGAGCGTCGGTGCGAAGGTTGACACGCTGCACCTGGGTGGCAGGTTCAGGAAAGAATACTGTCGCCTGCTCGCCGTCCCCTACGCCGCGGTGGAGAACCTGCGCAACCCGCAGTTCAGTGAGCTGGTGGAATGGATTCGGCACGGGGGACGTGCGGTGACGGACGGTCACAACGAGTTCTCGCTCGAACTTGGGATGAAATACACCGGCACAAGCGTTCGCCTCACCGGATTGCGCGAGCGGCTGTATCCGGAAGACGATGTGCTCTGGAACGAATCCACCGCGTTCAGAAAATTCGAGGTGGAGAGTGACGACGTTATCTATGCAGCGGACCCTGAAACAGAAGCGCCGGTGGTGATCAGTCGCGCGTTCGGGGAAGGACGTTTTCTGTATCTCGGGACGCGTCTCGATCCGCACACCGATATGGGTGTCAGCCGGTATCCATTCCTCATCCAGTACGTGGCGAAGGATATGGATCTGCATCCGGTATTTCGCAGGGACGCTCTCGAAGTGTATTTCGACCCGGGCTTCCGCAGCGCGATTCCTGTCGAATCCCTGGTTCGTCGCTGGGTCACGCATGGCGTGCGCGCGGTGTATGTCGGCTCCTGGCACGATTACCATACATACACCTACGACTACGAGCGGCTCGTACGACTCTGTCACGAGAATGGCATCCTCATCTACGCCTGGCTCGAACCCCCGCAGATCAGTCACAAATTCTGGGAGGAACATCCCGAGTGGCGTGAGAAAAATGTGTACGGGAAAGATAACCGTGCGTCGTGGCGCTATCCGCTCGCGATGACGGATTCCGCCTGTGTCGGCGCCATGATGCGTGAATACGCAAGCTTCCTGCGTCAGCATGATTTCGACGGCGTGAACATCGCTGAGACCTATTTCGAATCCGACGTACGGGGTCCAGCCGAACCCGGCAACTATGCGCCCATGCATCCCAGCGCACGAAAGGAGTTCGCTGCGCTGCAGGGCTTCGATCCCGCCCTTCTGTTTGAACAGGGTGGAAGATATTACTGGAAAGACAATCCCCGCGCCCTGCGCCTGTTCGAGGATTACCGCGTCCAGAAGGTCGTCGACATGCACCGGCGGCTGCTGCAACTCGCGTATGAAATCCGCAATGAGCGTCCGGGCTTCTCCGTGCTCGTCACCATGCTCGACAATCTTGGCTCGCCAGGATTGCGTGCATCACAGGGCATCGACATAGAACGCATCATCGCTCTTGACGAGGAGTATCCGTTTACACTTATCGTCGAGGATCCCATGGCCCGCTGGTCGGAATCCCCGCGGCGGTACCATGCGATCGCCAGCCGATACCGGCAGCTGATGGGTGATGATTTTGCGCTGGATATCAATATTCTCTCCTTCCGCAGCAAAGAAACGCCCACGATGTTCCCGACACTTGTGCAATCGGGCATCGAAGCATTCTCTCTCTACCAGGTCGCGAGCAGTGAAGTCGATCGCACGGTCGTGTATGCGGAATCGAGCATCAATCCCCATGACTTCCCAATGCTCAGCTATGCGTCCACCGGAAAAGTACGCTGGAAGCATGTGCCCGGCGGCTATGAGATATTTTCACCCCACGCCGTCACACTGGAACTGAGTCCATCACAGAAGTACGTGCTCATCGACGGCGCACTGCGCACGTCGGCGGGGGACGGACGCTTCCTCATTCCCGCGGGACGCCATCACGTGCAGCTCGAATCGCAGGGGGAAGCGCTGCTCGAATCCGGTGTGCTTCACGCCACGCTGCTCAGCTGCACGGGAACGCTGCTTTCTCTGGATGAGGGTGAGCGAAGCGTCTCCTTCACCTATCGCTCTGCCGAACGCTGTTATGTCACCATCAACAAAAAACCCGTGGAGATTCTGATTGACGGGGAAAAACGTGAACTGCCCGTGCGCGAGGGCATCATGCGTTACAGCGTGCGACTGCCTGACGGTGAGCACCGCGTGCAGATTATTACCAGTGGCGCCGTTTCCTACAGCATCGACCTCACCAGTTTGTGGTCATCTACTCTTATCGTGCTCTTTGGCGCCGTAGCGCTGGTGCTGCTCGGACTACTGTACATCGTCACGCGCATTCGGCGCAGGCGGCATCCGCTGCCCACCGCACCGCCGCAGATCGTGAGGTCGCGATGAGTGAAATCCTGCAACTTGTTGTGAACGGACTCTTCGTCCTCGCTGTCATCCTGATCTGGTTCATGATCGCATGGCAGCTGCTGTTGACCCTCGCGGGGTATCTGCATCATTCGTCCTCTCTGAAAGAACGCAGGGAGGTCCATGTCGAAGACGACCGGCTGCCCGGCGTATCCATACTCATTCCCGCCCACAACGAGGAAGTGGTCATCGACGCCACACTCACTGCCATGCGGGCGCTGGAATATCCCGAAGATCGACTGGAGATCATTGTGATCAATGACGGCTCATCCGACGGTACTGGTGACATTGTACGCGCACATGCAGCAGAGGACGCACGTGTGATCTGCTACGACGTTCCCGCGGGTGAAGGAGGGAAGGGGAAATCGCGGGCGCTCAACCTCGGCTTCCGCCAGGCGCGCTTTCCCGTCATCGCCATCTATGATGCGGACAATACTCCCGCCACCGATGCGCTGCGTCACCTGAGCGCGCAGCTGGTCGAGCATCCCGAGCTGGGCGCCGTGCTCGGGAAATTCCGCACGGTGAACAAGAACCGCACCCTGTTGACGCGCTTCATCAATATCGAAACCCTGAGTTTTCAGTCTATTCTCCAGGCGGGACGCTGGAAGCTGATGCGCATCGCCACGCTGCCGGGTACGAACTTTGTCATCCGACGCGAGATCGTCGAAGAACTCGGAGGCTGGGATGAGGACGCCATTACCGAGGACTCCGAGCTGAGCATCCGCATGTACATGAAGGGATGGAAGATCAAGGTCATCCCTTACGCCGTCACCTTCGAGCAGGAACCGGAAACCTGGAGCGTCTGGATCAAACAGCGGACGCGATGGGTACGAGGCAATAACTATGTGTCGAAGAAATTCCTTTCCCAGTGGAAGGATCTCAAGAGCCGCCGTCTGCGCTTCGAGGTGTTCAATGCCGTGGCGTTGTACTATATCTTCTTCATTGCCATTGTGATTTCCGACCTGATGTTCATACTCGCGGCTTCGGGTGTGATCGCCATACCACTGCCGGGCCCGTACACACTTGTGTGGATCATGGCTATCGTCCTGTTCTACGCGGAAATCATGCTGGCACTGTCGTATGATCGTGAGGACAGTTTCGTCGCCTTCCTTCTCATCGGTGCGATGTATCTTGTGTACTGTCAGCTCTGGCTGTTCGTCGTCGCAAAAGCGTTTTATATGGATGTGATCAAGAAGGAGCGTATGACCTGGGCGAAAACCGTGCGTTTTGCGCAGGACAAGGGGAGGGATGCGGTATGAGACTGCAGTACCTCATCCTGGGCTTTCTCATGCTGACTTCCAGTGCCACAGCGCAGGTCGGGTTTTCCCTCTACACATCCAGCACCTATGACGACAACAGCTTTTCCTTCTACGAGAAGCGGGAAGACGTGTATCATGCACTGTTCGGCGCGCTGACTGCCGGAACGCAGTCCGGCTCCGCCTACATGCAGGGATATTACTATGGCGCCCTTGTGCTTTTCCGCACCTACAGCGACCGCACGTATCACGTGCACACCGTGGGAGGATACTCGCAGTTTCAGCTTGATTACCTGTCCGATGATGGCGCTGAGGAGGAAGCGGAGTACAGCAGTTTGCAATCCAACACCGTTAGAGGTCCCGTTCCCGCACCACCTCCAGCGGAGGAGTTCAGCGACAGTCTTGTGACATATCTTTTCGTCATCCCGCAGGTCGGCGCGCGGTTTGATCACGACAACTGGGATTTCTATGACTTCCGCCGCGCTTCGCTGCTCCTGCGTCTTCGCCGGCATGTGAGCGGCGAGCTGATGAGCATGCTGCATGTCACCACGCAGCTCAAGAGCTATCCCAATCTCACGCAGTTCAACCATTTCGAAGTCAACGGCGGTGTGGTGCTCAGTCATCCCCTGGCGAAGGCGATGGACGGTTTCGTTGCGCTGGATGCGGGACACAAGATGTACACCGAAACCGTCAGCGATACGACATGGGTAACCGACGGCAAACCCGGGAAGGGCAAGGGAGGAGTAAAACCGCCCGTCGCGGTGATTTCCCGATTCTCCACCCCATCAACGACGCAGTTCACAATTTCGACCGGTGTGGTGTTTCATCTCAGTTCCTCGGCCCCTCTCGTCCTCTCCTGGCTGCGCAGAACGAATCCGAGCAGCGATGCGCGCTACGTAAACGAAGAGGCCTTTATCGGACTCACCGAGGATGAGATTTTTGACGACCGCTATGGCTATCAATCCCACGAACTTCGTCTTCGGCTCGACGGCACAGTGTTCGGGGACATTCGCACGATGAACGCCGTCGAATACCTGTGGAAGGATTATCCCCGGACAGCAACTGACCTGTTGGGACAACCCTTTGAAGGATATCCGCAGCGCAAGGATCGCCGCTTCGTTTTTCGCCTGCAGGCACTGTATCCGTTCTTCCGCAATGCGCAGGGAAAGGGACTTTCGATCGGACTCGCCTACAACTTCATCCGCAATCAGTCGAACAACGCCTATCACGATTTCAACAATCATCAGATCGCGCTGGTGATGTCCGGAGACTGGTAACGGGGGTGCTCGCAAGTGCATGCGCTCGTCAGCGCAGGCGTCCGCCAACGAGGGTGCCCGCGAGGGATGGCTGTACATGCATTTTCCCGGAAACTTTTCCCCTGTTTTCACGAATACTGCTGTATCCCTTCACCACGCGAGGTCACGATGCGCATTGCTTACGTCTCCCTCAGCCTCTGCACGCTTTTCCTCATCCTGCTTTTCCATGCTCCCGCGACCAGCGCCCATACGCAGCGGCCGGATGGCGGGAAGCGCAGTTTCCGCGCCTCTGATCATTCCTCCATCGACGCCATCGTACGCGCTCTGTACGCTTCAGTCAGCGGTCGCGCGGGGGAGAAGGATGATTGGGACAGGCTGCGGGCGCTGTTCACGCAGAGCGCGCGATTGCAGCCCGTGGTGTGGAAAGGGAAAGATGACGTGCAGCTGCGCACGGTGAGCGTGGATGACTATATCCGCTCGGCCACCAAATACTTCGAATCCGGGAGTTTCCACGAACGGGAAATCGGCAGAAGGGTGGAGAGATTCGGGCATATCGCGCATGTGTTCAGCACCTACGAAAGCTTTGAACACGCCGAGGATCCTCTGCCGTTTGCACGCGGCATCAACAGCATTCAGCTGTATCATGACGGATCGCGGTGGTGGATACTCAGTGTGTTGTGGGATGAGGAGAGGGAAGGGAGTTCCATCCCGGACCACTATCTCGAAATGCCTTAGTCCGCGGGCTGCGATGCTGCGCGGGACCGGATTCTGAGGAGAATTTCGTATTTTATCCGCTGAGAAAATCGAAGATACCCACCGAAAAAAATATGTTTCACGAACAGGAAATTCATGCACATGATGCTACGTAACGTACTTCGTTCCGTCGCCGTCATGATGACCGTGGTTCTGCTGGCCGGTTGCGGCTCCAGCAGCATGTCGTCATACGAGAAGGCGAAAAAAGAGAAACTCGAACAGATCAAGGCCGGTCCATTCGACAGCGGCCGCATGTGGACGTTCGAGGACGCCCCGAAACAGTATCTGCAGGAAACCTACAATTTCAATCCCGGCCAGGAATGGTTCGACGATGTGCGGATGTCCGCCCTGCGTTTTGCCACCTGGTGTTCGGCCTCCTTCGTCAGTGCTGACGGACTGGTGATGACCAACCATCACTGCTCGCGTTCACCGCTGGTGCAGGTGCAGAAAGAAGGCGAGCATCTGCTGGACAACGGCTTCTTCGCCGAGACGCTCGAGGACGAGCGCAAGGTGCCCGATCTCTTCGTTGAGCAGCTCGTCGACATCCGTGACGTGACCGCCGATGTGCAGTCCGCCATGGACGCCGTGGAAGATCCCGCGGCGCGTCTCGAAGCCCGCGACAAGAAGATCGATGAGATCAAAGCAGCCGCGGAAGAGGAAACAGGCAACCGCGCACAGGTCGTCACCCTGTACAACGGTGGCAAGTATTCGCTGTATATCTACAAGCGCTACAACGACGTCCGTCTCGTGCTCGCCCCCGAAATCCAGGCAGCGCATTTCGGCGGGGAATGGGACAACTTCACGTATCCGCGCTACGGACTCGATTGCACGTTCTTCCGCGTTTACGATGATGACGGCAAGCCCTACAAACCCGATCATTTCTTCAACTGGAGCCAGGCAGGCGCAGCGGAAGGCGAAGCGGTGTTCGTGGTTGGTAATCCCGGCAGCACCAGCCGTCTGAGCACTACCGAACAGCTTGAGTACTACCGCGATGTGCAGTATCCCTTCATCTCCGATCTGCTCAACAATCGCATGGAAGTGCTGCTGACGTACACCGAAATGCATCCGGACAAGAAAGAAGAGATGCGTACGGACATCCTGAGCATCGCCAACGGACAGAAAGCGTATATGGGACGGCTCGACGGACTGCGCAACGACGTGCTCATGCAGCGTCGCCGCGATTTCGATCGCCAGTTCAAGGCGGAAGTGATGAAGCGTCCGGAACTCGCCGAGAAGTACGGACACGTGTGGGACGAGATCGCAGAAACACGCGCGGCCACGCGCGCCATTGCACCGGAGCTGTATGGCTTCCGCAACAGCGGACTCGGTATCTCGAAGCATTTTGCGAAAGCCTCGCAGCTCGCCGTGCTGGCGGAGCAGCTCGCCAAACCGGAAGCAGAGCGTGATGACTCTTTCCAGGGCCAGAAACTTGACCTTGTGAAAAAGCAGTTCTCCAAGCCCATCACAGAAGATCCTGACCTCGAGCGCCTCACCTTGCAAAAGCAGCTCATGGCAATGAAGAAACTGCTTGGCGCAGACGATCCCGTCATGATGGAACTGCTGCAGGGCCGCAATTGCAAGGATGCCGCCACGGCGCTTCTCAGCAGCAGCAAGCTTGCGGATTCCGTCGCTATCGCGTCCCTGGTCATGGGTGCACCGAGCAGCATCACGCAGTCGCGCGATCCTTTCATCGTTGCCGCACGCATGGCGCTGCCGCGCTACCAGGAAGCCGTGGAAGTGTCCCAGGCAAACAGCGCACGCGATCAGGTGAACCGCGCACTGCTGGGACGCGCACTCTTCGACGTCTATGGCACCGATATTCCCCCCGATGCGACGTTCACACTCCGCATCGCGGACGGTGTGGTCGAGGGTTATGAATACAACGGCACGAAAGCTCCGGCACACACGACGTTCTACGGCATGTATGACCGTCACTACAGTTTCCCCGGCGAAGAAGCCTGGGCACTGCCCGAGCGCTGGCAGAATCCGCCGGAAGAATTCGACATGAGTACACCGTTGGACTTCGCATCCACCAATGACATCATCGGTGGAAACAGCGGGAGCCCCATGATCAACCGCAAGGGCGAGATCGTCGGACTCATATTCGACGGCAACATCGAGTCCCTCCCCGGCGATTTCATCTTTGCCGAAGACATGGGGAACCGCACCGTATCGGTGCATTCCTCGGGTATTCTCGAAGCCGTGCGCCACATCTTCAAGGCTGAGCGCGTCGCGCGCGAACTCGAACGCGGAGCACTGCCGAACCTCCGCTGATAATCTGCGACAACTGAAAATTACGCAGTGAATCCCCGTGTTCCTGTTTCCATATCCCCATCAGGGGAGTAAATGTGGAAAGAGGGACGCGGGGATTTCGCATAAGGGGGTCGTTGCGGGAAATGTAACTTTCCCGATTCGGGGCCGTATAGCAATGATTGGACAGGATTTCGGAGAAATTTTGTACCTTATTATCTCCCTGAATGAGGGATGAATACACGCTCCAACCTTTTATCATTTACAGGTAATGCAATGCGAACAATTGTGCAGAAAGGCCTGCTGCTGATTGTGGCCCTGGTATTTGTCGCCGGCTGCAGCAGCACGCAGGAGCTGACTCCGTATCAGAAGGCCAAGCAGGCCAAGCTCGAGAGCATCGAAGCACAGCGCTTCGACAACGGACGGATGTGGACATTCGATTATCCGCCACTCGAGTACTTCAAGGAAGAGTATAACTTCGCGCCGGATCAGCAGTGGATGGATGACGTCCGCATGTCCGCGCTGCGTTTCGCGACGTATTGTTCCGCGAGCTTTGTCAGTGCTGACGGACTCGTCATGACCAACCATCACTGCGGACGGCAGTCCGTCGAAGCTGTCTCGAAAGAAGGGGAGAATCTTCCCGTGAACGGCTTCATCGCCAAAACGCTTGAAGATGAGCGTCCCGTAGAAGGACTCTTCGTCGAACAGCTCGTGGAAATCCGCGACGTGACCGGCGAGGTTATCGCCGCCATGGATGCCGCTGACACCGATGAAGCACGCCTGCAGGCACGTGATGCCAAGATCAGCGAAATTGAAGGCCGTATCGCTGAAGAAACCGGCAACCGCTGCCAGCTCGTCACCTTCTTCAACGGCGGCAAGTACTCCGCTTATGTCTACAAGCGCTATGAGGATGTGCGTCTCGTGTTCTCGCCGGAACTCTCTCTCGGGTTCTTCGGTGGCGATGACGACAACTTCACGTATCCGCGTTACACACTCGACTGTAACTTCTTCCGCGTCTATGACGAGAATGGCAAGCCGCTGAAGACGGATCACTATTACAAGTGGAGCCAGAACGGACCGAGCGACGGCGAACTCGTGTTCACCGTGGGTAATCCGGGCAGCACCAGCCGTCTGAGTACCACTGCGCAGCTCGAATTCAACCGCGACGTGCAGTTCCCCTGGATTTCCATGCTGCTCGACGACTATGTGGACGTGCTGAAATCCTATATCAAGCTGCATCCCGAGCAGAAGGAAGAACGCACGAATGACATTTTCAGCATGGCCAATTCGCAGAAGGCGTACAAGGGTCAGCTGGAGGGACTCGAGAATGACGTACTGATGCAGCGCCGCAAGGATTTCGACCGCAAGTTCCGCGCCGCGGTCATGGCTGATCCCAAGCTGAGCGCGAAGTATGGTCAGGTCTGGGATGAGATCGAAGAATCGAATGCAAAGATTCGTTCGGTGGCCCCTGATCTGCTCGGTCTTCGCTTTGAAGTACTCGGCGCGCCTGAGTCACTGAACAAGGCCATGAGTCTTGCCCGCATGATCTATGAACTTGACAAGCCCGAAGATGAGCGTCCCAAGGCCTTCCAGGGCAATGCCCTGAAACTCACCATGCGCTCGCTCTCCAAGCCCGTCAGTCCTGACATGGATATGGAGCGTCTCGTACTCGAGAAGAAGCTTGGAATGATGGAGCACTACCTCGGTGACAGTGATCCTCTGGTGCAGTACGCTCTGAAGGGACAGACTCCGGCACAGGCCGCGCAGCGTCTGCTCAACGAGAGTATCATTCTCGACTCCGCCCGCTATGTGCAGTTTGCGGAAGGTTTCCCCGAGAGCATTCGCAACTCCAACGATCCTCTTATCGTTATTGCCCGCATGGCCACGCCGCGCCGCATGGCCGCATCGGAAGTTGCCCGTGAGACCAGTGCACGTGACGCCGTGAACAAAGCGCTTCTCGGACGCGCCCTGTTCGACGTCTATGGCACCAGCGTTCCGCCCGATGCCACGTTCACGCTGCGCATCAGCGACGGTATCGTCGACGGCTACGAGTACAACGGTACCAAGGCCCCGTCGCACACTACCTTCTACGGCATGTACGACCGCCACTACAGCTTCCCGAACGATGAGCAGTGGGCGCTTCCCGAGCGCTGGCTCAATCCTCCGGCAGAATTCGACATGAGCACGCCGCTCGATTTCGTGTCTACCAACGACATCATCGGCGGTAACAGCGGATCTCCGCTCATCAACCGCAAGAAGGAAATTGTCGGCCTCGCATTCGATGGCAACATCGAATCCCTCCCCGGCGAATTCATCTTCGCACCGGAAATGGGCAACCGCACCGTCTCCGTCCACAGCGCCGGCATGATCGAAGCGATCAATCACATCTACCGCCTCGACCGCCTCGCAAAGGAACTCCGCGCCGGCAAGATCGTGGAGTAAGCTTTTAGCGTACTTGCTGACAAGCCCCCAATCTGGCTAACAGATGGGGGCTTTTTTTTAATACAGAATCTCGATTTCGATTTCGATTTCGAATTCGAGATCGAAATCGAAGTCGAAATCGAAGTCGAAGTCGAAATCGAAGTCGAAGTCGAAATCGAAGTCGAAATCGAAGTCGAAGTCGAAGTCGAAGTCGAAATCGAAGTCGAAGTCGAAGTCGAAATCGAAGTCGAAGTCGAAGTCGAAATCGAAATCGAAGTCGAAATCGCAATCGAGATTGACTTCCAAAACAAAACCCCCTCCGAAATTGGAGGGGGTTACAGATGTACTCTGCTAAAAGCGAGGGAGTATTAACTTGTGGCGAGGTTGCGTTCTTCCGCGAGGGCTCGGCCGGCGCGGAAGGCTGCGAGGTTCTGTTCGACGATGGCATCGCCCTTGCGTGCAAAGATGGCTTTGATGGCCGACTCGAGGTCCTCGGCGGGAATGTCGAGGAAGGGTGAGGCGGCACCGAGGATGACCATGTTCATCGAACGGGCGGTGGCTACTTCGCGAGCGAGTTTTTCACCGTCGACGAGGATGCTGCGCGGGAGGTCTTCGATTTCCTTCCACACGGTTTCGTAGTCGGGATAGTCGGTGATGTTGACGAAGGGCTTGCGATTGGTGATCAACCAGCCTTCAGGGGCGAGGTAGGTCGTGTAACGCAGCGTTTCCATCGGTTCGATGCCGATGATCAGGTCTGCTCGTCCCTCGGGAATGAGGTCGGAATAAATCGGTGCGTCGCTGATGCGCAGGTGGGACTGTACGTCGCCGCCGCGTTGCGACATGCCGTGTACTTCAGCCTGTTTGAGATTGAGTCCGCGTTCCACGGCTGCATAGCCGATAATTGTAGCGATGGTCAGGATGCCCTGTCCGCCGACGCCGGCGAGGATGATGTCACGTTTCATTTGTTTGCCACCTCCTTGGCCAGTTTGCGGGCAATTTTCGCGGTCTGAATGCACTCGCGGCGTTCGATGATCACGGACACGCCCTTGTGGTACAGTTCTTCCTTGATCATGGCGACGTTGTCGTCGTGGTACTTCTTCAGCGGTTCGACCACGCGGATGTGATCTTCCGGAACACCGAGTCCCTTGCAGATGTCTTCGAGTTTCCCGCGTGCGGAACTTGCCTGTCCGCCCGTCATACCCGTGGTTTCGTTGTCGACAATCATGACGGTGATGGGACTGTCCTCAATAATCGCGTCCAGCAGTCCGGTCATGCCCGAATGCGTAAAGGTGGAATCCCCGATCACGGCGACGGCAGGGAAGAGGCCGGCATCCGCGGCGCCCTTGGCCATGGTGATCGATGCGCCCATGTCGACGCAGGAGTTGATGGCATTGAAGGGTTCGAGTGCGCCGAGTGTGTAGCAGCCGATGTCGCTGAACACGCGTCCGGGTTCGAGCTCGGAAAGCGCCTGGTTGAGCGCGTTGTAGCTGTCGATATGCGGGCAGCCCGGGCAAAGTTCGGGGGGACGAGGACGCACGATTTCGGATTTGTCCTCGGTAATCGTGATCTCGCGTCCCAGAGACTTCGCGACAATATTCGGGTTCAGTTCACCTGCGCGCGGCACGGTGCCGTCGAGGCGACCGAGAATGTTGAAACTGACATCCATCAATCCACGAATCTGCTCTTCGAGGAAGGGCGCGCCTTCTTCGAGGATCAGGACGCGCTCGCACTCGTCGAGCATGCGCTTGATCAGATCGCGCGGTGCGGGATACTGGCTGATTTTCAGGACGGGATGGGGACAGCCCTCGGGGTAATTTTCCATCAGGTAGTTGTACCCGATGCCGCAGGCGATGATGCCGAGCGAACGATCGTCGGCGTCGATATACTTGTTGAACGGTGATTTTTCCGATTCTTCCTCGAACGCGACCTGCTTACCGAGAAGGGACTGGTAGTTTTTCCGGGCGATGGCGGGAAGCAGCACGAACTGCCGCTTGTCCGCCGGAAGACGCAGCTCATTCTCGGCTTTCGCTTCAGAGAGTTCCACGCCGGCGCGGGAATGCGCGAGACGCGTGGTGATACGCACCATCACGGGCGTACCGTATTTCTCGGAAAGCTCGAAGCCGTACGCAGCGGCTTCGTAAGTTTCCTGCTGATTGGAAGGTTCGATGATCGGTACGAGCGCGAACTTGCCGTAATAACGGCTGTCCTGTTCATTCTGCGAAGAGTGCATGGAAGGATCATCGGCGACAAGCACCAGCAGTCCGCCATTCGCCCCCGTAATACCGGCATTGACGAAACCATCGGCCGCCACGTTGAGTCCGACATGTTTCATGCATACCATGGCGCGCTTGCCGGCGTATGACATGCCGAGCGCCGCTTCCATCGCGGTCTTTTCGTTCGCACTCCAATCCGAGTGCACGCCCCGTTCGCGGGCGTCTTTTACTTTCTGGATATATTCAGTGATTTCCGTCGAAGGGGTGCCGGGATAGGCATATACCCCGGAGAGTCCGGCGTCGAGCGCCCCCTGGGCGATGGCCTCGTCACCGAGCAGCAACATCCGTTTCATGTGCAATCCTTGCGTTTAATGTATCGACGTATGTTATAGTTCAAAGGTGCGGAACATGCACCTTACAGGGTTTTTTCAAGATAATACCAATGCGTCTTTTATCCTATATGCCGTGGTGGAAATCGCTGTCCATCATGGCACTAAACGCCACGTTCTGAACGTTTTGTATGCATGAAAACAGCTGCAGACTCATGAGAGGAAAGCAAAAGAACAGCGATGACGGTTTCCGCGGACGCGGAGTTACCTCGAATCCCGCAAACCGTTTTGAACAGCGGGAATACGAGCGATTGGGGGATTTCCCTGAAGAAGAGCGTGCGCCGAGGACGCAATTCCTGCGGGATGCTTCAAAAAGCATCATTGCAAGGAATGACAGTCCCGACATCAACTTCGAGGCAAGTATCAATCCCTACCGTGGATGTGAGCACGGCTGCGCTTACTGCTATGCGCGTCCTTTTCATGAATTTCTCGGATTTTCGGCGGGATTGGACTTTGAAACGCGCATCCTGGTCAAGGAAAACGCTTCCACCTTGCTGCGAAAGGAACTGTCCGCTCCCTCCTGGCGTCCCACAGCTCTGGCACTCAGCGGCGTCACCGATCCCTGGCAGCCAATTGAACGGGAACTGGAAATCACACGCCGTTGCCTTGAGGTTCTGCGCGATTTTCGCAATCCCGTGCAGGCGGTGACAAAAAACGCGCTCGTTACGAGGGATGCGGACCTGCTCGCGGAGCTTGCGCAGTACAATGCGGCCAGTGTCCTGATTTCCATTCCCACCGCGGACGCAGATCTGGCGAGGGAGTTGGAGCCGCGCACATCAACGCCTGAACGCCGTTTCCGCGCCATGCGCCAGCTTTCGGACGCCGGCATCCCCGTCGGTATCAGTCTTTCGCCTGTGATTCCGGCACTGACGGACAGTGAGATTCCCACTCTTCTCGAGGAAGCGGCAGCCAACGGAGCGTCCTATGCCGTTTTCGTGCCACTGCGGCTCCCGCGTACAGTAGCGGAGCTGTTCTCAGGCTGGCTGCAGCGCTTTTATCCCGACAGGAAAGAGAAGGTGCTCTCCCGCGTGCGACAGATGCGAAGCGGGGCGCTCAACGATGAACGCTATGTCAGCCGCATGCAGGGTGAGGGGGTGTATGCCGAACAGCTCTCCGCACTCTTCCGTACCGCCAGCAGGAAGCATGGGATATCCACCACCGGACCCGCGCTTGCTACATCGGCGTTTCGCAGGCTGCATGGCGATCAACTGCCGTTGTTTCCGTGACTACCCGCTTCCTCACATTGACCAAACCCTGATAATAAAGGGAATCGTACAGGTATAACTGAAATCTTGCATTGCGCTAACAAAACGCTAACATTATGAGTGCGATATTAGCATCAGGTTTCGTATCACTATATCCGTGGATATCACGTGAGCAGCAAAGGTCGCATACTGGTAGTTGAAGACGAAGAAGAAATTCTCGAACTCGTCAGCTACAATCTCAGCAAGGAAGGTTATACTGTTGACAGCGTCATCTCCGGAGAAGACGCACTCAGCTACATGAAGACAAGCACCCCCGAGCTCATTCTGCTTGACCTGATGCTGCCGGGAGTCGACGGATTGGAAGTCTGCAAATCCATCAAGAACAATCCGGCGACAGCGCAGGTGTCGATCATCATGCTTACCGCCCGAAGTGAGGAAGCGGATATCGTGACCGGGCTCGAGCTTGGAGCGGACGACTACATAACCAAGCCCTTCAGCCGTCGCGTTCTTCTTGCGCGTGTCAAGGCCGTGCTTCGCAGAGGAAAAGAAGCGGAACAGCCGGATGACAGCGAGATTCTCCGTGTGCATGATATTGTCATCAATCCCGGCAGACACGAAGTGCTCGTCGGTGACGAGGGCGTCTCTCTTACGCTCACGGAGTTTCGGGTGCTGCATTTTCTCGCCAATCGTCCCGGCTGGGTATTTACCCGTTCGCAGATTGTCGAAGCCGTGCGCGGTGACGGTTATCCGGTGACCGACCGCAGTGTCGACGTGCAGATCGTCGGATTGCGCAAGAAACTGGGTGACGCGGGCAAATATGTCGAAACAGTGAGAGGAGTCGGCTACCGCTTCGTGGAAACGCCATGAATCCCGTGAAAACCGCATGAAAAAAAAGCGCCTGTTCTGGCAGCTGTATACATCGAATTTCCTGATCATCTTTCTCGCCCTTTTCGCTTTTACATTCTTCATCTCCAATTCCTTCAAGAACCTCCTGCTCACGCAGGTCTCCGATGATCTGGAATCCCGTGCACAACTGCTGCAAGAGGAAGTACTGCATCAGCTCAGAAATGCTGACGGCGGCACACTGGAAGATTTCTGTGTGCGGCTCGGTCAGCGTTCGTCGACGCGTATTACCATTATTCTGCCTGACGGACTCGTGGTGGCGGATTCCGAACGCGATCCTGCGACGATGGATAATCATGCGACACGTCCGGAAGTTCAGCGCGCACTGAACGGACAGATAGGGACGTCAACACGCTTCAGCGCCACATTGCAGATGAATACGATGTACGCTGCCATTCCTCTGCGGGAGGGAGGGGAGCTCATTGGTGTACTGCGTACCGCCGTTCCGGTGAAACGGGCTGAAGAGAACGTTTCAGCACTGCAGTTGCAGATTGTGATGGGGGGGCTCTTCATCACACTGCTCGCCGCGTTGATCAGTCTTGTACTCTCACGGCGGATCACACGTCCCATAGAACAGCTCAAGGACGGTGCGCATCGCTTCGCGGAAGGTGATCTCGACTTCCGTCTGCCGGAGCCGAATTCCGAAGAGCTTTCCGAGCTCGCCGAGGTGATGAATACCATGGCCGAGCAGCTCCAGGATCGTATTTCCATCATTGTCCAACAGCACAGCCAGCAGGATGCCGTCCTCTACAGCATGATAGAGGGGGTGCTTGCCTTCGATACGGACGAGCGACTGATTAATATCAATCGCTCAGCTGCGGAGCTGTTGAAGGTGGATCCCGAAAAAGTACGTGGGAAAAGCATACAGGAAGTGGTGCGCAATGTCGGTCTGCAGCGTTTTGTCGAAGAAGCGCTGTCCGCAAATGACAACACCGAGGGATATGTCACACTCGTTGACGACGTTGAACGCTTCCTGCAGGTGCACGGAAGTATCCTGAAAGACGATGCGGGAATGCCGATTGGACTCCTCGTTGTGCTCAACGATGTTACCGAGTTGCGCACTCTGGAGAACGTTCGCCGTGACTTCGTGGCCAACGTCTCTCATGAGTTGAAAACACCGATCACGAGTATCAAGGGATTCGTCGAGACCCTGCTCGACGGCGCGATCAACGATCGCGACGATGCCCTGCGCTTTCTCGGCATCGTTTCCCGACAGGCCGATCGCCTCAATGCCATCATCGAAGATCTTCTCAGTCTGTCCCGCATCGAGCAGGCGGGCGATACCGAGGAAATCAGTCTCGCACCCGGTTCTGTGCATGATGCGCTGCAATCCGCCATGCAGGTGTGTCAACACGATGCAGAGCAGAAAAACATTATTCTGCAGCTGGACTGCGACGGCGACATCAGTGCACGCATGAATCCACCTCTGCTCGAGCAGGCACTGGTGAATCTCGTGAACAACGCGATCAAGTATTCTGAAGCGGGAAAGCGCGTCTGGCTGTCGGCCGCGGTGGACGATATGCAGAAAGTGCATATTTCCGTGAGAGATGAGGGATATGGCATCGAAGCCGAGCACCTTCCGCGGCTATTCGAACGCTTCTACCGTATCGATAAGGCCAGAAGTCGGAAGATGGGCGGGACCGGACTCGGACTCGCCATCGTCAAGCATATTGCACAGGCGCATCACGGTGTTGTCACCGTCGAGAGCTCGCCCGGCAGTGGAAGCAAATTCACCATCATCATTCCTGTCGCAGGCGACGCAAACGGAAGCGGCGAAACAGCATAGTACCTGAGGTCAGGAATCACTATTTTCCCGAGAACTCTATATCCCGATGCCAACATCACCAGGTAACTTTACAGAACCGCTGAAGCGCAAATTGCTCAAGCTTTGTGCGCTCGTGGAGGAAAATGCTCGACGCTGCATTCTGTCGGTGCGTACGCGCGACAGGCAGGCCGCACAGAATGTCATCGAAGCTGATCACCCGATTGATGTGCTGGAAATCGAGATCGAGGAGCACTGCGTGCGACTGTTTCAGGTTGGAGGCCTCTCTGCATCCGACGTTCGTTATGTTGTTGGTATCCTGAAGATCAACAGCGATCTCGAGCGTGTAGGTGATCTTGCGGCCAACATTGCCCGGCGTGTGCTGTCCATTGGTCAACATGAACAACTGGCACTGCCCAATGAACTGATGGAGATCGCGGAACGCACGCTCGCCATGCTGACTGCCAGTCTCGACGCGCTCGTGCATATGGATACAGGAATGGCGCGGGAGGTGTGCTCAATGGATAATCGCGTCGACCTGCTTTACCGGCACATGTACGACCTCGTGCGCGACCGCATACAGGCCAATCCCGTACAGACCGAGCGACTCATACACATGCTCGGGCTCGCGCGCTCGATGGAACGGATCGCGGACTACAGCACAAACATCGCAGAAAACGTTGTCTTCATTCACGAGGGTCGAATCATTCGGCATGGAAGGGACACGGAAGACAGTGGCGATGCCAGACGAGAAACACAATCTCCTTCCACATAATCTACTTGCGACATGGAAATTTTTATTGTCATTCTGATCATTCTGCTGGCAGCCGCCATCATTGACCTGATGGTAGGTGTCGCCAACGATGCGGTGAACTTCCTGAACTCCGCCATCGGTGCAAAGGTGGCGCCCCGCTTCGTCATCATGATCATCGCGACACTGGGTATTGTCGTCGGTGTCACGTTTTCCAGCGGACTGATGGAGGTCGCGCGGAAAGGTATATTCAATCCGCAGCTGCTGACATTTCCGGAGGTCATGTTCATCTTTGTGGCAACCATGCTCACGGATGTCCTGCTGCTTGATTTCTTCAACACCTTCGGACTCCCGACCTCTACGACGGTATCACTGGTGTTCGAGCTGCTCGGTTCCGCATTTGCAATCGCGGTGATCAAGGTACTCACGAATGGTGACGGTGGGATTGCCGAAGTGTTTACCTACATCAACACAGCCAGTGTGTTTAAAATCCTCTTTGGTATAGTAGCATCGGTGATCGTCGCTTTCATTGTCGGTTCACTGGTGCAGTACTTCTCGCGCATGCTCTTCACATTCGAGTATGGAAAGCGGCTCAAGCGATACGGATCGCTCTGGGGCGGTTTTGCACTGGCGGCGCTTTCCTACTTCATGATGGTCAAGGGCGCCAAGGGGGCTTCTTTCCTCACACCTGAGGACGCTGCCTGGCTCAAAGATCACACGCTGATCATCGCATCGCTTTCGTTTGCCGGTTGGACGGTGATTCTGCAGCTGCTGGTTTGGACGTTTAAAATAAACGTGTTCAAACCTATCGTCCTTGCCGGGACCTTCGCACTGGCACTCGCCTTTGCAGCAAATGACCTTGTGAACTTTATCGGGGCTCCGATGGGCGGACTCGCTGCATACATGAAAGTCAACGCAGCAGGGGATATATGGAGCCAGACCATGGAATCGCTTGCCGAGCCGGTACGTGCGAATACATGGATTCTGCTGTTGGCCGGTGTTATCATGGCGATCACATTATGGATTAACAAGAAAGCACGTACGGTAACTGCAACCTCAGTGAATCTGGGACGGCAGTCGGAAGGATTCGAGCGCTTTGAATCCATCGCCCCGGCACGTTCCATCGTGCGTATCGTGCTGGCAATATTCAAGTTCGTTTCCCTCATCGTGCCTGACAGCCTGAAAAGGAGAGTGGAAGGAAGGTTTGACACCAGCAAATACCGTCCGGAGCCCGATGAAAACGGTGATTATCCCGCATTTGATCTTCTGCGAGCCGCGGTGAACCTTATTGTGGCCGCATTGCTGATCTCCTTCGGCACGTCACTGAAACTGCCGCTTTCCACCACGTATGTCACCTTCATGGTGTCCATGGCAACCGCATTGCCGGACAGGGCATGGGGACGTGATTCCGCTGTCTATCGTGTATCCGGCGTACTGACCGTGATCGGAGGATGGTTCTTTACCGCCTTCATCGCGTCCACCGCGGCCGGTATCATTGCAACAATTATTTACTTCACCGAGCTGCCCGGACTGATCATCCTTTCAATCCTTGCAGGCTTCCTTTTGATTCGTTCGGTTCGTGTTCACCGCCAGCGTGAGCGAGAGGCCGCCGAGTCCGAGAAACGCTTCAGTACGCACCAGAAGGACATCGACGAAGCGCTGCAATCGCTCAAGGATGACCTGAGCAGTACCATCAAGACCGCGACGGAGATTGTGACACGCACATTCAAGGGACTTTCTTCGGAAGATCGCCTCGAGCTGCGCGAAGCACGGAATATTTCAAAGATGCTTCAAAAGCAGGGCAAGGGTATGACGGCGAGCATATTGCGTACCTCGTCAATGGAAGCGGCAGATGAAGCGATCGAAAACAAAACCTATGCAGAAGCCATGAGTTCGCTGCAGCTGCTGCTCCGCAGCCTCCGGCATATGGCGACGCAGACGCACGATCATATTGACAATAATCATGAGGGACTGTCCGAACTGCAGGTCGAGGACCTGGATGCTATTGCGAAAGATCTGCGAAAAGAACTCAAGCGCATCGCCAACGGCATCGGCCAGGCTGATTTTTCAAATATCAACAAGGTCGCTGAAGCCGCGGAAGAGCTGAAAAGCAAAATCCGTAAAGCGGACAAGCAGCAGCTCAAGCGCTCGAAAAAGGAAAAATACACGACGCGTACAAGCCTGCTCTATCTTGAACTCCTCACCGAGTGCGAGGAAATTATCCATCACGCCCAACATCTCTACGTCCTCTGTCAGAAGTGCTACGAGGGTGGCAAGCCCGCTGCTTCCTCGGAGAACTCGTCCAGGGAATGAGTGCGTTGCGGATGGAAAGATAGAAGGATGGAACGATGGAAAGATCGGTTGACTGATCTATGAAGAAAACGACCCCGGTGCTGGAGCGCCGGGGTCGTTTTCAATCATTCCTTTTTCCGATTCATCAGAACGTGTATTCCACATTGAACGTGACCGCTTCAAAGGTCACGTTCCCTCTGTAGTTGGTGGTGCGTTCGTAGTCGAGGAGGAGCTTGTTCCTTCTGCTGATTCTGTATGCTAGACCGGCGATAATGCGATCATTGCTCATGAGGTTGTCTATGCCGAGACCATAAAACCCAGAGGTTTCAGGGAATTCTTCCTCGGCCTCGTCGTACCGGCCGATGACACTGATCGGCGTCGATGGCAATTTGAACTCAGCGAAGAATGATGTGCCGTTCAGGTCCATCGGATAACCATCGCCCGTGACATCGTTGCCTGAGCTGTTCCCACTGCCGTTGAAAAGCGTCGCCGTCAGCACGAAGAATTCATGCTCGTAGGAGACAAATCCGAGATGCATGTTCCAGTCCAAATCCTCCGCGATATTCCCCTTACCAAATGCACCGCTATAGCTGATTTGCAGTCCCGGCAGGAAATCGGGCAAGGGACGAAGCGTGAGGCGTCCTTCAATCGTCTTGTTGGTATTGCGTTCGATTGCGTGATATCCACCACCATTGAATACGCCGACCGCGATACTCCCATAGCGCCCGGGATATTTTGAACTCACGTGCTTTTTGTATTCATCGTCTATTTCGCCACCAAGGAGTGTGCTTGCCTTGGTACCGAAATCCGCAGAGTTGATGATGCCAATACTTTCGATGAACATGTATCCCTGCACGCGATAGTGATTGATCTTCTGCTCGAAGTTCAGCCAGGGACGTGCGATAAGACCGAACTCGATCGCCGGTTTGGTGAAGACAGTAAAATCTGGCAGATCCGCCTTGATGAAACAGTACTTGAGCCGTAACGCAAGATTTCCCTCTTCATCACCATCCCGGTCGACAGTGATGTCCGGCGTGATACGTCCGTAGAATCCGGGAAGCAGTTCCTTGCTCACGTTGATATACCCGCGATTAATCACAAAATCACTGAAGGGAGTGTTCCCGCGACTGCCGGTCTCGAAAGCGATAAAGAACTGTCCGGAAACGGAAACCTCACTCGGATCAAAGATCGCCCTGACAATGGATTCAAGTGAATCGCCGTCAGTGGGAGGGGAGGGGAGGTTGCTGGCGTGGGCAGCTGAACAGGAGCATACCAGAGCCAGGCAAGTGATCAGTGAGAGTCTCATTGCAGGATTCCTGATTGTGGGATGCCATGAAGAGATGTCGGGAGGAGCGTGTCTCGGAAAAAGGAATCAGGAGTAAGTATGCCGAATATCCTGGAGTTGTACAAAGACGGTATCCAACTCGCAGCTTTTCGCTTGCTGTGGAATCCCATATATTCCGCTTTCTGAGAAGGCCATGAAGCAGCAAAGCCAGGCATACATATACGCTCTCTCGGCCATAGCACTCTGGTCGACGGTCGCTTCCGCGTTCAAGCTTTCGCTCGGGGAAACCGGAGTCGTGGAACTGCTTTTCGTTTCGACCATTGTGTCCCTGATCGCTCTCTTCGTTTCGGCATATATGCGTGGCAGACTGCATGATCTGCGCAGGTGGCCGCGTAGGGAGTGGTGGTCGTCGGCATTCCTCGGACTGCTGAACCCTTTCCTGTATTACATCGTCCTTTTCCGTGCGTACGACCTCCTGCCAGCGCAGGAAGCGCAGCCCCTCAATTACACGTGGCCTGTCGTTCTCGTGCTGCTTTCAGCTGTTTTGCTCAGGCAGCCTCTGCGGGCCCGCAGTGTGGTGGCGCTGCTTGTCAGTTTCTCCGGCGTCGCAGTCATATCCCTCAGGGGAAATATGCAGAATCTGCATATTTCCAACGTAGAAGGCGTGTCACTGGCCGTGGGAAGCTCATTGATCTGGTCGCTGTACTGGATTTTCACCATGAAGAGTAAAACAGACGCGCTGCTCAAACTAGCGGTGAATTTTCTTTTCGGCAGTCTGTATGTAACGGTACTTGCGGTGGCGACGGGAGCGGTGTGGGACCTGAGTACGGGAGGGGTGCTGGGATCGGTGTATGTCGGACTCTTTGAAATGGGTGTGACATTCATGCTCTGGATGCGTGCGCTGGAAATGAGCAGCAGCACAGCACGTATCGGCAACCTGGTCTTCCTGTCTCCCTTTTTATCACTGATTATTATTCATTTCGTCGTTGGCGAGGAAATCTATTCCTCCACACCGGTGGGATTACTGCTGATCGTAAGCGGGATTGTACTGCAGAAAATTGGGGAACGGCGCAGGGTCAGTCCCCGAAAAGTGCGTCCATCAGGCGGTTGAACGGACTCTCCCGTTTCATAGGATTCCGTTTTACCCAGTTCCGGTACCGTGTGCTGCGAACCAGGCCAATCGGACCATCGTATATTCCACCGTGCATGAAACCATCGAAGACACGAACGGCAATGACATTGTCTCCCCTTGCGCGCAACAGAGACTGCGGCACGGTGTAGGCTCGCAATCTGTCGTACGTATCATCGTGTCCGTAGGTACCTCCCTCTGTAGGCATGAGCCCGGTTTTCCCAATGCGCTTTCCGTTGAGCCAGACTTCGTCTACATCATCGATTTTCCCGAGCAGCAGTACGAGCGTCTCATTTTTCAATGCGGGATCCAGCGAGAAATGACGACGATACCATCCGAAGCCTTCATAATTGCGAAGTCCCTGCGTCTCCCAGTATATCGGAACGAAAACATCCGGCCATGAACTGTCGTCAACCGTCGGGTCGCTCCATTCGGGCAGATCACCGCGGCGCAGTTTCCAGTTGCCACGGAGGGACTGATCCGGAACGAGATAATCAGTTTGCTGATACACACCAAGATTACCGCGAAGGATGCCACCGGATAATTCACGGTCATACACACGTACCGCGATGACATTGTCGCCGGTGAAATTCACGTATTCGTAGGGGAGGTAGTACCACCGTTTATCCGCAAAGGCAGACATGTAATGCGGAGGAGGAACCCCTTGAAAGCCGACCAGCCGTCCGTTCACATACACTTCATCAACATCGTCAATGGTACCGAGAAACAGGTACAACGCATCGAAATCATGTCCCTCGGGCATACGAAAATGCTTGCGATACCAGGCCCAGCCGTCATAGCCCGGGTAGCCCTGATCCTCCCATGCGTCAGGAGCGTGTATCAGATCCCATCCCGAGTCACCGTAATCGACCCGGGCCCGCGCGCTGTCATCCCCGATTTCAAAACGCCATTCGCCGCGCAGATCCACGATGCGCTGCATGTCCTGCGCCCGGGACGCCTGACCGGGCAGAAGGAGCAGCAGTGTGAACAGGACGATATGTGCGTTGTGTGAGATCATGCTCTCTACGAATCCGGGCGGTGTGCCGCAAGGCACATGGGTGGTATGCAGTTTCAAACTACGAAAAGCGCGTAAAGCCGGTGTTGCAGCCGCGTAAAAGTATGTCACCGGATGTCACCGCTTCATGGAAGCAGCTTGTACCCGATGCCATGCACGGTGAGAATGTGCCGCGGGTGGGAGGGATCGTGCTCAATTTTCTGCCGCAGTTTCAGGATGAAATTGTCGATCGAGCGTGTGGAAATACTTTCGTCATATCCCCAGACATCCGTCAGCAGCTGATCACGGCTCACGGTTTGCCGCGGTCGCTCATGCAGGTAACGCAGGACTTCGAATTCCTTGTGGGACAGCGGGATATCGGTGCCTTCTTCCGATGCCGAATATCCCTCGAAATCCACCGAGAGACGTCCGATGACAGCTGCGTCACCCGTCAGTGACGTTGCATTGCGTGTACGGCGAAGTACGGCTTTGACACGCGCCAACAGCTCCCGCAGGCTGAATGGTTTTGTGATATAGTCGTCGGCGCCGAGTTCGAGTCCGAGCACGCGATCGATTTCCTCGCCCTTTGCCGTCAGCATTATGATCGGTGTGTCCACGCCTGATGCACGTGCAGCGCGGCAGACGTCGAAGCCGTTTATGCCGGGCATCATCACATCGAGGAGAATCAGATCAGCCGCCGTATCGCGAATGAGCTCGAGTCCGGCATTGCCGTCGCCGGCTTCCGCGGTTTCGTATCCCTCGAAATGCAGATTGTCTACGAGTCCCCTGCGCATGTCCGCTTCGTCATCAATGACAAGAATCATGGCCATGGTATCACCTTTTGCTTCCTACGATTGAGCTGCGTTGATGGGAAAACGGAGCCGGAACGTGCTGCCCTTGCCGGGTGTGCTCTCAACCTGCACAGAACCGCCATGCGCCTGCATGATGTGCTGTACAAGGGAGAGACCGAGTCCACTGCCCTTGGCCGTATGCACGAGTCCTTCACTCACCCTGTAAAACTTTTCAAATACACGGCTGCGGTGTTCGGGGGCGATGCCGATACCGCTATCGAGAACTTCGATAAATATGTATCCTCCGTCGCGTCCCGTACGCACCTGCACCTCTTTCACATCTTCGCTGTATTTCATCGCGTTGTCGAGCAGGTTGATGAGCGCCTCCGCGACCGCCTCTTCATCCGCCTGCACGCGGGGGAGGGAAGTCTCCAGTTCCATCGATGTGGAAAAGCCCTTGTGCTCGAGGTGGAAGCTGTACATGGTCATCACCTCACGGACAACCGCATCGATATCAACGCTGGCGAATCGGTAGTCCTTCTTTCCCGCTTCGATGCGCGAGAAAGTGAGAATGTTATTGATAAGGCGCGTCAGCCGCTCTGTTTCCTGGACGATGATGCCGTAGTATTCCTTTCGCTGCGCTTCATCCCGGACGCGATCCATCTCCAGGGTCTCGGCGAACATCCGGATCAACGCCAGGGGCGTTTTGAGTTCATGCGAGACGTTGGAAACGAAATCGGATTTCAGCGCGGCCAGTTCCATCTCCTTCCTCACGCTGCGGTATACGACGATGACTCCCGCGATCAGCAGAAGGTCGATGATACTCAGCAGCAGGGCGTTGCTTTGAAAGCGATCCTGCGCGATTTCCTTCACCGTCTGTCCCTGAAGACTGATGGCAAGCTCGTATTCGGGGAAGAGCCAGAAACCGCGCGATTGCTGCAGGGTCTGTTTCTCAGCGCGTCCGGACGTTGAGAGCAGTACCTCTCCTGTGCGCCGGTCAATGCACGACAGACGCAGATTGTCGCCCGCCAGTTCCTGCAGCTTGGGGGAAAGCACGCGACGAATGAAGCTGATCGCATTGATGGATACTGCGGCGAAGCGTCCTCTTCCTTCGCCATCCACTACCACGGCCGAAAGGCACAGACGTGTACTGCCGCTGTCGACAGGTATACGCAGGGGTTCCATTTTGTAATACAGTTCCTCACGGTAGCGCAGCAGGCGCGACAGCAGGTTCCGGCGCGTTGCAAGGCTGTCAGCAATGCGCTGTTCGAGCAACTGCGTGGCAGCGTCGTCGAGTCGGCGCGCGGAAGCAATGACCTGTGCACTGCTGTCGAACAGCGCTGCCGTGAGTATCGCCGTGTGCTTTTCGAGAATTTCTTCAAGAATGGATGCTGTGCCGCGTTCCGCTTCCTCCCTGAGCAGGGAGCCCTGGATTTCCGCAAACCAGCTTCCCGTGATATCCCAGGAGTACTGGTTGATGGAGAACAGCACGGCATCGAGCTGCTGGGCATACACCCCGGAGAGCGTTTCCTCGGTTTTGTTCAGGCGGCTGAGTTCGAATCCCGTATACAGCAGCGCGGGGAGGAGTATCAGCAGCAGAAGAACCAGCAGGAGGATATTGAGTCGACGGTGCTTCATGGGATACAGTTCTGTAAGAAGGAAATATCGTGACGCGCAGGCAGACAAACAATCCCGGTATCTGGATTCCACGGCACTGAAACCGTATATTCTGATGAAGATAAATGAGCTGACATATGTTCACTATTCGGGAGCCGCAGGCGATGCAGTTGCACGCACTCCCGGAAATCCGCGTCATTCATCGCAAGGAGAAGGCAATGTACGAACAGGACGAACATCGGATGATCCGAAGCACGATCCGCGAGTTTGCAGAACAGGAAATCGGGCCGCAGGCGAAGGAACTCGATGAGAAAGAGGAATTCAGCTATGCCCTGACGAAACAGATGGGCGAAATCGGATTGTTCGGTATCGTTGTCCCACCGGAGTACGGGGGACAGGGAATGGACTACCTGTCGTATATCATTGCCGTTGAAGAAATCGCGCGGGTCGACGGTTCGCATGCCGCAACCGTGGCGGCACACAACAGCCTCGGGATCGGTCCCCTCTACAACCACGGCAGCCAGGAGCAGAAGGAGAAATACCTGCCACCGCTCTGCACCGGTGAAGGACTCTGGGCATTCGGTCTCACCGAACCGGAGGCGGGTTCGGATTCCCGCGGATCGAAGACCTCGGCACGATTGGAGGACGGAAAGTGGATTATCAACGGCTCGAAGATTTTCATTACCAATGGTTCCACGGACATCACCCGCGGCATTACGGTGCAGGCTGTGACGGGGGAAGTCGATGGACGCAAGGAGTTCTCGACGATCATTGTGGACAGCGGGACCAAAGGACTCACTGTACGCACGATGAAAGAAAAGATGATGTGGCGTGCCTCGAACACATCGGAATTATTCTTTGACGATTGTACCGTCCCTGAAGACCATCTGCTCGGACAGCGGGGTGAGGGTTCCAAGATCATGTTGAAGACGCTCGACGATGGCAGGCTGTCGATCGCGGCCATGGGACTCGGACTCGCACAGGGTGCTTACGAGATGGCGCTCAAGTACGCGAAGGAGCGCAAGCAGTTCGGCAAGCCGATCGCAAAGTTCCAGATTATCGGATTCAAGCTCGCGGACATGGCGATGAAAGTTGAACTCGGAAGGAATCTCCTTTACAAGGCCTGTTGGCTCAAGCAGACGGGACAACCTTTTGCGAAGCAATCCGCGATGGCCAAGCTGTACTGCTCGGAGATTGCAAAGGAAGTCGCCGATGAGTCCGTGCAGATTCACGGCGGCTACGGACTGATGAAGGAATACGATATCGAGCGTTTCTACCGCGATCAGCGCCTGCTGCAGATCGGCGAAGGAACCTCGGAAATCCAGCGTCTCGTCATTTCACGTTATCTCCTCAACGAGTAGGTCCATGCTGCAGTTCACCGTTGTCGTCGAAAAAACTCTCGATGGTGTGGACGCTTCCATTCCCTCGATACGGGAATGTGAAACCTGGGCGGAAGATACCGACAAGGCCCTCACACTGCTGATGGACCGGCTGGCGTATTTTCTGCAACGCGAACCGGGTTTTAAGCATGACCTCGATCTGATGCGCCGGGAAGACGGAAAGACGTTTTTCAAATTGATCATACGTAACTGAGTGCGGCGGATGGACGCCGGTCTCCTTTGCACGTAGGCTCTTTCTACCGCGCTTCCAGTAGAAAAAATCTCCCCTTGTCGTTTCCGAAAGCGATACGACCCTCCGGACCAATTGCGGCTGTGACATTGATCGGATCACCGCTGTCAAAGCGCCAGCGCACGCTCCCATCCGCGGAAACCGCTGTCAGGATGCCGTCGGGACTCCCGATATACGCAGTTTCACGTACATCCAAGACGGGACTGGCAAGTCCACCTCCCTGCGCATACTCCAACGCCCATTCCAACTGTCCGTCAACATCGATGCGGTACAGCTTGCCTTCCGCGGTACTTACGTATACCGACCCCGTGGCAGTCAGTGCCGGCGTGCTGTACACCGGTGCATGGAGGTCGTGCGACCAGCGACGCGTTCCGTCGGGACGAAGGGCATACAGCATGTTGTCGGTAGAGGCGATGTAAATGGTACCGAGCGCGTCAACGGCCGGACTCCCCCGGAACGGGGCGGAGGCGGGGAAGGTCCACTGCAATTCACCATTCGTGTTGTAAGCATAGACGAGTTGGTCTGCACTGCCGATATAGACCATGGATTCATCCGGGGAGAGTGCAGGACCGCCTTCGATGGCACCACCGGTGATGCGTCTCCATGCGACCGTTCCATCAGCATGCAGACAGGTCAGCGCGTTATCCGAGCCTCCTATATAAATTTTTCCCTGTGCGTCGAGCACGACGCTGGAGCGTCCCACAGGCGCACCGACAGAGTAATTCCATTCCTTCCGTCCGTAGCGATCGACACTGTAAACGTTTGCGCTGCTGCTGCCGAAACACAGTGAGCCATTTTCCTGCAGGGCGGGACCATTGCCGATGCGTGCAGAGCCCGTCCAGTATGTCCATTTCAACCTGCCATTCCTGTAGTACGCATGCAGCAGAAAATTGTCGCAGCCGAAATACACCGTACCCCTTGCGTCGAAACAGGCCGAGGATCGAATAGGGGAGCCACGCTCGAGTGACCAGGCCAGGACGGGAGAGTCGGGTCCTTCAAAGGGACTGCGTCCGCTATGCTGCGCATCGCCCATGAACATCCACCAGTTGCTTCGTCCGCTCACCAGCTCACCGCCGACGAGTACGTGAAAGGGATCGGACCATGCGGAGCGTCTCCCAAGAACATCCAGGACACGGCAGCGTATCGTGTAGCTACCGGCATCAAAGTAGCTGTGTTCGAAGGTGTAGTACAGCCCGCTCACACCCTCATTGACTACTTCGATTTCGCGTTCGTCACCCCAGTCAATTTCATAAAGGAATTCATCGTTTTCCGGATCCACGGTAACCACGGTGAGTTCCATGAATTCGTCGACTTCGACACTGTCTGACCCGCTGATGATCTGCGGCGTTCCCGGAGGAAGATTGTTTGCGTCCTCATCACAGCCGATAAGTGGCAGCAGGACGAGCAAGAGCAGGGAAGTGATGATGGCGTTCGCTTTCATATTGCGCCAATCTACATACTGCGGATACGAGGCGAAAGGGAAAAGCGACAAGGAGTGCCGGACGGAAGTGTGGTCCACATGGATGCAGGGAAAGGATGCGGCATCCGGAGACGACTGCTCCGGATGCCGCGGAGATGCTAGTTCGCGAGTGGCGATGCGACGATCGGGGGTTTCGGGGTAATGGGACGTTTTTCTTCACGCACCTCCATGTCGTCGATGATCAAGGCACGGGGAGCGATGACGGATGTCGGAATCCCGCTGTACCCCTGTCCCATAGACATGCTGATGCTGAAAATGGCACCGAGTCCGGGTACGCTGCTGGCACCGGCGATGCTGGTATTCCATGCCACTCTGTCGGCGCTTGCGAGGCAGCGGCGCAGTGGACTGCTCCCGGGCTTGAGCACTTCAATATTCCGGATGAGCTCTTCAGAGCCGTCTTTGACGTTGACGCGATAAATCCCGGTTACGCCGTCGAGTGGCTTTGCGCTGTTTCCTCCCTGCATGCCGAACATGCTGAAGGTGCTGCTCATATCCATATCGACGGGCGGGACGGGGACAGTTTCCGGACGTATCGTACGCACGATGTATGTGTATTCCAGTCCTTCATCCAGCGCCCGCTCAAGCAGTTCCTGCTTCATTTCCTCGAAGGTGGGTCCATCGGATACGCGAACATCCATGATCCCGGGCCCAATACCATCGACAGTACTGAACGAACTGTATCCCGTGCAGCGGTGTCCTGTCGATGTCTCCGTGTACTGTGTGGGTGTACGATCGGCCAGCAGGGCCTCGACCTTTCCCTCGCGTAAGAGAATCAGTTCTTCGGCAGGAATCACCCCCTGGCCGTCAACGGCAAAGGGACCCACGAGCTGGGCGCCAGCAAACGATTTTTGCTGTGGAGTGCTGGCGATGGTGATTTCTTTTGGCAGCACGCGCCGACCCATTTTTTCTCCGAGGTTGCGCGTCTGCATTTGAGAGCCCATTGCGGCGAGCGGTCCATCCATGATAGGCATGCGGGAAGCGCAGAGTCCTTCTTCTCCGAGGAAAAGACGCACGAAGAGTTCCGCAGCCGCCTGGTCTTCAAAGAGAACGGGACCGGTGTAAGAATCCGTCATGCGTTTCGCATTGCGCCGCGCGACCAGGCGTTTGGCCATGCTGTGCATTTCCGCTTTAAGACTGGCTTCGTCAGGCAAATCCTGAGGCTGCAGCGCCATGTGCAGTACATAGTCGCTGAGCACTTCACCGTCTTCAGCCTGTGTCGTGGCGGATGCAAGAATCACGGCGACGGTTCCGGGCTCTGTGATGCTGCTCCCTTCACTGTTGAGGAAATAGTGCATGTTGTCGTTGAAATGGAAGGAGACCTGCGAAACAGCGATGCCGGGGTATTCAGTGAACAGCGCGCTGAGTCTTTGCGTGCGGCCACGCCAGGCGTTTTCGTCGCAGGAAACACTGACATGCGGCGTCTGATGCGTGACGGGTTTTACTTTTGCGAAGTCGGCGAGTCCGCGGATCGCTTCGGGAATTTCCTGCTGGCGCATGGCGGCCCGTTTCTTCTCGAGCCTCTCCGTGGCCGATTTGTAGCGCGCATCCGTTTCGAGCCAGAGATCCCGCCGGATGGCGTCGTAGTCGTCTTCAATGCTGGTCGAGCGTCCACGTCCGTACATTGATGATGTGAAATCCATGCTCATGTACTGTTCCTGGGTCAGGTCGTAATCACCGACGAGTACATCGACGTCGAGTCTGCGGACACGCGATGTGTCGAAATCGGTGATGCCTCCGGCGACGGCCTTGATTTTCGTACTGCGCAGATCGTTGAGCGTGTATGCGATGAAGAACGGGGGACTCATTTCCTCGATGGAGAGGCGTTCGATATTCCGTGTCAGTTCGTCATTCATGGCGCGCATGATGACGTCGCTGCTGCTCTGTGCCGCCAGTGGCTGCCAGCATGTGGCAGCGAGGAGGAAGCAGAGTGTGAGAAATCTTGTGTATTTCATGGTATGCTATCCTTGCTGATCAGGAGTGGATTAGTAGGTCCGCTTCGAAGGTTGCGTCGTGCTGTTGTCCCTGTCGGGCCGCTGAAGGAGCGGGGCCCGTTCCTGGGACTTGCTTTTCTTCTGCACCTCGATCTGCGAGACCAGCAGGGAAGGTGAGATTGCGGATACGGGAACACCCCCGGACTCCGCACCGCAGGTGCCGGTAAACACTTCCGGATCATTACCCGCGGCGGTGATATTTGAGAACATGACCAGTGGTGTACCAACGAGATCCACGCCACGCACAAGTTCATCAGGCCGTCCGTCCACGTACACGCGATACACTTCCGTTGGTGTGACATTGAACGCATTCGGCATAAAGCGTCCTGTGGTGGTGAAGCCGCCCTGTACGTCTGCGAAGAGCAGTCCGTACTCTTTCTCCTGTTTACGGCATTCTTCGATCAGCTGTTCGCGGAGGTTGGCCGGCGCGACCGGGTCCGCCGTCGTAACGATCAGGTTCGACTGACGTGATACCGGGTCATATCCCGACGCTGCGCGTCCGTGTCCGTTCGACGTCGGATGCTTTTCAAACGGTGTGCGTCCCATAAGAAAATCATGAAGTACGCCTTTTCCGACGACTTCGACATTCTGTCCCCGTACGCCCTCATCGTCAAAAACGTAGTATCCGTTGAGATCCTGACCTTCAAAACTTCGGCGGGTCGGATCGAACAGCACTGTCATGTGATCGGCAAGCACCGACTTTCCTTCCATTTTCTTGAATGTCTGTCCCTCGCTTTCACTTTTCTGCCTGTGTCCCTCCACGCGGTGCCCGAATATTTCATGGAAGAACACGCCAGCTGCGCGTCCGCTGAGCATGGCCGGACCGGTATACGGTTCCGTCACCGGTGCTTCGCGCATGGCACGCATCGTTTCCACCATCTTTTTGGCGTCAGCGAGCATGACATCGGGCGATGGAAGATCGGAGACCTTGAATGCGAAATAGCTCTGGTAGAGGGGGAGCTCCATACCGTCGTCGCATTTGATCGTTGCATTGAGCATCACCCGTGCGGAAGTGCGATTCTCCGCGATGCGGCTGCCCTCACTGGTGACGATGTACTTCCGCTCCACGCCAAATGACAGTGATGCGCTGCCGCGGAAAATGTGTTCACACTCGAGGAATACCGCACTGATCTTCTTGAGCGCGCGTTCCCAGGCTGCGCGATCAGGCTTGAGTGGCGCGATATCGAGTACAGGTTCCTCGTAACTCTCGATCTTGATGTCACGAGCGAAATCGTCGGATTTGTCTTCCGCTTCGACTTTTACGGCGGTATTGGCTTTCACCTGCTGGTACTTTTTTGCGGCCTTGCGGTAGGCACCGCTGCTGGCATTCCAGAGCACCAGCCGTGTTCCGTTCTCGTTGCCATCGAGCGGCAGGTTGGCAGGAATGGGGAAGTCGAAATCGAAACTGTTGCTGCCGCGGATTTCCCGGGTGTTGTCCGTCGCGTAATCCCCGACCCGCACCTGCGTGGTTGCACCACGATTATGTGACTCCTCGCTTGCCGTCAGCGCTCCGAAGGATGCGGAGACATGTGAGCTGAAATCGTCGACGACACGGTATGAGAGGAAATAGGCAGGGGGGTCTTGCTGCTGCAGGGATGTGTATTCGCGCTGCAATTCCGATTGCAGAAGATCCAGAAAGGCGTCCTGCGCCTGCACCGTTGTCGTCGCACATAGCACGACGAACAGGCATGACACGAACGCAGTGCGTACACTACGATACTTCATCCTTACCTCCACGTTGTTGAAACTTGATACTTCAGGTCTGATGGTTGTGTATATCTGAATATGTGCAAAAAACCGGATATTCGGAACACATAATCGGAGATTGTGGAAAACGGACAGCGCCCGTAGATGGTGATGCAGGCAACCATTTTCTGCAGGCCCTCCAGGCCCCGTTTATTGTATTTGCAGTCAGCGCGTTCTTGTGCTGTCGATTTCCGTAGCAGGCGAATGCCCGGGCACGGGCGCATCCGGTGGTGTTGGAATGGGAATGAACGGTCGTGTGTCCTCAATCGAAGGCATGGGCGCATCGGACGGCATGGGAGATTCAGGCGGTACCGGCGTGTCGGGCGGGATGAGTCCGTCGGGCGGTCTCTGCCTCCGGATTTCCCTTTCGATTTCGAGGCGGAGATTCCTTGGCATGCGCTCGAACTGTCTTTCATGTTCGCGCATGAGACTGTCGATCATCACCGGCTCGCCTTTCTGATTATAGTGATACCACCGCATCCTGCTTGTGGAATCGTTACTGAACAGCTGCATCTGCTCGAAATTCAGTTCGAGCTGCATGTTCTCCAGCTCATTGAGCATGCCGTTCATGATGCTGTCCATGTTGACGGACATGCGCATACCGCCATCGGGACGCACTTCAACCTCGATGCCGCGATGCCTGCTGTGTTTCGCATTCCCACTTTCCAGCGCTTCGTACAGCATCCGTGCCTGCTCGCGCTTGAACACACCGACTTCTCGTGAGAGTTGCCGCATTTCATTTTCCATCTCACGGATGACATGTGCATTCGCCTGAATAGCGATCGTGATGACATGATCCCCACGGTCGTCCCCACGTGTCGTTACGCGCATGGACTGCTGGGGAAGCAAGGTCTCACCACGCCCATTTCCGACAGCCACGGTGCGGGCGAGCTCGTTGACGCGGACATCGAAACGTGGCATGTGATGTTCCATTCCCTTCATTAACCTTCTTAGGCTGTCCATATTCAACTGAAGGCGCTGAAACGTGATACTGTCACGCATCAACACCACAAATTCCTCTGGCATGCGTACCGTGCGGAAACGCTCAATCACGTGTGATGGACGAGGCTGCGGGGGACTCTGGCTGCTGGCATGGGAAACGAAGGTGTATGGGGTATTCCGCTGACTGAGGAAGGCGTCGAAGCGTTCGAGCTGCTCGGGTTCCAGGCTGGCAGCAATCCCGGAGAGAATGACTTTGTGATATTTACTGATGGCCGGGTCAATGGCAATTTCGTTATCGTCATTCATTAGCACGGAGGATTCGATCTGACGCTGCGCGTAGGAAAACAGTGTATCGAAGACACGGCGCTGATCCGCGGTGGGACGAATTTCCTCATAGAGCTCTTCGAGCGAGGCTTTTCGCGCACCGCCGCTGAGATCCCTCGCGAGCTCAACGCGATATCCGGAATCCGCATGTTCATCAACACGCAGTATCGTCCCATCTTTCTCATCGAGAGGCAGCGTGCCGAACATAGCGAACTGAAGCACGTCATCCCTGTCCGTTCGTTCGAACAGGGGCATGATCCAACCCTTGAGAACAGAATTCTCATACGCCTCCTGCATCTGCGTCCCGGTATCCTCGACGTAACGCATCAGTCCATCACGCTGCAGCCACGCCAGCGTACCGACAGCAACGAGCAGTACCACGGCCAGAGCTGCCGCAGCGGGCAGATAGCGCCGCGGGACGGGCAGCGCCCCATCCTGCTCTTCGGCTTCGCGGCGGATGTGATTCATGATTTTCTCGGGGAGGAAAGGATTCGGAGGCAGGGGCTCACGTGCGGCGAGCATGGAATGCATACGCTGAAGCTGCTCGTATTCTTCGCGAACAGCGCTGTCAGTCGCGATGAGTTCCTCGACTTCCCGGCGTTCGTTTTCGCCGAGCTGTCCGTCGAGATACAGCGACAGTTGCAGTGAGATGTACTGATTTCGTCTCAATGTCATAGTGCTACCCCTCCAGAATTGGCTGCAGCCATGAACGGAGCATGGAGCGGCCTCGCGAGAGGCGTGATTTTACGGTTCCAAGTTCGCATTGCATGATCTCAGCCATTTCTTCGTAGGAGAATCCTTCCATGTCTTTCAATATCACCGGAGTCCTGTATTTCTCCGGCAGCCTCTGCAGTCCGCGCTGTATCCACTCCTTCGTATCGGTATCGACGGGTGGAACAGAGGTTTTTGCCGTCAGCTCTTTGTCGCGGACCTCAAGCAGGGTGTTCAGGGAAAGCGAACGGCGCAGTTTCTGCTTGCGCATGATGTCACGACAGTGATTGATGGTAATACGGTAGAGCCAGGTGTAAAACGACGCATCGAAGCGGAATCGGGGCAGTGCTCGATAAGCCTTGATGAATACGTCCTGTGTCACATCGTCAATCAGATCCGGATTGTGCAGCACGGAAAACACCAGGTTGCGAATGCGCTCGCTGTACCGCTCGAGGAGGATGCGGAATGCGTCTTCATCACCAGCCTGGAAACGGGTTATGAGGACGTCGTCCCCGGTTTCCACGGTAAGAGGCGGAGCGGTGCTTTCTGCGGCGTAACCTGTCATGCGATCCGGCGTTTTCACAACACAGTGCTATAGACGGTTTGAGACAACATTTGTTCCGGGAGTCGTGAGAATCGTATTTTTTCCATGGAGCACAATACGGAAAATCCCGTATCGGAGCGAGTCTGGAATACAACCCCGCGCGTAACGGCTTATTTGCGCGAAAGGAGCTCAATTGACGCATGCGCCATACATAGACGCACACTGTCACCACGCATCAGTGGATGCGGAAACACGTACAGTCCGCAGTTTTTATGCACAAACTGCATATTTTCAGCAGGAAATTACGGGTTTTTGCAGTTTCGGTATCCATCCATGGCATGCGGGTGATATCTCCGTCCAGGAAGGCAGACGTTTCCTGGAAGAGAAGCTCCAGTTCGACGGCTGTATCGCGGTTGGGGAGGTTGGACTTGACCGTCTGCGCGGACCGAACCTTGAGATTCAGCAGGAAGTGCTGCGCATGCAGCTGGAATTCGCAGAAGAGCGGAATCTGCCGGTGATTTTGCACAATGTGCGCTGCAGCAGTGAATTTCTCCATTTGCGGGGAGAATATGGACGCACGCCATGGCTGATGCACGGCTTTCAGGGTGCAGTCGAACTCGCGCAACAGTTCATCGAAAAAGATGTACATCTATCGATCGGACCGGCCTTGCTGGAGCGCAAATCACGCTTCCAGGAACTCCTGCAGCATATCCCGCTCGAAAAAATCCTGTTTGAGAGCGACGACACCCGGCAATCCGTCAGACTGTTGTATGCGCAAGCGTCCATTCTGCTCGGCATTGAAGAAAAAAAGCTGCGGGAGAAGCTCGCAGGCACATTTTACATAGTATTCGGAGTACAACCCTGATGGCAGTACAGTGGCTTGAGCGCACCGAACTGCTGCTTGGCAGTGAAGCCCTGACGCAATTGCAGAAGAAGCATGTGCTGGTGGCAGGACTCGGTGGTGTTGGCGCATACGCCGCGGAAATGATTTGCAGGGGAGGCGTGGGAGCCATGACTATCGTCGATGGCGACGTCGTGCAGCCAGGGAACAGGAATCGTCAGCTCCCGGCGCTGCGCAGCACCGAGGGGAGGCAGAAGGCGGAGGTCATGGCGGAGCGCATGCTGGATATCAATCCTGATCTCCAATTACGGGTGATCAGGGAATACATGAAAGACGAGCGTCTGGAAGAGATTGTGGACGGACCCTACGACTACGTGGTGGATGCCATCGACACGCTGTCTCCGAAAGTTTTCCTCATCGCCAATGCCGTCGCACGGGGGATTCCTGTTGTCAGCTCGCTGGGCGCAGGAGGCAAGGTGGATCCGATGCAGGTGCGTATCGACGATATTGCGAAATCACATCACTGCAGGCTTGGGAAAATGCTGCGCAAGCGCCTGCACCGGCTCGGTATTCGAAACGGGGTACAGGTGGTGTATTCGCCTGAGGAAATCCATCCTGATGCCATGATGCCGGTGGAAGACGAAGCGAACAAGAAAACAGTGGTGGGGACGATTTCGTATATGCCACCATTGTTCGGCTGCTGCTGTGCATCCGTTGTGCTGCGAGCGCTGAGTGGGGAAGAAGCCGGTGAGGGTCAGTCAGCCTGACGCTGAGCTGCGGCCATCCTGCGGCTCTGGCGGTGAAATCGGTACTGAAAGGAAATGGCTGCGGTGGTCAGCCCGAAGACAAATCCAAGCCACACCCCTTTGACTCCCATATCGAATACGAAGGCGAAGATATAGCCTGAGGGGAGTCCGATCACCCAGTATGAGAATATCGCGATGTACAGCGGAACAGTCACATCTGTCATACCACGCAGACTGCCGTGTCCCACGACCTGTGAGCCGTCAGAGAGCTGGAACACCGCCGCTATGATCAGCAAACCCGATGCGATATGGATCACTTCGGGGTCATCGATGTATAGCGTCGGGAGTGTGTTGCGGAAGATGATGAATATGAGTGCGGCGACGGACATCAGGGAGATGGCCAGGACCCAGGCGCTGAATCCTGCCTGACGTACCTCACGCGCATCTCCTTTTCCTACGGCATTGCCGACCCGTATGGTTGCGGCATTGGCGATACCGAGAATAATCATGAACGATGTAGCCGCCATACTGATCGCGATCTGATGTGCCGCGAGCGCCTTGGCGCCGATCCAACCGATCATGACGGCGGAAAGGGAAAACGACCCCGCTTCGAAGAAATACTGCATTCCGCTGGGGAGTCCGATACGCAGAATCCGTAGCTGCATGGCTGTGTTGAACGAGTGGAACGCAAGCAGCGGTCTGTAGCGTGTAAAACGCTTCGAGCGCAATACGTACACCATGATGGCGACTGCAGAAAAAACCTCAACCATCAGACTGCTATACCCTGCACCATCGAGTCCGAGAGCCGGGAAGCCCAGGTTCCCGTAAATCAGCACCCAGTTGCCGAGGACGTTGACCCCGTTGGCCAGGATGATTACGACCATGGCAGGACGTGTGAATGACTGTCCCTCGATGAAATTACGTGCCGACATGAACACCATCATCGGCAGGAAGCTGAAGCTGATGATGCGCAGGTAAGGCTCTGCCAGTACGACGACTGACGAGGGCTGGTTGAGGACATCGAGCAGGGTGCTGAGGAAAAGTGAGAGCGCGATAAGAAGGATCCCTATGCCGCTGTTTACCAGCAGTCCCTGCCGGAACACGACACCCGCCTCATCGAAATCCTCACGTCCGCAGGCGATTGCGGTCAGCGGGGTAATGGCGGAGGAAATGCCGGCAGCCAGCACCAGCATGAGTACGAAAACGGAATTGCCGAGTGAGGAGGCCGCAAGAGGCACGGGACCCAGTTGTCCTACCATCAGACTGTCGGTAACGCCGAGCATGACATGGCCAAGCTGTCCGATGGCCACAGGGACCGCAAGACGCACGGTCTCGCGCAGATGTGTTCCGAGATTCCGTTCCATCGGTCAGCTTACTTTCGACTCACCGCTGTCGGATTGCCTGCCGGCAGGATCATCGCTTCCCTTGTGTCCGCTTCCTGCCGCTCCGGTCGCCGCGTCCCCGGAAGCAGAAGCCTCAAGTTCCGGATGGAGAGGGAGGAGTACTGTAAAGGTGGTCTTTCCCGGCTTACTCTCGACACGAATGTTTCCGTGATGCTTGTCGACGATGCGGCGCACGATATCGAGTCCGAGTCCTGATCCCTCCCCGGCTTCCTTTGTGGTAAAGAACGGTTCAAAGATTTTCGCCTGAATGTCTTCCGGAATGCCACTGCCATCGTCTGTGATCGCGACTTCGATTCCCTGGCCGACGGTGCGTACGGAAACTTCGAGCTGTCCCTCGTATTCCATGGCCTGGATGGCATTGTGGATGAGATTGGTCCACACCTGGTTGAGCTCATCCGGGTAGCAGCGTATTGCTGGAACGGACTCGAAATGGCGTGTCACCTCCACACCATGCTTGAGCTGGTTGTGGTAGAGTGTGAGCACGGTCTCTATACCCTCGACGATATCCGCATGTGACATTTCGCCGCTTTTGTCGTGATGCGAAAAATTCTTGAGTGCGAAGACAATTTTGCTGGCACGTTCAACGGCAAGCTCAATATTCTGGCTGTTGCGCTGCTGCATACTGAGCCTGGATGCCAGTGTCAGGATTTCACGCACACGCTCATGACGCAGCACATCATCAAAGATGTCCCATCCCCTGAATATGCCCATTTCAGACAGGTTGTCTGCAATTTCGGCTGCAAATTCATAGGAGTCGTTCTCGAGTTCGGTTTGCAGAGCGCGCCGCTTTTTTCTTTCCTCACGTGCCGAGAGCGAGGTTTTGAGGGAGAGGCTGTGTCGTACCATGGAGAAAAACTGCTCCTGCACTTCCTCCTCAAGTGAAGCCAGCAGGGCGGGGAGGTCACGCAGCGTGTGTTCGAGCGCCTTGTCGATATTCGAGATCGATGCCCGAATGGCGCCAAGGGGAGTGTTGATCTCATGCGCGATGCCGGCGATCAGTTGTCCCAGCGCCGCCATTTTTTCGGACTGCACCAACTGCGCCTGTGTTGCCTTCAGATGTTCGAGTGTGCGCGCCAGCTGACGCCGTTCTGCCTCAAGCAGACGGTTTTTGGACTGTAGTTCGGTATTGACTTCCTGCGCATGCTGCTGCGCACTGCGCACATTTGCGATCATTTTCCCGAACTCCGTAGCCAGGTCGCCAATCTCATCGTTGGTGTAGCGGTACACTGCCGTATCAAGATCGCCGTGTCCCACTTTGATGGCAGCGAGTCTGAGCAGAGAGAGGGGACGTACAATGAGATTCGCCTGCCACATGCCGAACAGCGTGCCGAGAAGCAGGGTGATCATCGATACCCAGAAGGTGATGGCACCGAGCTTGTGCACACGGTCGGAGATGAAATCCGTGCTTGCGCCAATGACGGCGGAGCCGGAAAATAGATCCGTCTCCACCGGGTAGAAGGCGACGACAAGGGAGTCCGTCTGTTCATATGCCGGAGTGTATTCGAAATCTTCCTTGTGTGCGGCAAACGTGCGTCCCTGTCTGTCGACCAGTGCGGCAAAACGCACGCCCGGGGCGCGGACGACAATGTCGAGCGTGCGCCGCATTCCGGCCCAGTCTTCGCTCGCGAGTCCGAAAGTCACACTGGTGGCAACCATTTGTGCGAGGGACTGCACTTCGTTGTGAAAGCTGTCGCGCAGAGCCTCTTCATGCTCGGTCGGGAAGTAGGCGAACATGAAAAGGGAGAGCAGGGCGATAAAGAGGATAATCGGCAGCTGAATTTTCTGCCGTACCGAGAATCGCTTCCGTGTCTTCTTCACCATGCGTTCATGCCGGATCGATAGGGAAATATCTAGAGAAGAATGCTGCAGCCGAGGAAAACGAACCGCAGCGCAAGGTCGTGTTTGTACTGGTCCGCGCCATCGTTGACCAGATAATCGAGCGCTTCGTCGTACTGCACGAGCTGAAGCTTCGCCGTGATCGCGTCGTTGATTCTGTATGCGCCGCCGACGCTGTACACGTAGTAGTCCGAGTCGACACCGAAACTGTAGTCTCCGTACTGCACGGAGACATAGGTCATCAGATCAGAGGTGACATCATACCCGAGCATACCGTGCAGAAAGGCCTGTTCTATGGTGAAGTTCGGCAGATCGGCATCGTCGGTGTCATAGAACACCTTGATCATCTCCGTTTCAAGCGAGAAGGGGCCATGTCGCAGGAAGAGATCAGCGCCGAGGCGATACCGCGGAGCATCATCACCAAGCTGCTCGTGCACCGACTGTGAGAGAATATGATCGGGATAACGCAGGCTGTCGCGAAGATTGTTGTAATCGTGCGTCAGCGAAACGCCGAGGTTGATATTCTCATCGCGCGATCGGAGTCCGATGCGTCCGCCAAGCAGCTTGAGATTGAAATTTGTCGGATCCACACCCGTCAGAAATTCAAAATCGCGGTTCACATCCGCATGAATATCGCCGTCTGGCGTGCGCCGGGAGATGTACGATGCTTCAGCGTTACCAGTGTAGACCGCATAATCACCAAAAAAATTACCGAAAGGAACAGCGCCATAGATCTGGACGAACGCGTGCTCCGGGATGAAATCTTCCGCATAGAACTGCTCGGATAGCAGGCGTTCATAGATGAGGGGACGAAAGATATACGGCAGCAGGGCGAGCCGGTTCTTTATCTCGTTCAGCCGGTTGAATGCGGGATACAGCAGTCCTGTCTTGATACTCAGGGCGTCATCGATGTGATAATTCATCCACGCTTCCTGAAGACTCATGCTGCCCCAGTTCTTGTCTGACGAATAATTGAGCTGGAATTCCAGGTCGACGAAGGCGGTGAAGTTTTCGCCCAGTTCCTTCCGCATGAAGAGATCGAGCTGCTGCAGCATGAAGCTGCTGCGTGATTCAGCGTATTTGATGGGCTCCGCGAAGCCCGGAACGATGGATTCGCGCTGCCCGTCCTGATGAAAAAACACCGTCTGCATGGAACCGAAGAGTTGGAGGTCATCCTGCGCATGAACGCGGACCGTGAGCAGCGAAAGGAAAAGGAGGGACCACAGTATCAGCGAGAGCGGCATCAGTTTCAGCGGAAGCGGCATCGGATTGATGGAGCGGCACAGCTGCATATCCTCTGGAGTGTCGATATGGAGACCACTGCGGCGCATTTACTTCTTCACCCTTGCGACAATGCGGATTTTCTTTTTCCCGCGCACGGCACGTTCAGATGCGAAACCGATGGCCCCTTTCGTTTTCGCCACTTCTTCGATCAGCTCTTCCTCGCTTTCCATGGCATTCGGAGGCGGAGCCTTGCCGGTGAACTGTTTCCGCAGCCAGATGCGCTTGAGATTGTCTTCAGACATGTCGAGATAGGACAGGAAATCTTCTTTCGCCTTGCCATCCTTGACATAGTACACGGAAACACGCGACCCGTCATCCCAGTGGGTTTTGTTCAGCGTGTAAATATCCATCAGATCCTCAATGCTGAGCTTCGTCGATTGCACCGAGCTGTTGGCGATGACCACGGTTTGTGATCGCAGTTCGCCGGTGCTCAGCATCACCAGGATGATGAGTGGAAATATGATGCGCAATGATTTCATGAACGTGTCATAATACGATTGTCAATCCGAGAAACACAAATCGCAATGCGATCCTGTCGATATGAGACTGATGTTCAACTTCCTGTCTGTAATGGATGTACTGTGCCTTCGCAGTCACCGCAGGATTGATCTGGAAGGCTGCTCCTGCAGTAATGGTCCGGTTTTCTGCTTCGGCTCCGAATACCTCTCGGCCGCCTTGATAGGTGCCGTAGAGGAAGAGCCGGTCGGTGAACTGATACCCGAGCATGCTGTAATAGAACAGCAGGTCGAACTCAACGTCCATGCGCTCAGCGGGGTCATAGCTGTAGAGCACTCGAATGAACTCGGACTCAAAACGGACGGGGCCGATGCTTCCCGACAGATCTGCGCCAAGTCGAAAACGTTCTGCATCCCCTTTGAGTGGCGTGCGCAGTCCCTCGTAAATCTTCGGGTACTGTGTGGTGTCGCGGAGATTGTCATAGTCATGCGTCAGCGAGACCCCGGCCTTGAAATTCTCGTTCCGGGCACGTATGCCAAGGCGTCCGCCAAACATTTTCTTGTCTGTCTGCGTGGGATCCACACCACTGAGAAACTCGAAATTCTGATCGAGATCGTTGACGATGTCTCCGTTTTCGTCTCTTCGAGAAATGTATGAGGCTTCCGCATTCCCAACATAGGCTGCGTAATCCCAGAATACGTCCCCATGCGGTATGGCGCCGGAGAGCTGAACGAAGGCGTGCTCAGGGAGATAGTCCTCCGCCATGAAAAGGTCGCTGAGCAGGCGTTCGTAAGCGCCGGGACGAAAGACGTAGGGAAGCAGGGCCAGGCGGTTCTTTATTTCATTCAGGTTGTTGAATGCCGGATAGAGCATGCCCGCTTTGAGTCCGATCATCTCGGAGGGTGTATAGTTGAGCCAGGCTTCCTGCAGACTCAGTGCACCCCAGCGCTTGTCGGAAGAGTAATTGAGCTGGTATTCAAGATCCACGAAAATGCTGAATTCCTCTCCGATGGGCTTGCGCAGGAAGACGTCGAGCTGCTGCACGGCGAAACTGCTGCGCTCTTCGTGATACTCGGTGCTGCCCCAGGGCTGCACGCGGCCAAAACTCATATTGGCCTTCTGGTTGAAGAACACAGTCTGCAGCGAGCCGAAAATCGTGGTTTCCCCGGGCTGCACCTGTGCAGACAGCGCCTCAGCGAACAGAGGAACGCAGCATGCTGCAATGAACATATATTTCCGGGTGAGGCGGAGCATGTATTACCGGGGATTGTACGGGAGGCCAAGCAGGGTGGAGTAATATTCCTCCTTGTCGGCCATGAACATGGATGTAAAGCGCAGCACGAGTGTGTCACCGCTGCGCGCCGTGACTTTTCCGTAGGATTCAAGTGCGATGCGCTCGCCGTCAATGATCATGGCATGCAGACGCACGTCGGCGCGGATTTGCAACGCACCATTGTCTCGCAGGCGGGCCTGCTGCACCGAGACGGCAAGCAGAGGCATATGCAATACGGTGTCGGACACTGATTTGCCGTCGAGTATTGATAGCTCGACAATCACCTCTTTTGACACCTCGCGCATCTCCTCCCAGCTCGGAATGAACTCGACGTCGAAGCCGTCGCGTATGCTCTGTACTTCACAAATGCGTAACGGGTGATCGACACCCTTGACCGAGACTTCAAACTCCTTGACGATATCGACGGAGGCATGGCAGCGATCCAGTGTATCTGAAGAAATCAGCACCTGCTGTCCGGTTGACAGTGCTTCAATACGCGCGGCGAGGTTCGCGGCATTTCCGATGACGCCGTATTTCGTGCGCTTCTCGGAACCGATATTGCCGACGACGACTTCGCCTGAACTGATGCCGATACCCATCTCCAGCGGGGGCATGCCTTCGCTGTGATGCGCAGCGTTGATGTCGTGCATCGCCGTCTGCATGGAGAGTGCACAGGCGATGGCATGTTCGGCATGATTCGCCAGCGGTTTCGGCGCACCGAAAATCACCATGATACCGTCGCCGAGAAATTCGATCACAATGCCGCTGAATTCGGCGATGACTTCCACCATCCGCTCGAGATAGCGATTGAGGATGCGCACGACGTCTTCAGGAGGCAGATGCTCAGTTAGCACCGTAAACCCGCGCAGATCCGACATTAGCACGGAAATATCCCGCTTGGCACCGCCGATCTGCAGTCCCTCGGGATCCCGCAGCACGGTGTCCATCACTTCATCCGATACATACCGGCCGAATACGTTGCGGATGAATTCGTTGCGAACCTGCAAATCCTTGCGCTGCTTTTCGATGCTGAGCATCTGTGTCTGAATTTCTTCCTTCTGCCTGACGACCTCTGTCGTGCGCTCAGTCACCAGCTGCTCGAGGTTCTCATTCATTTCCTTGAGAACGCGGTTCTGTTCCTCGAGTTTCTTGTCCTGGTAATAGCTGCGCAAGGCCTCCTTTATGGTCAGGACGAGGTCTGTTTCTTCCCAGGGTTTGGGAATGTAGCGATAGAGATTCGCATGATTGACGGCGTCACCGACCGCGCCGGCGTCAGCCTGTCCGGTCAGGAGGATGTTGAAGGTTTTCGGGGAGAGTCCGTGCAGCTGACGAAGGAGTTCGTTTCCCTTGATACCCGGCATGATCTGATCGCAGATGATGACGGGGATCTCAACGGACTGGCCAAGCAGGTCCTGCGCCAGTTCCATAGCCTCCTCGCCGCTTTCCATGATTTCAATACTGAAATCCCCGCTGAAATGCTCGCGCAACTGATCCTTCAGACTGCGGAGGATCATCTCTTCATCATCGACACACATGAGAACGGGTTTGCTCATGCGCCGGACTCCAGGCTTGTCCGGATACTGGTGATCAGGTCATCTTCTTTCCAGGGCTTGTGAAAGCATGCCTTGAGTGCTGCGTATTTTCGCGCGTTTTCGACGGCGGAATCGTCCGCCTGTCCCGTGAGCATGAACGTAATGATGGCGGGATGCCTGCGGTGCACATCGATGAGAAATTCGTCGCCTTTGACACCGGGCATCAACCAGTCAGAGACGATAAGAAGTATCTCGACACCGTCGTCGACGAGTTCCTCGATAACCTCCCAGGCGTCTTCCGCATTTTCCGCGATTTCATACGCGTAACGGTCACCGAAGTGGTGCTTGAGCTGCGTGCGGAGACTGTTGAGTACGATGGGTTCGTCGTCCACGCAAAGGATGGCTTTCTTCATACGGGCCTCGAGATGCGTCACGGATAGTTCACCCGGAAGCATCATGCAGCAAATACATCATGTACCGGGGATTGTGGTAATAATATAGGGATTTCTCCCGTTTTACCCGCAGGGGAAATGGGAGACCGGGAAGGATGTGTGCCCCGTCTGAAGCCTGTGATTTGTCCCTTTCAAAGCTGTAGATCTCCCGTCAATCGCTGCAGTTCGAGTGCGGCAATGCGTGCCTGGAAGAGGGCGACGATATATGCTGTTTCAGCTCTGACATATTGCAGCTGTGCATCGCGAAATTCTAGCGAGGTCGCCGAGCCACTGTCGTAGCGTTCGATTTGCAGCGCAAGTCCGTCTTCGGCGGATTCGAGACTGCTGGTTTCCAGCTCCAGCGCCTGCATGCGGATGTCGAGGCTGCGCAATTGCCGTGATATTCGAGCGTCGAGACGCAGACGCGCCTCATCGAGTGCTGCTTCCGCACTGCGGCGTGCGAGAACGGCATTTTCCATGTCGGTGCTGTTGCGGAAACCATTGAACAGATTAAACGAAAGCGAGAGTCCCACCGTGGCATCGGTACTCTGCGTGCTGATATCCCCGCTGAAGCGTTCGCTGTCATCGGTTCCCGTCAGCCTGTCCGAATACCCGTAATTGGCGAAGAGGTTCAGCCGCGGGAAGAAGGTAGACCGTGCGCTGGTGACGGAAGATTCAGCAACGCGGAGGTTCTGCTGACTGATGCGCAGTTCTGCGTTGCGTCGCCGTGCGCGCGCGAGCAGTTCTTCACGGTTGGAGGGAAGATCAGGTAAAGTGATTTCACGCTGAACGTCGAAGGGGGTGTCCGGGTCGCGTCCGAGAAGGATGTTGAGGTCCTGCTGTGCGATCAGCAGCTGAAGTTCCTGCTCCAGTACGGCACTTGAGTCGCTGTTGTATGCGATGCGGGCGTTGAGAAAGTCCATGGCTGAGCCGCCCAGTTCATTGCGAACCTTCTCCTTTTCAAAGCGCGTCCGGGAAATGCCGAGTACATGGCGCAGGGCATCGAGGATGCGTGCCTGCTGCACGACGGACATGTAGGAGGCGACGATGGAGACAACGGTATTCTCGATGTTGCCGCGGCTGCGCGCCTCGCCAAGTCGCGCGAGTTCATTGTAGCGGTTGTTCTCGGCGAACATTCGGAAACCGTCAAACAGTGTCCAGTTCAGTTCGAGCTGTGCCGCGGCGTTGCGCGTATTGGAATTCCCGAAACTGAAGGGAGAATTGGTTTCCTGTTCACTGCGGGCGAGCGACCAGTTTCCAACAGCGTCGAGTGTGGGTAAAAAACCCGCACTGCCACGCATCGTGTTGTTTTCCGCAATTTCCGCATCGTTACGGGCGATGCGGATACTGTAGTTGTTCTCGAGTCCCACTGCCACGGCGTCTTCGAGCGTCAGCAGATTCTGTGCGCGCAGGGTCGGCACAGCGAGCAGAAGAGTGAGGAGAATGCGGAGGGTCATCGTACGTCCTCCTGTTTCGATGCGTAGACGATTTCTTGCAATGCGGGCTCCACGGCTTCAGGAGTGACATCGCTCTTGCGCAGAATATGCCGAGCGAAGAGGACGCGGAATTTGTTGAGGATGAGGAAACTCGATGGCAGCACCATCAGCAGGATAAAAGTGCCGAAGGCGAGTCCGTACGCGACGGAAACAGCCATGGGAATAAGGAACTGTGCCTGTCGGCTGGTTTCCAGGATGAGCGGTGCGAGTCCGAGAGAGGTGGTAAGCGTCGTCAGCAGAATGGGACGCAGACGCGATACGCCCGCAGTATGAACGGCATCCAGTATTTTCATCCCGTCACGAAGATTGCGGTTGATCTGATCGACGAAGACGATGCTGTCGTTGATGATGATACCGGCAAGGGCTATGATTCCATAAATGGAAAGCGTATTCAGCTGTATGCCGTGTATCCCGTGTCCCCAGACCGAACCGAGTATGCCGAGGGGAATGATACCGAAGACGATTGCTGCCTGGGCATAGGAACGGAAGACCAGGATGACGAGGATGAACATTACGATCATGGCGACGGAAAATGCCGTGCGCATCGAGCGCATGGTCTTTTCCTGATTGCGTGACTGTCCTTCGAAGGAAGCGCGAACGCCGCTGACCTGTGCGAGGACGCCGGGAAGCACGTTGTCGCGTATATCGTCAAGAATCGGGGGGAGGTCGGCTTCAAAATCCGTCAAATTGGCTTCAACCTTGATTTCCCGCTGATTTTCGAGGCGATTGATGGAAATGATACCGCGTGCGATATCATATTCCGCCAGTTCGCTGAACGGATACTCGGCACCATCCGGCGTGCGTATACGCATTCTGTCTATGAAACCGAGCGCTGAGCGGTCTTCTTCTGTATAGCGAACCCATACGCGGATTTCATCACGTCCACGTTGAATGCGCTGAACCTCCTGACCGAAAAAGCCCTGGCGTACCTGGGAGGCGATGTCGCGGAGTGTGAGTCCGAGTGCGTAGGCGCGTGGTTTGAGACGAATGTCGATTTCCCGCCGGCCCTCCTGTTCGCTGTCGGTAACATCCTTGAGCGAAGGAAAGTCCTCGAGCTGCGCCACAAGCAGATCGCGCGCTTTGGTGAGCTGGTCGAGATTATTGCCGAGCAGACTGACGGAAACCGGTTTCCCGAAAAAGCCAATACGGCCATAGGTGAGCTTCTGCGCTTCCGGAATGGCACCCACCATGTCACGCAGCCTGTTCGCGATCAACGGTGTGTCCATATTGCGCTCTTCGCCGGGAAGCAGCAGCAGGGTGAGGCGCCCGGTGTGGCTGCCCTGCTCTCCGAAATCATTGCTGCCGATGTCGCGCTTGACTCCGATGACGACGTCTTTGCCGTCGGGACGCTCCGCTTTGAGGGAATCGTTGAGAATCAGGGCTTTCTGCTCGATGTGACGGAGCAGTGAGTCTGTATCGGCTTCCTGCCGTCCCGCCACGAGCGTGAGATTCACCGGCAGCGTGTCACCGTCGATAAAGGGGAAAAAGGTGACGCCGATGAGTCCGCCCCGCAGCAATCCCAGTGTGATCATGACAGCAGCCACAGGGGTGACAACAGTCAGCCATTTGTGCCGCAATGCGAAATGCAGACTGCGTCCATACACATCGTTGGTCAGCCAGGTGATGAAGCCGTCGATACGCTGCCGTATGGGATTGTCCTGCGTATGTGGATGCAGTCCCTTCGAATGCGCAAGATGTGCCGGCAGAATGGTGAAGGCTTCGAGCAGGGAGAACCCGAGTGTGGCAATGACCACAAGCGCCATATGCCAGATAAATTTTCCGAGGAAACCATCGAGGAAAAAGAAAGGCAGAAAGGCGACAATGGTTGTGGCGATGGATGTCGTGACGGGACCGACCATTTCGATGGTGCCATCAATTGCGGCTTTGAGCGCGGGTTTGCCCCGCTCATAGTGCGCGTAAATGTTTTCTCCGACCACGATAGCGTCATCGACAAGGATACCGACGACGACAATCATACCGAACAGGGAAATGACATTGATGGTGATGCCCGCGAGTCCGGCAATGATGAACATGCCGCCGAAGGAGAAGGGAATACCGACGGAGACCCAGAAGGAGAGACGCAGGTTGAGGAAGAAACCGAGAGAAATGATTACCAGCAGGAGTCCGATAAGACCATTGTTGATCAGCAGGGACAGTCGCTGGCGGAGAGAAACCGTATTGTCGTCGAGCACTTCCGCCTGCACTTCACGGTGCTCGGCATTGAATTCGCTGACAATGTTTTTCGCGGCCTCGGCGACGGCGAGAATGTCTTCTTCCCGTGTCTTGTCGATGTTGATGACCACTGCGGTACGATCGTTGAAATACGATTTGTCGGGCACATCCTCCCAGCGTTCTTTCAGTTGGGCGACATCCTTCAGGTAGATAATGGTGCCGTCGTCGTTGCCGCGTACAACGAGATTCGCCAGTTCGCGGGCGAAATATTCACGCGCATTGGCACGAATGAGAATTTCCTCGTCTTTCGTATCGATCTTTCCGCCTGAAAGATTGATGTTTTCCGCTCCGACGGCCGCGGCGACTTCACTGAAGCTGAGATTGTAGCGGCGCAGATCCGCTTCCGAAACTTCCAGAGAAAATTCCAGGCGCGGGACGCCTTCAATGGCGACCTGCGAGATTTCCGGTGTGGCGAGCAGCTCGTCGCGCATGCGCTCGCCGTAATACTTGAGATTGTAGAGGTCGGTTTTGCCGTAGAGTACGATACTCAGTGCGCGGCTGCGGAATTTCTGCTCGAAGATCACCGGCTTTTCACTGCCGATGGGGAAGGAGTTGATGCGGTCGACGGAGTTCTTTACATCGCGGAGCACGTTATCCATGTCCGCTTCCGCAGTGATTTCCACCGTCACTGTACCAAAATTTTCACGGGATACTGAGGTGACCCGCTCGATGCCCTCGAGTCCGTCAATCGACTCTTCGATTTTGAGGACGACACCTTCCTCGACTTCCTCAGGAGATGCGCCGGGATAGGCAACCTGCACGTTGATGAAATCGGGCCGCGTTTCAGGGAAGAAGCTGTATTTCATGTTGAGGAAAAACAGCAGTCCGAACAGCAGCGTACTGAAGAGAAGGACATTCGTCCACACTTTGTAGCGGACGAAAAACGCTATGATGTTCTTCATTCGCTCTCCTCTTCGGAGGCGGTGAGGCGGGCGCTGGCGGGCATACCCGGGGAAACTCCCTGCAGCAATTCTGTTACGAGGGTGTCACCGTCGGACAGGCCTTCATCGATGACGACATGCTCCGGATTCCGGCGTACGATATGCACGTCTCGCATATGCAGTGCCCCGTTGTCGACGATATAGACGTAGCGCTCTTCATACAGTGCGCGTCGGGGAATCTCCGTTCCCACTTCGACATCGCGTCCCGGAATATTCGCTTCCATGAACATCCCTTCAAACAACGCCGCACCAGCGGCCTCAACGGAAACGTACACCGGGATGGTCTGTGTGCGCTGATCCACCGCGCTTCCGATGCGCGTGATGCGTCCCTTCCAGGTCCCTGTGCTCTCTTTCGCCGTGAGTGAAACCGGGCGCGTGCGATCAATCCAGGGAATATCGGAAGCCGGTACGGGCACTTCGAGTTCGAGGTCGCTGAGACTGATGACCTCTCCGAGCACGGAACCCGCTCGGGCAGTAGATCCCACGCGCAGGGCAGTGCTTACGATCGCGCCATCGAAGGGGGCGATGATCGTGTGCTTTTCGAGAGTGATTTCCTGGTTTCGCGCCGCATAGTAAAGCTTGTATACGTTGAATCGGGTCAGCAGCAGCTTGATTTTCCTGTTCTGTGCCTCAGGGAGTTCGCCGAGCGACGCATCGAAACCGCAGGAATCGAAGTACGACTGCCAGACATTGTAGTGTTCCGGATAATCCACCTTGATTTCCGGGAGCACACCGGCAAGAGCATTGAGAAAGTCGCTTTTCGTGCTGTTGAGCGTCAGCGCGACCTGCCTGTCGTCGATGCGCAGAAGCACGTCTCCGCGGCTGAAACGGGCACCGGGTTTGAACGCAACATCACCTTTCTGCAGCACGCCGCCGACTTCACTGACAAGCTGCACGGGCTCGGAAGACGTCAGCTTCCCGAGCGCGACAATGCTGGTCGGGGTCTGCGTCATGTGAATGACACGCGCGCTCACGGATTTCGGGGGCTTCTGTGCGTTCCGGCGTGCGGGTTCTTCCTTCATGCCGGCAAGCAGCTGCATGATGAGAAAGCCCGCGGCCAGGATGACGACGGGGAGGATGTAAAAGAGCTTTTTGTTCATGCGCGAAACTCTCGCAATGCGATAACAGGATTGTGATTATGCCGGGGCTGCGGCACAGAAAAAGAGAACAACGGAAACAGGGGAAAGGGTTTCATGAGGTGGGGGAAGTGGAAGGGAAATCGTACATCAATACCACGGCAGTGAACGCGCGACAGCCGGGTAAAAAAGGTGCGGTACGATTTCGGGATCAGGCCCAGTATCTGCGTGTCAGCCAGCGATCGAATGACAGCGAACCGCTGCCCATGACGAGAACGATGAGTCCGAGTCCCATCGCCAGCAGGTGGTATTCCCAGCCTTCGCCTTCCTGCATGCCCGACCAGTTCATGAAGAAACCGAAATCGATATGCTTGAGCAGGACGGCTCCCAGCATGGTGATCATGATGGAGCCCGCCATGAAGCGGCTGAACACCCCGAAAATGAGCAGCAGGGCACCGATGGATTCAGAGGCGATGACCAGCACGCCGAAAACTGGCGGGATGCCAATACTCTCGAGAGCATCGAGTGAAGCGATCAGACCTTTCCCCCCGAACATGCCGAGTGTTTTCTGCAGCCCATGCGGAAGGATGGCGCATCCGAGTATTACACGCGCGAGGAGTCCTGCTGCATGACTGTCCGTATAAATGATCTGTGCCATGGAATACCCTGCTGCTGGTGTACTGACCGAAAAAACGGTTTATGCGTGCGAGCACTCAGGGATCACATGGTCCCTTCGCCGGTGGACGGCGCCGGAGGAGCGTTGTCCATCTCCATGTGATCGGAAGGAGGCGCAGGTGGCAGATCTTCTGAGGGCTTGGACTCGACAATGCCTTTCAGCGTCGTGAGTCCATGTTCGAACTGGGGACCGAGCTGCTGATCTATGAAGAGTCCGAACCACCGTTCGAGAGGCCAACCGAGAGTGCCTTCGTCCGTCCACGTAAGCTTCGTCCCGCCTTCTTCGGGCTCGAACATCCAGGTGTCGTATGATGTCATTTCATACGGGGCGGTGAAATCCACACGACTTTGTATTTCCCTCGGAGCCTGTACGTCGGTAAATGTCAGCGTCCCTGCCCCGATCACCTTGCCGTCCCAGCTCAATACCGCTCCAGCGCCGCGACCCGGATCGGAGTAGCTGAAATCCGCCTGGGGATCCTGCTCCTGCCAGGGACTCCATTTATCCCAATGCTCAAAGTTCGCAACATACTCGAACACGGTTGCCGGTTGTGCATTTATGACGACGCTGCGTTCGACCCTGTATTCCGACGGCAGAAACGCCGCGATAACCAGCAGCAGTCCCAGAATACCAATAATGGCGATGAGAAGAATTTTCAGTGCTTTCATCGGAACCTCGACAATGTGTAAAAGGGCGGGTCCCACATGGGGACGAACGGCATCGCTCTGTGGTGGTATCTGGCTGCGATGCGAATACGACGGGGTAGACAGAGGGAATGTAGCGGTCAGGGCGGAGGAGTGCAAATCATCGCAGAGAAACAAGTCTATGTTTCTTTTGAAGAAAATAGTATCTTTTTTAGGCCCTCCCCAAGCAAAGGATCTTTGCCTATGCATGTATTGACACATTCTTCACCCTCCGAAGTTCAATTCACACGTATGAAGCGTTTCATTTTTCCTTTCGTATTGGCGGTCGTTATGCTTTTTGCAGCACCGGCCGCGATGGCTCAGCTGTGGCCGCAGGACGGTGGGTACACCTATATGCGGCTGGGACTGCAGGGATTTCAGGGCAATGGTTATCACAATCTGACGGGCGAAGAACTCCCGTTGCAGCGCCTTGAAGAAAGCACATGGAAATTTTACAGCGAGTATGGCTATTCCCGCTTCGTCACCGGTATTGTGAGTCTGCCCGCGTACCGCACACTGCTCGTGCAGGAAAATGTCGATTCCCCCGTGCAGCGGGTGGAGGCTCCCGGTGATATCGAGCTGGGCCTTCGTATCGGCATCTGGCCTGGAGATCACGATGTCATTTTGCTCTCCGGTATCTTCGGCATTCCCATCGGGGAAACCGCCAGTGAGGCGGGACTGTGGTCGGGAGACGACGAATATGATCAGGCAGTGATGCTGGGATATGGTCATGAGTTCGCAGAGCTGCACGCGCACGTGGTCGTGCAGGGCGGGTACCATTTCCGCAATGACGGCTACAGCGACGAGATCATGTACGAGGGTGAACTGCAGTATCACCCATGGTCGTTTCTCGAAGTGCTGTTCCGCGTGCGCTACCTCGAATCGCAGGAAAATGGCGACCCGGCATTTTCTGGCGGCCGCTACGGATTCGGGAGCAACAACCGGCGTTTCCTTCGCTTCGGCCCCGAACTCTCCCTGTGGGTGACCGACAGTTTTGGCGTGCTTGCGTCGGTTTCGTCACTCTCGGGTGCGCAGAACATGCCATCCGCCCTGCAGTTCTCCACCGGGGTCTTCCTGTCCGTCGCCCCGACCAGGAGGAAGTAGTGCATCGCAGGCGCATCCCTGTTCACCTGATTTTTCTTTTGTCTGCTTTCGTCATTCCTCTGCTGCAGCCAGCGGTATCGCTCGCGCAGGAGAGTGGGGGCTGGGACAGCGTCAGTGATCGAAGCGGTGCGCCTGATCACACGGACTTCGACATGCTCTGTGGATTGCTTGTCGATGCGCAGGGAAACGTCCGTTATGAGGGGTTTCGCGTTCCTGCGTTCGAACGCTATGTGGCTGAACTCGGCAGCGTGCAGCTTGAGCAGCTTGGAGAAGATGCGCAGCTGGCCACCGCACTCAATGCCTACAACGCCTTTGTTATTCTCAACGTCATTCGCCACTGGCCGCTGGCTTCAGTGATGGATGTGCCGAATTTCTTTGATGAGCAGCGGTTTCTTTTCGGCGGACGTATGCGTTCGCTTCGCGAGATCGAGGATGCCATCCTGCGTCCCCTCGCCCCGGTGCTGTCACATTTCGCCACCTGTTCCGCGGCGAAGAGTTCGCCCCGCCTCACCCGCCACGCATACGCTGCCGGAGATGTCCGGGAACAGCTCCGCCGCCAGGCACGACGTTATTTTGCCGATACGGCATCGGTGCGCCTCGACAGAGAGGAAGGCGTGTTGTATCTGTCCATGATTTTTCGCTGGTTTCGAAAGGATTTTACGACAGTGTACGGGTCGCTGCGTCAGCTGGCACTGCGCTATCTGCCGCAGGACGATGCGCAATGGTTTGCTGCGCATGAGGCGGAAATCCGCTACATGCCGTGGGACTGGTCGCTGAACAGCCGCTGATCGCCCTGAATCGTGAAGATTGGGGTTTGCGGTTGCGCTGAATTCAGAATAAGTTGGATGGGCTGATATGGGACGATTGCTTCTGCCCCTTCTGCGCGCTTATGAAGTCGCTGAGGGTTTTCTCGCCGGAAACTATCCGGGACACGGGGATATTGAGGTCGCACGACAAAAACTTCGCACGATTGTCGATCTCGGTGTGACATCCATCGTCAACCTCATGGAAGAGGATGAGATGCACTGGCGCGGGGGAAGCATACGCCCGTATGGCGATCTACTGGAAGAATTGCCTGGAAACCCTCCGGTCATGCACCGTTTCCCTGTCATCGACATGCAGATCCCCTCCGTCCAGCACATGAAGGCAATTCTCGATCATATCGACGAAGTACTTGCATGCGATGATATTCTGTATCTGCACTGCCTCGGGGGAGTGGGACGCACCGGTACTGTCGTGGGCTGCTGGCTCGCGCGCCACGGTATCGCCACCGGTGAGGCTGCCCTGACAGAAATCTCCCGCCTGCGAGAGTACGATCCCATGCTCGACATGCCATCCCCGCAAACCGAGCAGCAGTGTCAGATGGTCCGGTCATGGGTTGAGGGGGCATGAACAGGAGCGGAGTGGAAATAACGGATGCACTGATGATGGATCTGCTTTCTTCCGGGGGAACGGTGTGCACATCTACCCAGCGCCTGGCAAGGGAGATTCGGCAACGATTTGACGCGCATATGCTGCGTGAGGGACGCACGGTATGGGCGTCACCCGATGTCGTTCCGTTTCCATCCTGGCTCGCCTCGGCTGTCGAAGAACAGGCGCTTTTCGGGCAGCACCTTCCCTTCGCAGAGGGGTCACCGGTCGCAGAGGGGTCACCGGTCGGACAGGAAGCAGCTTTTTCCGGGAGACGATTGTTAAGCGCGGCGCAGGAAACGCTGACCTGGGAGATGGCGATCGCACGAGCGGATGTGGAAAAACAGGTGCTGCAGACCGAGACACTTGCCTCCATGATGATGGAGGCGCATGCGGTCGAGCATCGCTGGCTCATGCGCGAAGGAGACCTCCAGCGGTATCATAGCGAAGCGAGCGCAGCATATATGCAGGTGCGTGCGGCGGTACGACAGATATGGAAGGAGGAGGGACTGCTGCCGCAATCGGCATTGCCGCGCATTGCGCTCGATCTCTTCCGCGCGTTTCCGGATCTGCTTCCGGAGCGCCTGCTGCTCGCCGGATTCGATTTACTCCCCGATGCTTCGCAGCGCGCGTTCTTCGCGCTCTATCGGCGTCACCGCAGTAGTCTGCCCGCTGCCGCCGCAGTGCCGGAGCAGCGGAGCGGCGACATCGAACGATATGAGAACCTCGAGCAGGAGGTATACGCCGCGGCGTTGTGGTGCAGGCAACTGCTTGAAGCCGGGGAAAATGATATTGCTGTTGTGTTCCCATCCCTTGATCGTGTGCGTCCCCTTGTCGAACGCGTATTTCGGGACGTCCTGCTGCCATCACGCAGCCAGGAGGATGTGGACGAGCAACGCAGCTTCTTCGAACTTTCGCTGGGTACGCGTTGCGCGCATGAACCCATCATGGCCGCGGCGATGCAGGGACTGGAGCTGCTGCGTCCACGAATTTCTGTCGATGCTGTGTGCGCCGTTCTGCGCAGTCCATTTTTCCACGGTGCTGCGACGCATCGCTCCCTGCGCGCACGCCGTGAACTGGATTTCCGGCGCCTGGGTGTGGACACGTTGACACATAGCGATCTGAGGCAGGTGCTGCGCGACGATGCTGAAGAAGACAACCTCGCTGAAGCCCTGTGGCTGCTGGAAACACCTTCTGGCAGCGTCTCATCTCGCGACTGGGCGGCACGCATCGATGCATTGCTGCGCGCGCTGGGCTGGCCGGGAGATCGAACGCTTTCAAGCAGGGAATTCCAGGCGCTGCGTCGCTGGGAGCGACTCGTGGAAGAATTGCTTTCCTTTGATGCCGTGCTCCCACCGATGGCCGTCACCGAAATGCTGGCGCGTTTCCGGCGCATGCTCACGGAACGGGTATTTCAACCGGAAAGCGGGCATGCACCGGTGCAGGTCATGGGCATGCTGGAAACGGCGGGATTGCACTTTGCGCACGCCCGTGTGGTGGGGATGAACGAAGAGCTCTGGCCGCCCCCTGCGCGGCCGCACCCGTTTCATCCCATACGGTTGCAGCGTCAGCTGCGTATCACGGATGGGGTACCCGAACGCTATCTCGAGCAGATGCGTGTCGTCACGCGCAGGGTTGAGCATATTGCAGACGATCTCGTTGTCAGCTGCAGTCGAGGAGAGGGAGACAGGGAACTGTTGCCCTCACCGCTGCTGCGGCATCGCACGATCCGCGACCTTTCTGTTCAGCCCTGGAGCTACGCAAGAAATATGCAGAAAGTGCATAATTCTGCAATGGAAGAGCGTCCCGCAGAAAGCATTCCCGCCATAAGCGCACAGGAGCATGTGCACGGCGGCGTGCGCGTGCTGACACTGCAGTCTGCCTGTCATTTCCGTGCTTTCGCCGAACTGCGCCTGCATACAGAGGAAGCGGAAATTGCGGAAGCCGGTGTGCGTCCCCTCGACCGCGGCACGCTGTTGCACGGCGTGATGGAGCGCGTGTGGCAATCGCTCGAGGGACATGCTGCGCTGATGCTGCTTTCGGACGAAGATTTGCTCACACGCGTTGATCGTGCCATTGAGGAGAGTGAGCGCGCGGCGTCGTCCCTCCGCAGTGCGCAATATGCAGCGCATGTGCGTCAAGCCGAGCGCAGCTGTCTGCGTCAGATTGCGTTGGAATGGCTGCGCGTTGAACGCGAGCGTTCCCAGTTTACCGTCGCCGCGGTAGAGGAAGAACGAACGGCCGCGGTCGGACCTCTTGCCCTGCGCCTGCGCATCGATCGGATTGACAGACTGCAGGATGGCAGTCTGCTGCTCATCGATTACAAAACGGGAAGGCAGGATGCGGGCGACTGGCTTTCCTCCCGTCCCCGTCAACCACAGCTGCCCCTGTACACCCTTACCGACGATGGTGATTACTCCGGCGTCACATTTGCGGAACTGCGGAGAGGCAGCTGCAGGTTTACCGGACTCACCCGCGATACCTCCATAATGCCGCAGCTGCAGGATGTGGAGAACTTTCTCGAAAAGCGCGGGGAGGACGCTGCCGACTGGCAGCAGCTGCGTGATGCGTGGCGCGAGGTGCTGACGGACCTGGCCACGGGGTTTTACGAAGGGAGCGCCGCAGTGAATCCCGCCAATGGTGCAACGACCTGTACCTACTGTCCGCTGCACGCTTTTTGCCGCGTACAGGAACTGCGCAAGGAGGGTGCCGATGTCTGATTCGAACTCCCTTTCATCGCAGCATGCAGCGGAAGAACTGCAGCACAATCTCGAGCAGCGTGACATCGAAGCCAGGAGTGAAGCGCTGGAGCCGGGGTATTCCTGCATCGTACAGGCGCCGGCGGGATCGGGAAAAACCGAGCTTCTGATACAGCGCTTCCTCGTCCTTCTTGCCGCCGTCGACGCGCCGGAAGAAATCATTGCCATCACATTCACGCGCAAGGCATCGGCAGAAATGCGCGTGCGCATCATGCTGGCGCTGGCAGAGGCCGAGTCGGGCGCGGAAGTGGAGGGACATGCCGCAGTCACACGTACGCTGGCCGAACGTGTGCTCGCGAGGGATGCGGAACGAAAATGGCACCTGCGGGATCAACCCTCGCGTCTGCGTATCATGACAATCGACGCACTCAATGGCTGGATCGTGCGGCAGATGCCCTGGCTCTCCGGCATGGGAGGAGTACCGGCGATCGCAGACGACGCGATGGAACTGTACCGCGAGGCCGTGCGGCGCAGCATGCTCGACGATGTGCACGATGTCGAACGACGTGCGCACATCACGCGTCTGCTCGAACATCTCGATAACAGGTATGGGACGATAGAGTCGCTGCTCGCACAGATGCTTGCGATCCGGGAGCAGTGGATGGATCTCGTCAGTGAGGAGGTGGAAATTCCCCGGGAAGCACGGAGCATCATTGAACGGTCGCTGACCAGCATTGTGACGGCACAGCTGCAAAAGCTATGCGCCCTGCTTCCGGAGGAGGAGCGCCGGGAAATTGCCGCACTCGGACAGCATGCCGCGCGGCAGCTTGAGGCGAGAGAGGACAGGAACGCCGGCGCGATGGCGGGATTTCTGAGCGGACCCACTGAACTCAATGAAACACCGGAATCGCTTGCCTCCTGGCAGGCAGCGGCGCAACTGCTGTTGACTGGAAGCGACACATTGCGGAGTCCGCGGGGCATCAATCGCACCCTGGGCTTTGAACGGGACGATACAGAAAAGCCGCGCATGCTGGCGCTTGTCGGACGGTTGGAAGGACAGGATGAATGCATCGCTCTGCTGCAGGATATCAGGCGTCTGCCCTCACCGCGTTTTACCGATGCGCAGTGGGACATTCTCTCATCGATACTCGAAGTGCTGCGCTATTGCGTCGGCGAACTGCAGTCTCTGTTCACGCAGCGTGGCATGGTTGATCATGCGGAAGTCGCGGCATCCGCGTTGCGCGCCCTGGGCAGCGAGCTCGATCCGACGGATCTCGCCATGATGCTCGAATATCGCATTCAGCATATTCTTGTAGACGAATTCCAGGATACGTCTGCCGGACAGTACCGGCTGCTCAGCCTGCTTACCACCGGCTGGATGCCGGACGATGGGCATTCGCTGTTCCTTGTCGGTGATCCGATGCAATCGATTTATCGCTTCCGGGAAGCTGAAGTCGGCCTGTTTCTCAGTATCTGGGAAGATGCACGTATCGGGTCGGTTCCACTGCGAACGCTGCGGCTGTACAGGAATTTCCGCTCGCAGGCGGGTATCGTGCAGTGGGTGAACGAGGTGTTCGCACAGGTCATGCCTGCGCGCAGTGATCCGGCCTCAGGCGCTGTGACGTATGTGCCCTCCGCCCCCGCAAAGCCCGAGAACGGCGAGGCAGTGCGCTTCATGCCAGTCTACAGTGGTGATCGTGCGGATGAAGCTGCAGGTATTGTTTCCCTGCTGCGTGAACTCGGACATGGGCGCAGCGAAGTTACTGCCGAAGAAACAGCAATACTTGTCCGCAGTCGATCACATCTCGCGTATGTCATTCCCGCGCTTCGCGAGGCGGGCATTGCCTTCCAGGCCGTGGATATCGAGGCTCTGGGCGCGCATCCTGCGGTGCAGGACATTCTCGCACTGACACGTGCCTTGCTGCATATGGCAGACAGCACTGCCTGGCTGGCCGTGCTGCGTGCGCCGTTTTGCGGATTGCAGCTTTCCGACCTTCACGCGCTCACTGCGTTGCGTGGAGAGCGAACGGTACTCGATGCCATACACGATGCGATAGTGAAAGAGGAGTACTCGGAGGATGCGGGGATTCGGCTGCGTCGCATCATGCCGGTGTTGGATGAGGCCATGGGTGAAGCGGGTCGCCGTCCCCTGCGGCTCCTTGTGGAACGCTGCTGGATCGGACTCGGCGGACCAGCATGCGTAGATGCGCAGGGCTTCGATGCTGTGGCGTCATATTTCGATATGCTCGAGATGCTGGTGCCCGGAGCGAATCTCGACAATCTTCGAGAACTCCATGAAGGAATCGAAAAGCTTTTTGCACCGCCGGATCAGGGGGATGCCCTGAGGCTGCAGGTGATGACCATTCATCGGGCAAAGGGATTGCAGTTCGATCATGTGATCATTCCCCGTCTCGACGGGACGCCGCCTGTTCGTGAGGAGCGCCTGATGATCTGGATGGACGATCCGGGTGCGAAGGGAAGTGGCTTCATCATCGCTCCGTTGCGGGAACGCGGTACCGAAAAGGAAGCAACCTATGCGTATGTGCAGCGTCGTCTGGCGGAAAAGGAAGAGCATGAGTACCAGCGGCTGTTGTACGTTGCCGTCACCCGTGCCCGCAGGCGTCTGTACCTGTCCGCCACACTGCGCATGAAGGAGGATGACCAGCAGGGGTTTGTGTTGCAGAAACCTGCTCGCAATTCCTTCCTTTCCGCGATATGGCCAGCGGTCGAGGATGAGGCGCAGCGGCAGAGTGCAGCCTGGCTTACCTCCGCACAGGAGGAGGATGTGATATCCCGTCCTGAGATTCGACTGCGTCGCCTGCGTGATGGATGGGAACCTCCGGCACTGCCGCCTCCGCTGCCTGTACGCGCATCCATCGATGTGGAAGACGTGTCCCACCCTGAAACAAGTGAACTGCCCTGGCATGCGGGCGAAGAGGCGAGACTGCGGGGAACTGCGGTGCATCGTGTTCTTGCGTGGATCGGTGCGCACGGTCTCGCCGCGTGGGAAGAGAAAAGTACCGACGAACAAGTATCAACGGTGACGCGCGTCCTTGAGCATGGCGGCAGTGCGGGCACAGGTTTGACACGTGCTGTCATCGACGCGGTGCAGGCGGTAACCGGGGAAGAGATGGGTCGATGGCTGCTCGCAGCGCATCCGGAGGCGCGGAGTGAGTGGGCGCTTACGGTGCATCATGCGGGGAGAAACGAGCGTGTGATCATCGACAGGACTTTTGTGGATGAAGAGGGGACGCGCTGGATTGTGGATTTCAAATCCGCGGTGCACGAGGGGGCAGACCTCGAGGGTTTCCTTGACGCACAATTGCGCATGCATCGCGCGCAGTTGCAGCGGTACGGAGAAATATTGCGCGCATTCGATGCGAGGCCGCAGCGGCTGCTCGTGTATTTCCCGATGTATCGAACGTGGAGAGAGCTGTAGGGTGGAAAAAACAACCCCTGTCACCGGGAGGGACAGGGGCTCATGGGGAAGGAAACGTTTCGTTTCACCTATTTGAGTTTGAAACTGAATACCGCCGTGCCGACCTGGTCGGCCTGTTTGCTGCTTTCGGGAAGGACGTTGAATTTCCATGTGCGCATCGCGGCGAGCGCGGCGCGTTCGTAGCGGGGGTCGCCCTTCTGTATGACGGTCATGCCGTACATGCTGCCGTCGGGTCGCACACGGAAGCGCACAGCAACCTGCACCTCGCGCGTCGCTCCCGGAGGGAAATCGGGAAGCACACCGCTGATACGGTTCCGCGATACACCGCCGTCCCACCGGATATCTGCGGAGCTGTGGGGGGTTGCGCTGAGCGAGCCAGGGTCGGAGGTGATGGCGGAATGATCGCCGGTGCCCGCGCCGCTGACATTGTCAGAAGACTGTACCGATGTGCTCAACCCCTGTTCACGTGATTCCTGGCGGGTGAAATCACCGGTGTGCATCGACGTACTGCGGTCCTGTTTTCCTCCGCCGTAATCCATGAAATCCACCGCGTCCTCGGTCCCACGCAGTTCTCGCGGAGCAGCCGGCGTTGACGGGGCGGCACGCTGCGCGCCGCGATCCCTTGCCGTGGATTCCGTACTCGGTGCCTGCCGGGCGGCAGACTGCTCGATGCTTGTCGTTCCGCTCCGGCGGGGTGAAGACGAACGCTGCGCCGTGGTTGTGGTCTGGACTCTGGGACGCGATTCCAGCCGTGGCGGTGGTGTCGGCAGACGAACCGGGGTGACGAAGGTCAGCTCGATTTCTTCCGGGAGCCTGCTGATATTCGGGAAAGCTGCCCAGAACACCATGATCAGCATGAGCAGGATGTGAAGGACGAGAGAAACGCCGAATCCTTTGACATCATCACTGTTGAGTGTCATGATCTTCTTTCATCCTGGTGGAAATAAAAAATCGTGTTGCGCCGATGCCTTTCGCTTCGTCCATCACGAACACGGCGCGGTCAAGGGGAACGTCGCGGTCACTCGAGAGCACGATGACCTGTTTTTCGGGATCCTTCAGCTTCTCTTCCAGTGCACCCCGAAACTGTTCGGGAGCAATTTCCTCGTTGTTCAAAAAGAGGCGTCCATCATTGAGCAATGCGACCACGATCTGTTCCTGCTCAGATGCGGTGGAATTCTTTGCTTCCGGGAGGGTCACCTTGATCCCTTCCGTGATGATGAAGGAAGAGGTGAGAAGGAAGAAAATGAGAAGCAGCAGGACGATATCCGTCAGCGATGAGTAGCTGAAAATACTCAGCGGCTTGTTGTCCTGATTGAGATGGATTTTCATGACTGGCTGCTCCGTGCCTGCTGACGGGCCGCCTGTGCCTTCTTCGCGGCTGCGAGCGCCTTGCGCTGCTCACTCTGCGCGATGTCAAGGAAGTCGTTGCAGCTGCTCTCGGTTTCCGCAACGAAGTGGCTCACGCGATTGACAAGGTAGTTGTACATGAAGTAGGCAGGGATGCCGACGATGAGTCCGAACGCGGTGGTCAACAGCGCTTCCCAGATGCCGCTTGCCAGCAGCTGGGGATTGACCACACCTTCGTTGACCTCGATGACCCGGAAGGCGGAAATCATACCCGTCACCGTGCCGAGGAAACCCAGCAGCGGCGTGATGCCGGCAATGGAAGCCAGCAGGCCGAGTCCCCGCTCCAGTTTGAACACCTCCATGCGCGCAGCGGCTTCCACGGCATCCTTCACATCCTGATGCGTGCCTTTCATTTTCAGCAGTCCCGCCCGCAGGATGTTCGACAGTGGTGAAGTGGCTTCACTGCACATCGTCAGTGCCGCGGCCATGTCACCCTTGCTCATTACGGAGCGAATCTGAAGGATGAATTTTCCGCCGTCGACTTTGACACGTGAGAGCGTAATCAGCTTCTGCACGATCAGCGTCACGCCGAGCAGCGATGCGGCCAGGATGATCCACATGATAATGCCGCCTTTGAGAAAGAGATCGAATACAGTCATCGAAGTCTCCGCTATAATGAATACTGTTTCTGTGTTCTGCGTTTCATCTATGCGCAGGGGAGGCGCTCTTCACTCCACGCCTGTCCGCTGCCGCTGCCCGGAACCACCGGGCGCTCCTCCTCACCGAAAAACATGCTGAATACAATCACCAGCATGATCACCGTCAGCACCAGCGCAACCACCACAAGTGGCCGCCTGCTTCGCTCCTTCGGAGGATGATAGAGCTGATCCCGGTTCCTGTAAAAAACCTCGTTATCCTCCTCTTCAGCCTCGCCCTTCCGGCTTCGTCCCTCCGGAACTACGCCGGGACAAGCGCTCTCGATTTCGATTTCGCTCTCGAATTCGCCTTCGCTCTCGATTTCGCCTTCGCCCTCGATTTCGATTTCGCTCTCGAATTCGCCTTCGCTCTCGATTTCGCCTTCGCTCTCGAATTCGCCTTCGCTCTCGATTTCGATTTCGCCCTCGAATTCGCTCTCGCCCTCGAACTCGCTCTCGCCCTCGTATTCCATTCGGGGGCTAAATAAGCTCTGCACTTCATCAACGACGGCTGCAACATCGATCATTTCATGCGCACCACCGTGCTGCACGTTTTCAAGCGATGCGGCTGGAATGAATTCGAGTTCCTGTTCATTGACGGATGCGTGTGCGTGAATGAGTACGGGATGTACCGCTTCGTATTTCACATTCTGCAGCGTGCCATTGTCCTGCAGCACCGGTGTCCATTCCCCGATTCCGTCGAGGCGAAGCGGATCGCCGGTACGAAGGGCAGATTTTGCCGCATCGAAGAAGGCATGCAGAAATACCTGTGCGCTGTGCTCCGGGATGCCGAGCCTGGTCGCGAGTCGCGCTGTCAGTTCATCACGCTTCACAATTCCTCCTCATCAGGTGGAAGGAGGGAGGTATGGGCACGGAAGCGCTCTTCCCCGGCCGACCGCAGCAGTGTCCCAAAGGTCATCAGCTCCACATCCTCATCGTGCTGACGGGCTTCACTGATGATTTCGAGAAGGGCATCGACATAAGACTGCACGACGGTGGAGTCCATTCCGAGTCGTGCAGCAGTGCGAATCGTTATGTCCTGCAATCCAGCCATATCAGAAGCGCAGCACCGCTCCTCCCATCATGAAGAAGGGGCGCTCACGATAGTCATCCCATTGTTCGTAAGACTGATCAAGCAGATTGTCGACGCGCAGGAACAGGGAGGCATAATCCGTCAGACGGTATTCACATTCGAAGCCGAGGATCAGCCAGGCGGGAATGTCCGCGCCGTCAGAATTCACCTGTCCTCCGGCGAGCTGCGTGCTGGCCTGCAGGGTCAGGTCAAAGGGAAAGCTGTGCTGCAGCATGAGGCGAAGCTCATACGAGGGCATGTACGGGATGCTGCCGTCGACGACATCGTTATGCGTAGAACGGAACAGCGCGCTTCCCTGGATGCGCGTTGCCGTACTGAAGGCGTGAGCAAGATCACCACGCAGATCCAGCATGCTGCTGTTTCCATCATAGTGCAGTGCCCATTGCTGCCGCACGGGATCAGGCAGAAGGGAAAAGCGCGCGATGGACGATGAGGAACTGTAAGATGCGATGATACGTGCGGAACTCCGGTGCCTGTTGTCCCATTCCGCCGCGGCTTCGAAGCGCAGGGGGATATCAGTGTGCCGGATTTCGCTGGCAAGCATCATGTAGGGATTGAGATGCATGAAATCCGCGAAGCTGCGCTCCTGCACTTCGGGTGCATACCCGGCATGCAGCTGCCAGTCGTCCGTCAGCCTGTGGCGGAAAAGTATGGTAGGATACAGCCGGAGCTGTGTTGCCTGCATGCTGCCGCGAAACAGGTAGAGGCGTGCACGGACGTCAAGGCTGTTTTTTACATCGAAACGGTGAATGGTCGCGGCGCCTGCGTGCATGAAAAATGGCCGCGTGCTGCCTTCCGCTGCCTCGGAAAGATCATTGACGTGAATGCCTCCGCTCGTCTCGAGACGATAGCCGGGAACGCGCAGTGTGGCCGTGCCATCGAGTCCGATACGGTTTTCCAGGCTGCTGTAGTCCTCGAGGTCCATGGTATCGCGAACGGCGAGCTGCTCATCGACGCCGGTATGACGGAAGAACAGCGAGAGGGAGTGGTCGAGAATGGTATTCCGGCGTGAGATCAGGTCGGCCTGCCAGTCGAGCTGTGTCAGGCTGCGACGAAAATCCAGTGCGGGGGCATCCTGCTGCAGCTTGTCCGCATACAACCCGTATTCATGAACCCGCGCGTGAAACGCACCCTGGATACGTGAAGAAGCGAGCAGCGGCGTAAGGTTGCGGGGGAGATAGGTACCCGCATCGATATCGAAATTGAAACGGCTGTAATCGGCCCGTGGTACATGTCCATCACTGCGTTCATACAGCACATGCGAAGCGAGGTCGCCAAGCTGATAGCGATCGGCATACCATGCCTGCAGATGGGGGGTCGACCAGGTGCCAATCCCGGCTTTGAGGCGGAACACCTCTTCACTGCCGGTCAGGGCGCGTTTGCGCAGGGGCATGCGTGTCGGCTCGGTACCGAAGAACCGCTGCTCCCGTATCCCGCGTCCCGCGCGTGCCGTAAAGCCGGCATTGTCGGGCCAGGAAAGTGTTGTTTTCCTGTCCTCGGTAAAGCTGATCATATCGCTGCCGGTGATGACATATTCCGGGAGGTCGAGCGCGGGCAGCACATCGGATGCCTGCCTGGTTTCGGGTTCGAAATTACGCACCGGGGGACGCGGTTTGTCCTGTGCCTGCGCAGTTGCAGGGAGCAGGCAGGAAAGAATGGCTGGGAGAAAGAGCAGACGGAGATATTTCATCATTTGAGTATCTCCAGTCTTGTTTTTGCTTCCGCGGCCTCTTCGGACCCCGCGTATTTGGTCAGCACGTCGTTGTAATATTTCATCGCCTCGCTGGTTTGTCCTTCAGCTTCGCTGATGCGTGCGAGCTGCAGCAGTGCGCGCGCATTCCAGAGGGAAGCATTGTCGCGGTAGACATAGCCGACTCGCAGCAGGGCTTCGCGGGCTTCACCGTAGCGTTTTGCATGCGCCAGCAGCTGGCCGCTGCGGTACTGTGCTTCGGCACCCACGGCATCGACACGCGTACTCGAGATCTGGCGCAATTCCTTGAGTGCCGTCTCCAGGTCACCTTCCTCGGCGGTGAGCACCGCGAGTTCTATCGTGGCGAGGGCAGCGTAGCGGTCTTCAGGCTGCGCCTTGCGGGCGGCCTCAAAATCCTTCCGTGCTGCAGCGAATTGCTTGTCCGATTTGTACACGAGCCCGCGTCGGTAATAGACTTCTGCCCGATGTCCCCGGGCAGCGGGGTCGTTGAGCAGTTCCTCGCAGATGACACGGGCCTTGTTGCGGTCCTGTTGCGCCATGGCGGTTTCGGCAAGCGCGAACTTGGCGCGGACGGCAAGCGGACTCTTTGGATTGAGACTGATTGCTTCGCGCAGTGTTTTTTCTGCGTCATCGAGATCGTCGTTCTCCCTGAACGCTTCACCAAGAAGCAGGTGTGCTTCCTGGAGCAGGGGGGAGGAAGGATGAGATTTGATGAAGCCCTGGAGAGCGGGGATACTGCGTTCAGGTTCCCCCTGTGCTGCCAGGTCGCGCAGATTTGCGAATGCGACTTCGTCGGCGGCACCGCTGCGGGGATTGGACTGCAGCCATTGCTCCTTCACCGAAGCAGCCTCGGCTTCCCGACCCTGCATGCGCAGCGCCTGGGCGAGTCCATCAAGCGCATCGCTCACCTTCGGAGAATCCGGATGCCTGGTGAGCACGCTGCGGTAGCTTTCCTCCGCTGCCTCGTATTCGCCTTTATTGTAGTAGCAATCGGCTATGCTGTAGCGTGCCTGGGGAAGCAGCGGACTCTGTGGCCAGTCACGGATCAGCTTCTCAAACTCCATGATGGCAACATCATAGTCCTTGCTCTGGAAATACATCCACGCGAGTGAGAACTGTGCCTTGTCACCGTATTCCGATTCCGGGTAACGCGCCAGCAGTCCTTTCAGCGTCGAAATCGCGGCGGGCGTATTCCCGAGCCGATGCTCACACGAAGCGAGCTGCAGAAGGGCATAGGCGGAAAGGGGATTCGCGGAATACATCCGCGAGGTGTAGCGGTAGGTTTTCGCCGCGTCGGAGAAATGCTTCTGGGCGTACTGCGCGTCGCCGAGACGGACATTGGCGTCGACGTCATGCGTACCCGCACGGAATTCCGTGGTCAGGCGGTGAAATGCCTTTTCCGCATCAGCAAACTGCTGTGCACGGAAATGTGCCCATCCGAGTCCGTACAACGCGTCCTGCGTCACGTCAGGATTCTGCGTTTCAGCGAGCGCCTGGTTGTACACGATGACGGCGTCGTCGAATTCATCGGTCTTGAAGTAGCTTTCCCCCAGCCAGAGCAGCGCTTCCGTCTTCCGTCCATCAGCCGGGTATTTCTGCAGAAAGTTTTTGAGGACGACAATGGCGTCCGGGTATTTCTTCGCCTGATACAGCGCGAAGCCCTGGCGGAACAGTGCCTTGGAGAGAATCTCCTGCGAGGCGTCTTTCACCGCCGCGGCCGCCGCGTACGCTGGTGCGGCAGCGGCCGGATCGTGCAGCGCAAGCCAGCATTCGCCTTTCATGAACCAGGCGTCGGCGATGACGTCGCTCTCCGGGAAATTTTCGGTCACCGAGTTGAAATGCTGAAGCGCGGTCTGCAGGGCTTTTTCATTGAAGGCCGCCATACCGAGTTCGAAATGCGCGTTGTCGGCGTAACTGCCCGAGGGCTTTGTGGCGATCATTTCGCGGAACACGCTGCGCGCGGCTTCCAGGTTGCCGTTGAGGCGCAGCGCCATACCCTTGCGGAACATGGCCGCCTCGGCGATCTCCCCGTTGCGCTGTGCGAGTTCGTCGAACGTCGCGATGGCTTCGGAGTATTTCTTCTGTTCAATCTGCGTCCAACCCAGCGAATACTGCACCTGCTGTGCACGTTTGTGATCGGGATACCCTGTGAGGAAGTCCCTGTACAGTGCTTCCGCTTCCGCATACTGTCCGAGTTTGTACCGGGCTTCGCCGCGGAGATACAGGCGCTCAGCAGCATTTTCCGGATCTGGACTGTCGGTCAGGGATGTGAGCCAGGAAATGGTTTCTTCATACTTGCCGAGCTGATAGAGGCAGGCTCCCTTGCGGGTGTACACGCTCGAGAGGAGGGCGCTGGAAGGAAAAACCTTCAGGAAATCTTCGTAATTGTCGAGTGCCTGCTGGTATTCACCCTGCTTCTCGAGTACGAAGCCGATGGAAAAATATGCGTAATCGCGTATGCTGCCTTCGGGGTAGTGTTCGTAGGCGATGCGGTAATAGCGCAGGGCCATCGGATAATTGCCATCCTTGAAGGCCGCTTCACCGGCCCAGTAAGCCGATTCGTGCGCCAGGTTACCCTCGGGCCAGCGCTTGACCACCGATGCGAAGGTCTCGTGTGCCTTGCTGAACTGACCCTGGCGGTAATACACCTCACCTTCACGGAAACCCGCATCATCTGCCAGCTTGCTGTCGGGATACCGTTCCCGGAACTGTGCAAACGCAATGGCAGCATCAGGCAGATTCGCATTCTGATACAGCGATTCAGCACAGTAATATGTGGCATCCGGACGTAACGCGCTTTCCGGATAATCATCCAGAAACTGTCGGAATTTTTCGAGGGAAAGCTGGTAGTTTTTGTCCTTGAACAGTCCCAGGGCGAAGGCGTAATCCTGCTCCTCCTGGAGCGATTTTACCTGCGCAGGTGCGGAAAAAGCCAGAACCAATACCAGGAGAAGTGAGAAGAGGACGGTTGGTCGCACCATGTGTAGCTCTTCTGTGGGTAAAATCGAACGACTTAAAGTGATACTATAGATAGTTCACTTAACTGTGACAAATTACGTTTTACGGGTCTGAGTGTCAAGGAAGCGGAACACGGACGAAACGATAGGGCGAATCAAGGGGAACACGGTCAAAACGGATAGGGCGAATCAAGGGGAACACGGATTTTCACGGATTAATACGGATTTTCACGGAGATACTGGTTGGTGGGGGAGTTTGTTTCCAATTGGGAAGGGTAGTTTGGAATGGGGTGTTTGCCGAGAACTCCACCGCAACGCGGGGGAAACAACATCGCGCGAAGTCGCGCGAAGCGGGACGGAGCGGGATGACACCGCGGTTGCGTTCTTTGAGATAAGCGTATAAACCTGTAATTTCTTACCCCTTTCCAATCATGATACAAGTTTACCATGAACGCAACCGCTACAACATTTTCTCCGGAGCAGGCGCTGGAAATGATACTGGAGGCCATTGAGCTGGTCAACAGGCGCATCATCAACCGCAGGGAGGTGATTGATCAGATTTTCTCGGCCATGCTCATGCGGGAACATGCGCTCATTCAGAGTCGCACGGGGGCGGCGAAATCGCTGCTCGCGCAACAGATTTTCAGCATGTTCGATGGTGCCAACGTGTTCATGGTGCAGGCATCGAAGGAGCAGCAGCCGGATACGTATTTTGGCGGACTCGATATAGAGGAGCTGAAAAAGGGTCGCATCATGCACAATACCACCGATTCGCTGGTCGAGAGCGAGTTCGGCTTCATAGACGAGATTTTCGATGCGAACGACTATACGCTTCGCGCGCTGCTGACCACGCTCAATGAGCGGGCGCTCATCCTCGGTGTGCAGCAGGTCCCTGCCCGCGTCCACAGCGTCATCGCCGCCACGAACTATCTGCGCGTCAGTGAGATCACCGAAGCACTGCTTGATCGTTTCATTTTCAAGGCGTTGTTCATTCCGGCGAAGGAGCCGTACACGCAGTATCAGATCGCCCAGCGCTACCTGACGCACAAGGGAAAACCATCCACTCCCGAACAGCGTATTCCCTACGCAGTGCTCAACCGGACGGCAGACGTGATCAAGGGACTGGATGCCGAGTTCAGCATTCGTATTCCGCTCGAGGTCATTTTCTTTGCGAATTCCGTCGTCCGTTACTACGAAATGCAGAAAAACCGTCTGATCAAGGAGAATCCACAGCAGTATCCGCATGTGAAGGACTACTATATCTCTCCTCGTACGTATTCCCGGGCGATGGACATGCTGCGCGTTATCGCCTTCCTTCATGGACGCATGGAAGTGATCCCGGAGGACGTTGAGAAGCTCTGGTATCTTTACACTGTCGTGGGCATTCACGAGGAACGCGACCTCTTCAACAAATGCTATACCAGTCTGTTCAAGCAACTTTCATCATCCCGCGCCTTCGAACAGATACGGCACATGCTCGAATTCCAGGAATTCATCGAATATCTGAAGACGCATCCCGAACTGCTGAAACGTCCCATCACGGAGATCGAAGGACAGCCGCTGCGCCGCACACTCACCGAGTGGGCGAAAGAAGCCCTGGGTATCACGAATGCCTCGGTCGAACACAACCGCAGGCTCCTCGAAGGCTATTTCAAGACCTTCGAACCTCTCAATGAAGAGATTGCCGACTTCCTCCGTATCCAGCAGCGCGACATCCACGAGCTGTTCCACCCAGGCGTGCATATCTATAGCTAACGCCGGTTGGCAGAGTTACCTGCCTGTACACCGTGATGCGAATAGAAAAATGGAACCATCGAAAAATGGAAACATGCCCTGGATGTCATAGTTCAATTTTTCCATTTTTCAATCCTTCCATGCTTCACAAATCCCGGGATGCCTGCACAACCCCTATGTGTAATCTGTAATCTGAAATCTGACATCTGCCATGCCGGCGTACGAGCACTTTTTCGACGTAATGGAGGATCTGGGATTCTTCGAGCATATCTATGAGGATTTGCCCGAGGATTTCTCGGCGGTGTTTGAGATTGCGCGGGTACTGGAGGATGAAAAACATGAATTGACGCAGCGCCTGATGCCGGTGCTGGAATTGCAGAGCAGTGGGGGAAGACGCAATCCGGAGGAGAAGGGGAGGGATCCACAGGTGTATGTTGACGACAGGGCGGAGTACGAGGCGGGCCTTATCCGTTCTCCCCAGCATTTGCCGCGTATCTACAATTATCAATGGCTGCTGCCGGATGACGTGTTTTTCCAGCGTCTCGCGAAGAAAGAGCTGTGGGTGCCGTACGCGCAGGAGCCGACGTATTACGCGGTGGACCCGGAATCGGATGAGTATCGTCCCGACAGTCGCAAGCAGAAACTCTACGTCCTTCTCGATACCTCCAGCTCCATGGCGATGAAAAACCGCATCAATCTCGCCAAGGCCATCGTGTACCATTTCCTCAAGCAGAATCTGCGTGAACTGGGTTACATCAACCTCCGCACCTTCGACACGAAAATCGGAGAACTGCATGAAGCGAAAGACACGGCCAGCTTCCAGGCCCTCCTCACCTATGTCATGCGTCTGCACACGCTGGGCAATGGCACGGCGATGGCGCGCGCGATACGGCAGGCGGTAGAGGATATCAATGCACTGCCGCAGCTTGCAGGGACTGAAATTCTCATCATTACTGACGGCGCCTGCGCGCTCAATGAAGATGAAATCCGTGCGATGCTGGGTGAGAGGATTGTTATCAACACCATCAAAATCGGTCGTGCACAGCTCATCGCTTCCAAGAGCTATATTCACGACCAGATTTTTGAGGAGGACACCGGACAGCATCGCGTGATTGCGCGCCTGCAGAAACGCGAACGGGAACTCAAGCATCAGTACGACTACGCTGAGAGTCCACACATCAAACGCCGGTATGAAGAATCCCTCCGCGCCATCCGGCAGGAAATCGAACGCCAGGTCAATGCCATGACCGAGGAAATTGTCGTCGGTTACGGTCACGAACTCGAACGGCTCTCGTCGCTGTATCTCCAGATAGAAGACATCGACCTGCCCGGCATGTTCGATTTCAGGGAGGAGCAATACGACGAGATACATCGGCTTTTCGAGCAGATCGCCCGCGAACTCGACCTGCGCTGTTCGCTTGACCAGCTTCGTAAACTGGCCCTGATCATCGACCATCTCAGCGTCCTCATCAAAAACACCGAGGATGTGCAGCTGCGCACCAGGCTCGAGGTGCTGCAGAAGGAGGTCACCCAGCGGCTGACATCCTGTATCGAAACCGAAATGGAGCAAAGCGGGGGAGGACTGTTCCGCTCTCTCGGCAATGCCGATCGGCATGATCTGCAGTTCCTGCTTTCGTCCGCATCCACCCTCCACGTCAACCTGTGGCGTGCCTTTATCTGGAAGCTTCTCAGCGGTTTCCGCCGCATCACGGGACGCGACTGATAACCCGCGAAAAATTTCTCAAAAAAATCAGAAAATATTTCACTATTCGGGAATTCCGGACAACCCGAAGGTGTTATGTCTCTATCCGTGGAATGAGTCCCCACGGCAACGCTTTTCAGGCGTTTGTTTTCCGTCATAAAATCAGTAACTTTAAAGATATGTTTTTTTGAGGATTTCACTGTTTCGTTGAAGCCCGAAAAACAACACAAAACCAACGCCGAGATCATCGGTGAAGCCATGCGGGAACTGCTCCCGTACACCAACCTCGGCTGGCAGCTGCTCGCCACAATTCTATTCTTTTTTGGCGCCGGCTATGGACTCGATTCGCTTCTTGGAAGTGGAGAAATACTGACCATCGTCTTTTCTGTTATCGGCATTGTCTACGGATTGTGGTCAGTAATCAGAAACGCAAACGAATTACAAAACAAGAAACAATCCAGAGAAAAATGATTACGCGATTCAAACGGCAACTTCGCAACATGAGGATCGAATTCACGCTCCTCGGACTGCTTTCGGTGCTTTTTGTGAGCTTCACTTATTTGACGAATGAAAACTACACGTTCGGGCCCGACCTGATCGCCGGTTGTATTTTAAGTGTGACTAATGCATTTTTGGGGTATGTATTCATTGAGAAGGCTTTTCGTCTGAACAATAACCTGTTCATGATGTTTTCGCTGGCCGCGATAACCGTTCGCTTCTTCCTTATGATAGCTGCAGTCGCCGTGTTCCTGATCACTACAACAACGAATGTCCTTGAATTCGTTGGATCGTTCATGGGCTTCTATTTCACTTTCCTCATCATGGAAGTGCTGCATATCAACAAGCGGACCGATCAACTCAAGCCAAGAAGAGCTTTCGCCCGATAATTCAACGGAATCCGGACAGTCCATCATCATGAAGATAATCCGCAGTTTTCAGGGAATAATACTCATCGCAGCGCTTCTGCTGTTTGCCGGTGTCCTGCGTGCAGAGGGTGGTCATGACAAGGCCATGACTGACAGCGACCACGGCAGTGCAGTCGATCACGGACAGCAGCACGAGTCGGAGGATGCCTCCGCGCATGGCAACGGCCACGGTGAGGGACATGGAACGGATAATCTGACACCAAACGAAGAGATGATGCGTATTCTCGAGCACAAAGTCGAGAACACCCCTTACATTCACGAATATCCCTTTCCCACCATCGATCTCCCGCAAGGGTGGGTTATCAACATCGCCGGGTTCTCACTGGATATGTCCCCGAGTCGTCATGTGGTTTACATGTGGCTTTCGATGCTGATCACCATTCTTCTGACCTGGCTTGCGGCGCGGCAGACGCGCACGGGCATGGTGCCCCGCGGCTACGGCAATGCCATTGAATCCGTGGTGGTGTTTGTGAGGGACGAAGTGGCCATGCCGTTTCTCGGCAAGCATAGCGCACGATACCTGCCGCTGCTGCTTTCCTTCTTCTTCTTCATTACGGTGATGAATCTCGTCAGCCTCATGCCCTTCGGTGCGGCGTCAACGGGGAATATCAACATCACCGGCGGACTGGCGCTGATCACATTCGCGTTCATGATTTTTGGCGGGATGAAAGCCAACGGCATCATCGGGTTCTGGAAAGGACTCGTGCCGCATGGCATTCCTTTCATCATCGGCATCCTGATGTTCGTCATTGAGATACTCGGACTGGTGATCAAACCTTTCGCGCTGGCCATTCGTCTCTTTGCAAACATGCTTTCCGGCGCACTGGTCATCGGCGCATTTTACGCGCTGATTTTCGGTATGGATACCGTGTTCGTCGCTCCGATGTCCATCGCCTTTCTCCTGTTCATGTCCATCCTGAAGATATTCATCAGTTTTCTTCAGGCTTATATTTTTGCGATGCTTTCGTCATTCTTCATCGGGATGTCGGTGCATCAGGAACATTGATAACGCAAACATTTTCTCTATAACTACTATTCAACTGGAGGATTTTCAATGGAACTCGCATGGTTAGCCGCCGGACTTGGTGCAGCAATCGTCGTCGTCGGTGCCGGACTCGGCATCGGTAAACTGGCCGCCGCCGCTCTCGAAGCCATCGGTCGTCAGCCGGAAGCAGCTGGTGATCTCCGTGGAGCGATGATCATCATGGCCGCACTCATTGAAGGTATCGCACTGTTCGCCGTTGTGGTCTGTCTGCTCCTGGCGCTGAAAGCCTAACACCGTCTTTACAACGAAGCGCAGGAACCTTGAGGTAGCGTATGGATAAACTACTTGCCCTTGAACCCGGGATGCTCATCTGGACGTTCATCACGTTCGCCCTGCTTCTCTGGATTCTGAAAAAAGTTGCCTGGAAACCGATGCTGTCCGCATTGGAGAACAGGGAAAACAAGATTCGCGACGATCTGCAGAAAGCAGAACAGGCACGCGATGATGCCGAACGTATGCTCAACGAGCACAAGGCCCTCCTCCAGAATTCTGAAGCCGAGGCCAGGTCCATCATCGATGAAGCCAAGCAGACGGCCGAGCAGATGAAACAGGGCATCGTTGATTCCGCAAATGAGCAGGCGCGTCAAATGACTGCGCAGGCCAAAGCCGAAATCCAGCGCGAGAAAGACACCGCCCTTACCCAGCTGCGCGAGGAGGTCGCCGATCTCGCCATCCGCGCAGCCGGTAAAATCCTGGGTGAAGAACTCGACGAGAACCGCCATCGCAAGATGGTGGATGATTTCATCGGCAATCTGCCGAAAAACTGAGATAGCCTCTCATTTCGCAGACGGCCGTAGTATAAACGCTGGAATACACCCCCTATGAGTCACAGCAAAGTCTCACATCGCTACGCAGAAGCAATTCTCAATGCCATCCCACAAGGGATGGATATCGAGAGCGTTCTCGGCGACCTTCGCGACGTGCAGGCCTCAATCGCCGCATCGCACGAACTGCAGCTCTTTTTCGAATCCCCTGTGATTGCATCGAAAAAGAAAGCAGAAGCCGTACGCGCGCTCTTTGAAAACCACGTCAGCGGTTATGTTCTCTCCGTTCTCCTGCTGCTTGTGGAGAAGGGGAGGGAAGATATTGTGCTCCCCATTATCGAGGCCGTGCACGATCAGCGCCGGCAGCGTGAAGGGATTATCCGCACGGAAGTGCGGTCAGCAGTTGCCCTCGGTGATGATCAGCGTGCACAACTGGTCGAAGCACTGGCAGGAGCGTCTGGAAAGCACATCGAGGCTGTGTACGAGCAGGATGAGGCCCTGATGGGCGGACTGCAGGTGCGCCTCGGTGATACCGTGTATGACGGCAGTGTGCAACATCAGCTTGAACGTCTGCGGAAGCGCTTTATCAGCGGCAGATAATACCAACGATTCGAATACAAACAGTCAGCATAAGGCAAGAACAGACATGGCAGAAGTAAGACCCGACGAAGTATCGGCGATACTCAGGAAACAGCTCAGCGGCTTCGACAGCGATATTGATGTCTACGAGGTTGGCACCGTCCTGCAGGTGGGTGATAATGTCGCCCGCATTTATGGATTGAAAAATTGCCTTGCAGGCGAGCTGATCGAGTTCCCCAACGAGATTTTAGGCATGGCCCTGAATCTCGAAGAGGACAATGTCGGCTGCGTACTCTTCGGTGAAGACATCGGTGTGAAAGAGGGCGACACGGTCAAGCGTACCGGGAAGGTTGCCTCCATGCCCGTCGGAGAGGAAATGCTCGGCCGCGTGATTGATCCTCTCGGACGTCCCATCGATGGCCGGGGTATCATAACAACTGCGCAGACCATGCCCATTGAACGCAAAGCGCTCGGTGTGCTTCAGCGTCAGCCGGTGAAGGAACCGCTGCAGACCGGCCTCAAAGCTGTCGATTCCATGATTCCGATCGGACGCGGACAGCGTGAGCTGATCATTGGTGATCGTCAGACGGGAAAAACTGCCGTGGCCCTCGATGCCATCATTAATCAGAAACACACGCATACCGAGGAAGCGAAGAAGCAGGGTGTCAATCCCGTGTTCTGCATATACGTCGCGATCGGACAGAAAGCGTCGACCGTCGCACAGGTATACGCCAAGCTCGATGAAATGGGCGCCATGCCCTACACCACGATCATCACAGCGGAAGCCAATTCGCCCGCACCCCTCCAGTATATTGCACCGTATTCCGGTGCGACACTGGGCGAATTCTTCCGTGACAGTGGCCGCCATGCCCTGGTTGTCTATGATGATCTCTCGAAGCAGGCTGTCGCTTACCGCCAGCTTTCGCTGCTGCTGCGTCGTCCCCCCGGACGCGAAGCATATCCCGGTGATGTCTTCTACCTGCATTCGCGGTTGCTGGAACGTGCGTCCAAGCTTTCCGATGACCTCGGCGGTGGTTCGCTGACTGCGCTGCCCATCATCGAAACACAGGCAGGCGACGTTTCCGCATACATCCCGACGAACGTGATCTCGATTACGGACGGACAGATTTATCTCGAGTCCAATCTCTTCAACGCCGGACAGCGTCCCGCGGTCAATGTCGGTATCTCCGTGTCCCGCGTCGGCGGCAGCGCGCAGATCAAGGCCATGAAATCCATCGCCGGACCGCTGCGCCTCGATCTTGCCCAGTACCGCGAGCTCGAAGCTTTCGCGAAATTCGGGTCGGATCTTGACAAATCCACCCAGCAGCAGCTCCGCCGCGGTTCGCATATGCTCGAACTGCTCAAGCAGGGACAGTATATGCCCATGCCCATCGAGGAGCAGGTCGCCAGTATTTTCGCCGGCGTCAAGGGCTTCACGGATGAAATTCCTCTCCCCGAAATGGGACGTTTCGAAAACGAGTATCTCGAATTCATGCGCACCCGTCATGCTGACGTACTCAGCGCCATAGCGCATGAAAAGAAAATCTCCGATGAACTCGACGCCAAACTTCGCGAGATCCTCAAGGATTTTGTCACTTCCTTCAAACTCTCACTGAAAACCGAAGAAGCGTAAATGGCCAATCTGCGCGAAATACGCAGCCGCATTAACGGCAACCGCAACATCAGCAAGATTACCCAGGCGATGAAAATGGTCGCCGCGGCAAAACTGCGCCGCGCCCAGGATGCCATCGTTGCCGCGCGTCCCTATGCATTCAGCATACGTGACCTGATCACGCATCTACTGGCGCGCATGGATCGATCAACCATGCCGGTCATGATGCAGCGTGATGAAGTGGAGAATGTGCTCATCGTCGTGCTCACGGCTGATCGCGGACTCTGCGGCGCTTTTAATACCAATATCATCCGTCATGCCACCCAGAGGATTCACAAGACCTGGGGTGAGCAAAACAAAGCCGGGAATGTGAAGCTGCTTTGCATCGGTCGCCGCGGTTACGCGCATTTCAGCAAGCGCGGATATGATGTCGTTGAACATCATGTCGGACTCGTGAATTCCGCCACGCATATGGACGCATCCAATATCATGCAGTCCATTCTCGATCGCTTCCTCGACGGGGAATTCGATCATGTCGAGGTGGTGTACAATGAATTCAAATCCGTCATCTCCCAGAAGGTGCGTGATGAACAGCTTCTTCCGCTCCCGGAGGAGGAAGAGGAGCACAGCGGCGCTGAGCATCACTACCATCAGTTTGTCGACTACATCTATGAGCCGTCCGAAGTCGAACTCATGGAGCAGCTCATTCCGAAGCATCTCAATTTCCAGCTCTTTCGCATGCTGCTCGAGTCCAACGCTGCCGAACAGGGCGCACGCATGACGGCCATGGATACGGCGACGACCAATGCCAAGGATCTCATTCATGATCTGCAGCTCGAGTACAACAGTGCCCGGCAGGCATCGATCACCACCGAAATCCTCGAAATCGTCAGCGGCGCAAACGCCCTCAAAGACAACGAATAGTCCGACGATACTATCGTCTGCATAAACCGCGGTTGAGCCATCTCCCGCGGTTTTTGTATTATGGCAACTGCAGGTTGAAAACGTTCTACCAATGTTGATGGAAGAAAGGGAACGCGATATGTCACACAGCTATATCATGGACCGCACCGTACTGGTAACCGGAAGTACGGACGGTATCGGACTGCAGACGGCACTGGAACTGGCGCAGCGTGGAGCGAAAGTCGTGCTGCATGGAAGGACTGAAGAGCGGCTGAATGCGGCCATGATACATCTGCGAAGGGAGGGAGCCGATGTTGCAGGCGCGGTGACCGGAGACTTTGCAAGTTTTACTTCCGTCAGGCGCATGGCCGATGAGGTGCGCAACAGCTTTCCCGAGCTGTCGGTGCTGGTGAATAATGCCGGATTATACATGAATGAGCATGTGATGACCGAGGATGGGTATGAAATGACATGGCAGGTGAATCATCTGTCGGTTATGCTGCTGACCGAGCAACTGTTGCTGGTGCTGAAGGAGAATACACCTGCGCGCATCGTCAACGTCGCATCCATCGCACATACCAGGGGAAGCATCGATTTCACGAATCTCAACGGAGAGAGGGAATTTGCTTCATATGCGGCCTATGCGCAGTCGAAACTTGCGAATGTGCTTTTTACCTATGAACTCGCTGCCAAACTGCACGGCAGCGGCATTTATGCGAATTGCCTGCACCCGGGCGTTATCGGCACAAAGCTGCTGCGTGAGGGATTCGGAATCGATGGCGCTTCACTCGAGGAAGGTGCCGCAACGTCGGTGTACCTCGCGTCGGAGGACGATGTGGCGGATGTTTCCGGAAAGTACTTCGTACGGAAACAGCAAACCCCTTCGTCTGAAACGAGTTACGACCTTGAGCTCATGCGGAAACTCTGGGAAGTGTCAGAGGGTCAGATTTACGGGGAAGGGTGACGGGTGAAATCAGCCGGCATGCTCATGCCATTTTTCAGAGATGAAGGCAGACATTTTTTCCGCGTAGACGGACCGGTCAAAGGACTCGGCATGGCTTCGTATCGACTGCGAATCAAATGACATTGCAGTGAATCTTTCGATGGCATCGGTCAGCGAACCGACAGTCTGCTCGGGGAAAAGCGTTCCGCTTAATCCTTCGATCACCGTTTCCGTCGCGCCACCGCGTCCATAGGCTATGACGGGCTTGCCTGAAGCCATGGCTTCCACGGGCACGATGCCGAAATCCTCTTCCCCGGGGAAAAGCAGGGCGCGGGACGAAGCGTACGCTTGTTCAATCCCGGTATCGTCAATCCACCCCTCCATTGTCACTGTCGGACCCGCCAGACGCGCGAGACGCTCTTTTTCGGGCCCATCACCGATAATTCGCAGCGGCACCTTCAGTGTATTCGCCGCCTCAATGGCGAGATCTACGCGTTTGTATGGTACGAGGGCGCTGACGACGAGGAAATTCCCGTCATTATCCTCTGTCGGGGTAAATCGCGCTGTTTCGACAGGTGGATGGATGACCGTTGATGTGCGGCCATAAATGCGTTCTATGCGTTCAGCGACATACGCGGAGTTTGCGATGTAATGATGCACGCGTGAGGCCGTGCGCACATCCCATCGGCGCAGCCGTGCGGCGGCAAGACGAATCAGTGCCAGCTGCAGACTCCCGGTGTTCGACTTGTTGAAATACTGGTCGAACATGTCCCACACATATCGCATCGGCGTGTGTACGTAGCTGATATGCAGGGCATGCGGCGGCACACGCACACCCTTGGCGACGGCATGACTGCTGCTGACGATGAGGTCGAACTCTGAAAGATCCAGCGACTCGATGGCACGGGGGAACAGCGGGAGGTAGTGACGGTAACGGGTTTCTGCCATGGGCATGCGCTGCAGGAAACTGCTGCGGATGTCGTGGCTTCGAATGGTTTCGCTCACCTTTTCCGGATATGCGATAAGCGTATGAATGGGCGCTGCAGGGAAGAGTTCGCACAGCACTTCCAGACACTTTTCCCCTCCGCGCATGCCGGTGAGCCAGTCATGGACGAGCGCGGTGTTTGCGGGGATTTCTGCGGGCATGTTGTTCCGTACCGTGAATTCAGTATACTTTGCATGACAAGATAGAAAAGTGCCAACAGAAAGCGTAACATGATGCACGATCCGTTTATCATACTCAATCGCCACAGTGATCGCATTTTCGGAGACGTTCACCTGCCGGAGAAGGCGGAGGGATCTCCCGTTGTCATCATCTGTCACGGCTTCAAGGGATTCAAGGGGTGGGGCGGTTTCCCCTGGGCTGCGGAACATTTCGCGCTGAAGGGACTCACGGCGGTACGCTTCAATTTTTCACTGAACGGTGTGGAAGAGGAATTCGGACAGTTCACCGCACTCGATCGCTTCGCGCGCAACACCATCAGCAGGGAGCTCGATGACCTGGCAGACGTGGTCGCCGGAATCCGGGAAGGAAAATTGATCGATGCGGAAATCGACCGCAGCCGCATCGCCGTTATCGGTCACTCACTCGGTGGTGGCGTGGCCATCGTACATGCAGCGGAGGATCGTAATACGCGCGCGGTCGTATCCTGGGCGGGCGTCTCCAATTTCGATCGCTGGGGAAAGAAAACAAAGGAGCAGTGGCGCAGGGAAGGGAAGATGGAGATTCAGAATGCGCGTACCGGACAGATGATGCCCATGGATGTAGTGATGCTCGACGATCTCGACGCGAACCAGACACGATTCGACATTCCCGCAGCAGCGGCGCGGCTGGAATCGCCGCTGCTCGTGCTGCACGGGCAGCAGGACGTATCCGTTCCGATTGAAGAGGGACGCAGAAATGCACAGGCCGCCACACATCCTCAGAGCAGGATTATTGAAATCCCGAACACCGATCATACTTTCGGCGTGAAACACCCGTTTGAAGGACCCACGGCGTCCTTCAGAGATGTGGTCGAAAAAACGTCATCCTGGCTATGGAAGGCCTTCTCCTAGCCTTTTTTCGCCTCTTAAATTGTCAATTATGCAGAAAGTGCATATTTCCAGCGTGGGAAATATGCACTTTCTGCATAATTATTCAGGCGGAGAGCTTCAGGCTTCGCGCGCGGAGATGTTCGCTCAGTTCACAACGGTGAACTTGGCGACACGAACTTCGTCATGCGTCGTCAGCCGGTAGAGATATATGCCGTTGCTGAGCGTCGACGGATCCCAGCTGATATCCCATCGGCCCGGACTGCAGCTCTCTTCAAACAGCGTGGTGATCTGTCGACCGAGCAGGTCGTGGACTCTCAGCGTCACCATGCCGCCGCGCACGACATCGACGGCGACATGCGCCACGCCTGTCGCGCTGCGCGATACGGGCTGCGGCCAGGTCGAGGAAATGGAAACACGTGATGGATACTGTGCTTCGATGCGATTGACAGCGAGTGTGCCACCGGAGGTTGTCCGCATGACCGTCGTGTTCCATCCTGCCACGCATCCGGTTTTGCTGTCGATGAAGGATACCGATTCGAGGTTGACGTCGGTATTGCTTTCCTGCGCTGTCCATGTCTGTCCTGCATCCCAGCTTTCGAGAACGATGCCACCGTATGCTGCGATCACGGCGTGATTGCGTGTCAGATGCTGCACGCCGCTCAGACGATATGCGGAAAGCGGGAGATTTGCTGTTGCAGGATTCCACGTTTTCCCATAGTCCGTACTGCGCAGTATTGTCCCGTTGATGCCGCAGACAACGATGGTACTGTCATCGCCGAAGGAAACCCCGGTCAGTTCGAGGTCCGTTCCGCTGCTCGATTTGCTCCATTTCTCGCCGCCATTGACCGTGCGGCGAATCGTGCCTTTGTTGCCCACGATGATTCCAACGTCTCCGCGGAAAGCGATTTCATTGTAATTATTCAGTCCGGAGCTTTCGTTTGTGAACGTCGCTCCGCCATCGGTGGTGGAGAGTACGCGTGCACCGCGTCCGACAACCATCCAGTTATCCGCGTCGAAAAAATGCACGTCGAACAGTGCATCTGACGTACCGGTGGTGAGCATCTGCCATGAGAGTCCGGCATCTGTCGACTTCATTGCCACGCCGCCATTGCCGAGGACGACGCCGAGGTCGGCACTGTACCAGCGCACACGGCGAAGGACGTCTGTCGCTCCATTGCTGATTTCCTGCCAGCTTCCGCCGGCATCACCGGAACGCAGAAGCAATCCATCGCTTCCGACGGCCACAATTACCGAAGCATCGAGACAGCCGACGGAAAACAGTATGTCTTCTCCTTCCTTGTGTTTTTCAAACCAGCCTTTCTGTGCATGCAGCGGAACGGAGAGAAGGAGGAATGACAGGATCAGGAAGAGCGAGAATACGGAAGCAATGTGTTTCATAGTCTGATGTGGTCTGTTCAACGGTTTCAACTAATCAAAACTTATAATTGCAAACCCTACATGACAATAAACAGCGGGTTAAATCTTTGAAAGAAAATGCCCCGTCACCTTGGGGGTAACGGGGCATTTGTAATAGGAAGGGAGCGAACGAGACAAAATGCCATCGTTCGAGGCGAGCATTTATGCTGCGATCGCCTGCGTGACTTTCTCTGCCGCTTCGCGGAAGTTATGTGCGACGAGGAAATCGATGCCAGAATTCTCGAGAATGACAGCGGCCTCTTCAGCATTGGTCCCGGCGAGACGCACGACAATGGGCACCTTGATGTTGATGTTTTTCGCGGCCTGTACCACACCGTTCGCGATGCGGTCGCAGCGCACGATGCCACCGAAAATGTTGATCAGAATCGCCTTCACATTCTTGTCACTGAGAATGATGCGGAAGCCCTGCTCGGTGGTCTGCGCACTTGCGCCACCGCCCACATCCAGGAAGTTTGCGGGGTCACCGCCGGCCAGCTTGATGATGTCCATCGTACCCATCGCGAGTCCGGCACCGTTGACCATGCAGCCCACATTGCCATCGAGCTTGATGTAGTTGAGATCGAATGCGGAGGCCTTGACTTCGAGGGGATCTTCCTCGGCCTTGTCGCGCAGCTTGATGAAATCCGCATGACGGAACAGCGCATTGTCATCGAGATTCACCTTTGCGTCGAGAGCGAGCACATCGCCTTCTTTCGTAAGGACGAGGGGATTGATTTCGAAAAGACTGGCGTCAAGCTTGTCATATGCATTGGCCAGCGCCATGAGGAATTTCACGGCATTCTTGAAGGCAGTTCCGGAGAGTCCGAGTCCGAACGCAAGCTCGCGCGCCTGATACGCCTGGAAACCGATCTTGGGGTCAATGGCGACCTTGAGGATTTTTTCCGGGGTCTCAGCGGCAACCTTCTCGATCTCCATACCGCCTTCTGTGGAAACCATCATGACGTTGCGCGACTGCGCGCGGTCGAGCAGCATCCCGGCGTAGAATTCCTTGTCAATGTTGACGCCCTGTTCGATGAGTACGCGACGGACGATCTTGCCTTCTTCGCCGGTCTGAATGGTCACGAGCAGATTCTTCAGCATCTGTGCTGCGTACTTCTCAACCTGCTTGAGTGTGGTGGCAACCTTCACTCCACCATCGAGAATCAGTTTGCGCGACTGCGGATCGAGAATCTTTCCCTTGCCGCGGCCACCTGCATGAATCTGCGATTTCACGACCCAGACCTTGCCACCAAGTTTCTTCGCGACATTCACCGCCTGCTCGGGCGTCGTCGCTACGCCGCCCTCGGGCGTGGGGACATTGAACTTTCTCAGTATGGCCTTTCCCTGGTACTCATGGATTTTCATGCGCCGTTCCTTCTAATAAATGGGATAGTATGTAAGCTCAAATCATTTGTCTAGAATAAGGCATTTACAAAAATGCAAAAAACCGGGACAAATTCCAGATCGCACGCAATCTGCGAACGGTCTGCATTTTGCTGAGCATGGAAAAATGAAAAGATGGAATAATGGAATCATACTGTAAATGTCATATTTCCATTCTTCCATCTTTCAATATTTCAATACTCGGCAAGTACCCTCGGTGTGAGGACTCGGCGCTGACTACCCGCACACCGCGTTGAATACGCGGAGGAAGTTGCCACCCAGGATGGCGCGGATGTCGGAAGGGGAATAGCCGCGGTGGAGCAGTTCGCGGGTGAGGAGGGGGAGGTCGGTAACGTCGGCGAGTCCGACCGGAGTATACCCGATGCCATCAAAATCGGAACCGAGTCCGACATGCGCGACGCCGGCGATTTCCACGGCGTGATCAATGTGGTCGGCGACGGTGTGGATGGTCGCGAGTCCGGCCCTGTCTGCGCGGGCGACCAGGGCATCGACGGACTCTTCATAATCCCCGCCGCGTTCGGGATATTTTTCTTGAAGTTTGCGCTGCTCTGCGAGCAGGTCCTTTGCCAGACGTATTTGTTCTTTCCCGAGTCCCGCTTTGATAAAGCCGGGATAGAAATTCACCATGGCCACACCGCCGTTTTTCGCGATGGCTCGAAGCTGCCTGTCGGTGAGGTTGCGGTGATGATTGCGCAGCGCTTTTGAGGCGGAATGGGATGCAATGATGGGGTTGCGTGTGGTCTTGATCACATCCCAGAACGATGCCTCACCGAGATGCGAAACATCGATGAGTACACCGAGCGAATCGAGCAGACGCACGAAATCATGGCCTTTTGCAGAGAGTCCGCCTTTGACCTTGCCCGCGCTTTCATCCTTTGAACAGGTCGCCCAGTCAGAGCTGTAATTCCATGTGAGCCCGAAGCAGCGGAGTCCACGAGCGTAGAGCTGATAAATGCGCTCCCGTTTCCCATCGATACAACGTCCGCCCTCAAGCGCGATGATACCGGCGATGCGTCCCTCATCCGTCGTGCGTTTCAACGCCTTTGCCGAGGTGATCACGCTGAGAAGGGAGGGATTGCGCGCGGCGATGGCGTGCAGCGAATCGATTTCCGCGAGGGCGAACTGCCAGGCGGCGTCATGCTTTCGTTTCGAGGGTACCCAGATCGAAAAGAGCTGCACATCGAGTCCCCCGGCGGCAAAGCGCGGGAGGTCCGAGTGTCCCTTCGCGTTCCACGATTCCATCTCACCGCCGGACATCACGCGTCCGAGAACATCGTTGTGTCCGTCCACCACTGTCGCCTGCATGTGAAGAGCTCGGTAGTCTTTCTGCGCGAGCAGGGTGAAAGGGAAGAGAAGAATGATGAGCAGGGAAATGCGTAGTACAGACATGATATTGCGTCAGAATGGGAATTTTTCAGCGTACCAGTCACGGGTGACGTCCATCCACATGACCAGTCCCTTCCATTCTTCGAAGGGAGCGTAATAGGCCTCGATGGCTTCGTCGGCGACGGGACTGCCGTTGTTGTGAATATCCGCGAATTTGGACCGGCACCAGCTGTCGAGTCCCAGTTTATCGAAGCGTCCGAGCAGTTTGAGAAGATTGCTCGCCGCATACTCACCCACGCCTTTGATCGCGCGCAGTTCCCGGTACAGCTCTGGCGAGGGGAGGGTGCTGTCGCGGAAGGCTTCTATGTCGAGTTCTCCGCGCGTGCAGCGCCGGGCCAGCTCAAGGACAAATGGAGCGCGGTACCCGAGTTTGACTTCACTGCGCAGAAAGGCCTCACTGCTCTCGGCGATGGCCTGGGGGACAGGAAATGGGCGAGCGTCGCCTGAACCGATGCCAAAATGCTGTATCAGGCGCTGATTCATCTGCGTGGTCAGGGACCAGCTGCAGTTTGTGGTCAGTATCATCTTGACGACATCCTCAAAAAATGAGGCGCCACGCAGCATGCGACCCGTATTCCGGCGTGCAATCCATGAGAAGGTACTGTCATCCCGAACGCGAGCATAGAAAGGTCTGAGATCGAGATTCAGATGCAGGATATCCTCCGCTGCGTTCTGAGCATTCGCCAGCGCTCGCTGCGAGAGCCGTCTGCGATGTTCGACTTCGACGGCGACGCGGGATTTTCCGGCAGGGGAGAACTGCAGATCCATCACTCGATCGGCATCGTCCCGCAGCGCATAGCACAGCACTCCGCTCGCGGTATCGAGGCGGAAAGGAAAAAGAGCACACCATCCATGTGAATAGACGGTGTGCTCAAAATGAAAACGAGGGGGAAGTGAGAGATTGAGGGCAGTGTTCATGCGCGCTGCGTCCCTTCTCAGTCTTCCTCGCTCTTCTTAATGGACTGCACTTCCATGCGCACGTCCTGGGCGAACTTCTTGACTTCGTTCATGTGCTTGCGAAGCCGGGTACCGGCGGATTTGTTTCCCTTCTCATAGAACTTTTCAAAGTCCGATTCGAAGGACTGGACAAGAGCAAGCAATTCCTGGTAACGGTTCATATGACCTCCTGGTTATTAATCACTCATCAGATGATGCGAATGCACGTAATATACGATTTCAGGCTTTTTTCCAAAATGGGCAGGGCAGGGAGATGCATTTTTGTACATTGCAGGGGAACAGACGGATTTCTCCATGAAATGCTTCCTTTCCCTCTCGCTGATCCTGACATTGACCGCTCTTCCGGCTGCCTTCGCGCAGGAGCATGCCGCCCTGTGGCCGAAAATCGAGTCCTTTGATTCCGGTTATCTCCAGGTTTCCGATCTGCACAGCATTTATTACGACCGCAGCGGAAATCCGGATGGTGTGCCGGTTTTCGTGCTTCATGGGGGACCCGGAGGATCGACGTCCCCGTATTACCGCCGCTTCTGTGATCCGACGTATTTCCAGATCGTGTTGCACGACCAGCGCGGGGCGGGACGCTCGAAACCCTATGCGGAAACGAGGGAAAACACGACCTGGGACCTTGTGGAGGATATCGAGCAACTGCGCAAACATATCGGGGCCGAGCGTATCGTGCTGTTCGGCGGGTCGTGGGGAACGACACTGGGACTCGCGTACGCCGAGCGGTATCCGGATCGTGTCCTCGGACTCGTCCTCCGCGGGGTATTTACCGCAACGAAGGAAGAAATCGATTGGTTTTATCACGGAGGGACAGCACATCTGTTTCCGGACCAGTACCGGGAACTGCTTGACGCGCTGCCGGACCCGGACCGTCGTCCGCTTCCTGCGTATCTGTATGAGCTGCTGCAATCACCGGATTCCCTGACGCGCGCGAAATATGCAAGAGCATGGACGAAGTACGAGGCCGCCGCCAGTAAAGTGGATGCGGATTCGAGTCATATTCGTCAGCTCAACAACTGGCTGGAAGGCAACAATCCGCTGTCATTCGCGCTTTTCGAGAATTACTACATGGCCAATGACTGTTTTCTTGAGCCTGATCAGCTCTGGAAGGATATCGACCGCATTCGTGATATCCCGGCGTTCATCGTCAATGGGCGCTTCGACGCCATCTGTCCACCCATAACCGCCTGGCGTCTGTACCGCGCCCTGCCGCACTCACGCCTGGTCCTTACTTTCGCCTCGGGGCACTCGATGGCGGAGCCGAATACGGAAGCAGCCCTCGTGCAGGGCTTCGAATGGCTGAAAACCAAACTGGAGGAGAAATGAGCAGCATCGATTATACCGACCTCCGGCATGATGTGGCGGAGCATTGCCGCGCCATGCTGCGCGCGGGACTCACAACAGGCTCGGGCGGTAACATCTCCGTTCGTCTCGAAAACACGGATCGCATGTGCATCAGTCCTTCAGGCATCCCGTACCACGAGATGCGCGTGGAGGAAGTACCCATCATCGATTTCGACGGAGAACACAGCGATACCGACACGCAGCCCTCCAGCGAGTATCCCATGCATGCCGCGGTCTACCGGGCGCGACCCGACGTCACGGCCATCGTTCACACGCATTCCCCCTATGCCACCACCTTCGCCTGTCTGCGTGAACCCATCCCCGCGTCGCATTACCTTGTCGGCTTTGCGGGTCCGCGGGTCCCTGTCGCCCCCTACGCCACGTATGGCAGTGAGGAACTGGCGCGCAATGCAGTGGAGTCGCTCGGGCAGGAGTATCATGCGACACTGCTGGCAAATCACGGGCTGCTGAGCGTGGCATCGTCCATTGAGCGGGCTTTCGCCATTGCCGAAGAAATCGAGCTCGTCGCACGCATCCACTACCAGGCGCGTTGCATCGGGACGCCGGTAATTCTTGACGACGAGGAAATAAAGCGTGTGATCCGGAAGTTCAGAAGTTATGGCGTGCGGTCATCCCATGCCGCCGATGACACCCGGCTCGACAATTACGATGGTGAAGGGAGCTGAGCGGTCGCATGGAGTTCCTTCCCGTCAGTAAAGCGGAAATGCAGCGGCTCGGATGGTCGCAATGTGATGTCATCCTCGTCAGCGGCGATGCGTATATCGATGCTCCGCAGATCGGTGTCGCCGTTATCGGACGCGTGCTGGTGGATGCCGGATTTCGTGTCGGTGTCATCGCACAGCCCGACATGCATTCGGGGGAGGATATCAGCCGTCTCGGGGAACCGCGGCTGTTCTGGGGCGTGACCGGGGGCAGCGTGGATTCGATGGTCGCCAACTACACGGCGCTGCAGAAGAAGAGACGGTCGGACGACTATACTCCGGGAGGTGAAAACACGCAGCGGCCCGATCGCGCCGTCATCGCGTACAGCAATCTCATCCGGCAGTATTTCAAGGGCACGGTGCCCATCGTGCTCGGGGGACTCGAAGCGAGTCTCCGTCGCATCGCACATTACGATTACTGGAGCGACGCGGTCAGACGCTCCGTGCTTTTCGATGCAAAGGCCGACCTCCTGGTCTATGGCATGGCAGAGGAGACGGTTGTGCAGCTCGCCCGGTCGCTGGCGGAAGGGGAACTGCCGCGTGCTCTGCCAGGCACATGCATCATTGAGAAGACTGCACCCGATGCCTATCTGCAGTTGCCTTCCTACAAGATTGCGCGCAGCGATGTGGACTCCTTCCTGCACATGTACCGGGTGTTTTACGACAATACCGATCCCGTGACGGCGAAAGGACTCGCACAGCAGCATGGAGACCGATGGCTCGTGCAGCATCCGCCTCCCGCCTATGAATCCCAGGTGCAGCTTGACCACGTGTATGGACTTCCGTTTGCGCGGGATGCGCATCCGACATACAGGAACAAGGGTCGTATTCCAGCGCTCGATACCATACGCTTTGCCCTGCAGACCCATCGCGGCTGCTACGGCGAATGCAATTTCTGTGCTATCGCCGTGCATGAAGGACGACGGGTACGCTGGCGCAGCGAGCGCTCGGTTCTCGATGAGGCAGCGTCATTTTCCTCACATCCGGCGTTCAAGGGTGTGATCCCCGATGTCGGGGGTCCCACCGCCAACATGTACGGTTACGAATGCAGCAAGAAAATCGAGAAGGGTGCATGCACGGAAAAACGCTGCGTTTACCCCACGCTCTGCAAACAGCTGCCCGTGGATCACAGCCGCTACACACGTTTGCTGCAGCGAATCCGTGCACTGCCGGGGATGCGGCATGTTTTCGTCGCCAGCGGGATCCGGCACGATCTCGTGAAGGAAGACCGCTCCTGCGGCATGGATTTCATGGAGCAACTCGTTTCCCATCACGTGTCAGGACAGCTCAAGCTGGCCCCCGAGCACAGTGACGACAGTGTGCTCGGCGTCATGGGGAAAGGGGGCGTGCAGGATCTGCTCGACTTCCGCGAACGATTCTATTCCATCTCGAAGAAATCGGGGAAAAAACAGTTCCTCACCTATTACTTCATCGCCGCCCACCCAGGTTGCGAAGAAAAGCATATGCGGGCGCTGAAATCGTTTGCTTCCACGGAACTTCAAATCAATCCGGAACAGGTACAGATTTTTACGCCCACGCCTGGAACGTGGTCAAGCGTCATGTATCACACGGGGAAAAACCCGTTTACCGGGGAGCGCATGTTCGTAGAAAAGGGGTTACGAGGGAAGCGGTTGCAGAAAGACATCCTGCACACAGCAAAAAAAAGATGAAATTTTCACGAAGATCGTGAATCCCTGCGCGATCTTGCTGCATCCTACTCCTGGAGCTGAAGACCGGCTACTCCTAAATATTTCCTTCATTGGAGAAACGACCTGCCGGAATTTCGAGAGAATTGCAACATGGAGCAGCAATGACCAACAAAAAACGTACCTTTTTCTTTTCCATCCTCATTATTATTCCTCTCCTGGCCCTCACCGGATGGGCTTTCTGGTCGGACATGATCAACATGATGCTGCCGGCGGACAGTCGTCCGGGGAGCATCACCTACGTGGCTGAGCCTGTGACGCAGGAGCAGTTCGACGCCATCGCTGATCAGCTTACGGGCGAATTCGATATGGAATTCAAGCACATCGACATTTTCCGCGAAGCGGGCATCACCGAGTATGAGGGACCGCAGACCTGCCTTTCCTGTCATGAGGAAATCACTGTTGAGGATGCCGCGAGCGGCAACGAGAAAACCGTCAACCTCATGCACAACCTCCTGACATCAACGCACTATCGTTTCTTCACCGAGCGTCACCCGAATGTGTACGGCTTCAACGGCAAGCTGGCCGATAATTTCGCCATGGGAAAAATCAATCGTCCCTGTCCCAAGCCGGGTAGCTTCGCGATGACCGCCTGGGCGGACCTCGTGGTCACCGAGCATGGCGACACGCTTTCCGAGGGCTGTGGCCAGTGCCATATCGGCGGCCAGTACCAGGCGCCGCTTGGTGAAATGATGCCGGGTTATGAAACCACGCAGGATGAAAAAGATGCCATTGACTGTCTGATCTGCCACTCGCAGGGATATGACATGAACCGCAAGCAGGTGACGATGGACGACAACGGACTCAAGCGCTGGGAAATGGACCGCAGCATGCGTGCCGCGATGTCGGTTACGACAACAACGTCGCAGACCTGCCTGCGCTGTCACCAGCACAATTTTGGCGGCGACATTTATATCGATTCCACCGACACCTCGTTTTTCCAGAGCATGCTGAACACAGGCCACGAGCGTCCCCGCGTCCTTCACCCTGGATCCAAGCGCGGCACGCCGTTCTCCCCGAGCTGGGATGTGCATGCTGCTGCGGGACTGAACTGTACGGACTGCCACACCACCGAAGGTCACTACATCGCAAAGGGCCAGCATACCACGACGATGATGACCAATGATCTGCCGGATGTGGATGTGGCATGTGCGAACTGTCACACCAATGAGCCGCATGAGGAAAATGAGGAGATCGCCGAATTCCTCAACATGCATACCGAGAAAGTGGCGTGCGTGACCTGCCATATCCCCTCGCTGCAGGAAGACAATGCCACGCGCCGCGATTTCGACACACCGATGTATGAAGAACACCCGGGTGTGTACGTGTACACAGATATTGAAAAGTTCACCCAGCCGAAGCAGGCAATGACCTACGTCTGGTGGAACGGTGATGCGACCTTCCTCGGCAATGCCATCGGTGACAATCCCAACGGGGAAGACCGCTACGTGTTTTACAAGCCGACGCAGAAGTGGCCTGAGTACCAGGACTACGACTACAGTGAATGGTACGAGCGCGTGATGCGTCCCATCGCCAAGAAGCGTCCCTCCAAGCTGTATGCCATGAAAATCTTCAACGGCAAGCAGCACATCGACCTGCAGAATATCGGTCCCTTCGGTGGCATGTTCGTGCCCTACAATCTCCCGACCTATTATCGCACCGGCGATCCTGACAAGGCCGCTTCCGTGGAAATGGCGAAAGACATGATGAAGATGATGTACGGCACCATGTTCAAGTACTACATGATGGATCAGTTCATGCAGTACATGGACGATGGTACCGGGAAATACATTACCGAATGGCACACCGAGCCGTATGAGGACGTGCGCCTGGTCAAGCAGGGCAAGGTGGAACCCCGCTGGATTCCTGCCGATGCCAACATGGAAATCAGTCACGCCGTGCGCCGCAACGGAGCGCTGACCTGCCAGAACTGTCATGCCGAAGACGGTGTGCTTGACTGGAAGGCCCTCGGTTACAGTGACGAAGACGTGGAAATGTATCAGATGAATCCTCTCGAGTGAGTGTACGCTCACTGAGCTCCAGGAAAAGGGCGTCCCTCGCAAGAAGGACGCCCTTTCTACATATGCCAAATATCACGACATTTTTGTATCTTTTTTCCTCGGGAAACGTACTGAGAAGAATGAATCCTGTTTTTCAAATATCGGAGTAATGATGAACCGATTCCTACGTGTTGCGACTGCTGTTGTCCTGTTCGCTGCGCTGCCGATGCTGCTGCATGCACAGGAGCAGGAGAGTGCTATTTCCTCCCTTGGACTTGGAAGCAAACTCCCTGTAAATCCGCTCGTGAAAATCGGGAAGCTCGAGAACGGGCTGACCTACTACATCATGCAGAACAAACGGCCCGAGAACCGCGCGGAAATGCGTCTCGTTGTCAATGCCGGATCCATCCTTGAAACCGATGACCAGCAGGGACTCGCACATTTCTGTGAACACATGGCATTTAACGGTTCCGAAAATTTCAAGAAAAACGAACTCGTCGAGTACCTCGAGTCCATCGGTATGCGCTTCGGATCCGATCTGAACGCCTATACCTCATTCGATGAGACCGTGTACATGCTTGAATTGCCGATGGACGATGAAAGCGTCGTTGACAAGGGCATGCAGGTGCTGGTGGACTGGGCCTCGGCGCTGTCATTCGAGAACGAAGAGATCGACAAGGAACGCGGTGTGATCATGGAAGAATGGCGCAGCAGGAAAAGCGCAGCGTCCCGCATTCGCGACAAGCAGTTCCCTGTTCTGCTGCACAATTCGAAGTATGCAAAGCGACTGCCCATCGGTCAGCCCGAAATTATCGAAAACTTCGAGTACGATACGGTGAAGAAATTCTATCGCGACTGGTATCGTCCCTCGCTGATGGCAGTCATCGCGGTGGGCGATTTCGATGTCAGCCAGATGGAAGAAAAGATCAAAGCCAAATTCGGCGGGATCGAAAAGCATCCGAATCCCCCGAAGCGTGAGACCTTTGAGGTACCTGATCATGATCAGTTCCTGTTCACCATCGAATCCGATCCCGAGGCGACGTCTACCAGTGTCAACCTGTATCACATGATGGATCCGGAGGTGGATCGCAGGGTGATGGACTATCGTTCATCGATGATTCCGCAGCTCTACAGCCAGATGCTCAACGCCCGTTACAGCGAGCTGCTGCAGGACAAGAATCCTCCGTACATCTTCGCGTCCTCAGGCAAGGGCGGCTTTGTGCGCGCGAAAGATGTGTATGTCCTCAATTGCGGAGTGAAGGACGGTGGAATCGCACGCGGCTTCGAGACTCTGCTCACTGAGGCCGAACGCGTCAAGCAGCACGGTTTTCTCGAGACCGAGCTCGAGCGTGCGAAAACCAATATCCTTCGCAGAATGGAGCAGATGTACGAGGAGCGCGAGAAAACCCGTTCCGGCAGTCATGCGTCTGAGTTCGTTCGCAATTTCCTCACCGAAGAGCCGATTCCCGGTATCGAGGTGGAGTACGAACTGTACAAGAAGTATCTTCCGACCATCACCATCCGCGAAGTGAACAAGCTGACGGATGAGCTGCTGCGTGAGGACAACAGGGTTCTTGCCGTGAGCATGCCCGAAAACGAAAAATATCCCAAACCGACGGAAGAAGAACTGCGTGCCATCATCGCGAAGGTCGAAGCCATGAAGCTCGAACCGTACGTCGATGAGGTTGCCAACAAGCCGCTGACTGAAGTCCCCGGGCAGTTCGCGAAGGTGACGGCAGAGAAGTCGTACGACGATGTCGGCATCACGGAATGGACGCTGGGGAATGGCGTACATGTGCTGCTGAAACCCACCGATTTCAAAGACGATGAGATTCAGTTCGCCGCGTGGAGTCCGGGTGGTCACAGCCTGTCGACAGACGCCAATTACCCGAGTTCGTCGATGGCTGACGCACTGGTCAGCGCCGGCGGTGTGGGTGATTTCGACGTCATCAAACTGCGCAAGGCCCTGACCGGCAAGGTCGCGAGTGTCAGTCCGAGTATCACCGAAGAGTCCGAGGGCTTCTACGGACAGGCTTCGCCGAAGGATGTCGAAACCATGCTGCAGCTGGTGAACCTGTATTTCAAGGCACCGCGCAAGGACACGACCGCGGTGGAGAGTTTCAAGGAGCGCATCGGAGGCTTCCTTGCCAATGCCCGCAATCGTCCTGAAAGTGTGTTCGGCGATACGCTGACGAAGGTGCTCTACCAGGATCATCCCCGTCATCAGCCGATGACAGAAGAGTGGCTCAAGGGACTCGATCTCGAAGTGGCATACGATTTCTATCTCGACCGCTTCAAAGACGCGAGTGATTTCACTTTCATGTTCGTGGGGAATTTCAAGCCGGAAGAACTCAAGCCGATGGTCGAAACCTGGCTCGGTTCGCTGCCTTCAATCAACCGCAAGGAAACCTGGGGCGATCCCGGCATTCGCTACCCGAAAGGCGTGATCAAGAAGAAGGTATACAAGGGCATCGACGACAAGTCCATGGTCACCGTCGTGTTCACAGGCGACCACAACTGGTCGTACGAAAACAACTACAAGGCGAATGCTCTTGAAGAACTGCTCACGATCAAGCTTCGCGAAGAGATACGCGAAGAAAAGGGCGGTACCTATGGCGTTGGTGTGCGCATGGGCCTGGACAAGTCACCGGTCGGGGATTATGCCCTGATGATTCGCTTCGGCTGCAAGCCGGAACGTGTCGACGAGCTTACCGCGACCCTCTTCGACGTCCTCAACAGCGTACGAAATGAACCTGCCGATGAAGAGACCATCAACAAGATCAAGGAGATTCAGCGCCGCGAGCGTGAGACAAATCTCAAGGAGAATGGATGGTGGCTCGGACAGATGCGTGCATCGCTGTCGTACGGCGAGCCGCTTGATCGCTGGATGCAGTACGACGCACTGGTCGACGCACTGGATGCCGATATGCTGCAGGAGACAGCACAGAAGTATATCAACATGGACAATTACGTGCAGGTCCAGCTTTTCCCCGAGGAGAAGCCGGATGATGCAACAGGCGACGTCTCCGCCGAGTAAGTCCCGCATCGAAAAAACCTGACAAGCGTCCCTGACCGGCATTCGCGGCAGGGACGCTTTCCTTTTTATCCTGCGCAACGTACATTCCCGTAATCCATTAACTCCGAAATACGGGGATGGTCCATGGCTCCTGCTACCCTGCAAAAACCCGCCGTCATCGTCCTGTCGCATCACCCATCACCACTCGGCAATCTGCATATCGCCAGTTGTGACGGGGCCGTCTGCTACCTCGGCTTCGAGCGTAAAGGCTATCGCGAGGATCTCTATGCCTATCTGGGACGCTACCTCAAACACTTCGACGTGCAGTCCGACAAGGGCCAACACGACAGCATCCACCGTCAGCTCGACAGATACTTCGAAGGACGCGTGAAAAAATTCCGCGTCAAGACGCATCTCTACGGGACGGAATTTCAGCTGCAGGTGTGGACGGCACTTCGCTCCATTCAGTACGGCAGCACCAGCAGCTACCGTGCCATCGCCGACTACGTGGGCAATCCCGACGCCTCCCGTGCCGTCGGCCAGGCCGTCGGCCGCAACCCCATCTCCATCATCATACCCTGTCACCGTGTCATCGGCGAAAACGGCACCCTCGTCGGCTACGCCGGCGGCGTCGACCGCAAGAAAAAATTGTTAAAGCTCGAAGGCGCCCTCCTGGTTTAGTATTATCAATGGGAACACGGATCCTCACGGATCGTACGGATTTTCACGGAAAAAGGGAGTAGGGAGAAGAGGTTGGGTTCTGACTTGCAGGCCAATGGTGGGGAAGTGACTTTGGTGTAAATACCATAATCAGGGAGAATGCAATGCTGCATGGGGAGATTACGAGGGATATCATTCGTGGATTTTTTGATGTGTACAATACTCTGGGATACGGTTTCCTCGAACGGGTGTATGAAAACGCACTGGCTCTGGAATTGAAGGAATTGATGCTGCAGGTGGATCGTCAGGTCAAGATTGATGTGTACTACTACGACGATCGGGTTGGCACGTATTTCGCCGATATGGTCGTGGAGCGAAAGGTGCTGCTGGAACTCAAAACAGCTGATACTATCAACAATGAGCACATTTCCCAGCTGATTAACTATCTGAGATCTACAGAATATGAAGTTGGTTTGCTGTTGAATTTTGGCCGCCAGCCTCAATTCGCACGCAGAATCTTCACCAACAACCGAAAGGGTGTAATATCAGACATCTCTCCGAACCTCCGTGAGGATCCGTTGGATCCGTGAAAACCCGTGTTCCCTTTGATAGCACTTACGGGTTCTGACGCAGTTTCTTCTTCTCGCTGCGTCGCTTTTTATCCTCGAGGCGTTTGAGGTTGGATGCGCGGGTGGGACGGGTTTTTTTCCGGGGTTTGGGCGGGGAGAGGGCGTGGTGGATGGCGCGGGCGAGGCGGTCGCGGGCATCCTGGCGGTTGCGTTCCTGTGAGCGGTAGCGGCGTGCTTCGATGATGAGTACGCCTTCTTCATTGATGCGGTTCTTCTCCATTTTCAGCAAGCGTTCACGCACATCCTCTGGCAGAGAAGGAGAGTGCTGTACGTCGAAACGCAGTTGAACCGCGGTGGCGACTTTGTTGACATTTTGTCCCCCGGGTCCCGATGAGCGCACGAAGCTTTCTTCGAGTTCGCTGTCCGGTATGTGTATGTCCGCCGTAATCGCCAGCATGTACGAAACTAACGATTGCGGCTCCTTCCATCAATTCCTTCCTCCCGAATTCTTGACATAATCGCGGCGAATGCGTAGCATAGGCGCATCTGTTATGTAGTATTGATCTGTTGCACGGACAGGTTTCCGCCTTGTCCGTACACGCGACAGGCAGCTGCGACGTTCCAGGGGAGTACGGAACTGTGGCTGCGGCAGAGTGGATTAGCGCTGAAATGAGGCGTTTCGTATGTGGCAGGTTCCGTGGTGGCAGCGGCATCGGTCGAAAACGGAATTTCAGCAGTGGCATGCTTGTATCACAGCTGAGCGAGGTATGGTATGGATCCAAATCTATGGCATCTGGACTGGGAACGAACGTTTGAGGCGTTGATGGGCATCGTTGTGCTGTCATTCGTTGTCGAGCGCGCGGTTTCGCTGCTTGTGGAATCACGCTGGTGGATCGGGAAATTTGAAGACAGCAGCGTGGCGAAAAAACGGAACGCAGTGGCACATACGGTCACATCCGACCCAGCTGCCGGCGAAGGAAATGCCGGGACAAAACCGGAGAACGCGTCGACTGCAGGAAACGTGGCAACCGCCGCAGAACAACCACTGCCCGCACAGCGCTATCCTCTGAAGGAATTGTTGGCTTTCCTGGTCGCGGTGCTGATTTGCTGGCGGTGGGATTTTGACGCGGTAAGCATTATTCTGCTGACGGAGACGACGACGAAAGTGGGTGTCGTCATCACCGCAGCTGTCATCGCAGGGGGCAGCAAAGCTTCGATCAAGCTCTTCCACGATGTGTTCAACATGCGTTCGAGCGCGTTGCGGGAGAAGCAGCAGAACAGTGGCAATGTCGACGGACAGAGGTAAGGAGCAATGAAAACAGTATGGATACTGATGCTGACCATTGTGGTCAGTATGACTTCACTGCATGCCCAGCACTATTACGTGGAGGCGAGCAGATCCGCTATTGTGCGCACGCAGCCGGACAGGAATGCCGAGATGATTTTGCGTATGACGCAGGGGGATCAGCTCAATCTCGTACGACTCGAACAGACGGACACCTATTACGAAGTCGTGCTGCCGGCAGGGGGCAGCGGCTGGGTTTCGCGCTATGTGGTGCGGGTGCATGAAGGGGAGGCGCCGCATCCGCTGGGTGCATCTTCTTCCACGGAGGTGGCAAGCGGGCCAGTCGCGGACGTTACCAGTCTCGGCGAACCGGTGGCTTACCAGGTCCTTCGCAGACGGGCCTACAGCGCAGGTTATGATCCGAGGCTGAAAATTCCTGTGTGGGTGCAGTACACGCTCACGAAAGCACATTCGGAAGCCGATGATGTTGATCGTTCCAACGCCTTCGGTGATGATGAGGATATACATGAGGATGGCAGGGCATACAATGTTGACTATGACCAGTTAGGGGATGGCTATGTGAAGGGACACATGGCGCCGGCGGACGATTTCCGTTGGAGTGCGGAGGCTGAACGCGAGACGAATCTGCTGACGAATATCGCACCGCAGATAGGCAGCGCTTACAACGGCAGCGTCTGGAAACGTATCGAGAACAGCGTGCGCGACTGGGCGGAAAGCCGCGGTGAAATCACCGTCATCACCGGACCGGTATTCTTTTCCCGCGACAGCATTGTGACGAAACCGGATTCTCTCACGCAGCCCGGTACTGCCCGGCAGGTTGTGTACAACGTACTCGGAGAACATGAGGTAGCAGTTCCCACTGGATTCTACAAAATCATTGTAGACGCCACAGGCACGCGGCCCGAGGTTATTGCGTTCCTTGTCCCACATTACGAAACGCACACAGATGCAGAGCGAAGCATCGCCCGCTACATCGTAAGTGTCGACGAAATCGAACGGGTCACCGGAATTGATTTTCTTCCTGAGCTGGAGAATGGAGTAGAAGCTGAGATTGAGAGCCAGCGCGCCCCCGGACTCTGGTAGAAACGATCAGTTTGAGCTGCTAGAATACCATTCAAATCATTCATGAGGATGCCCCCATTGCTTCCTTATGTCTCTGCTTGATATGCTTGACCGGGGAACTGATAGCACCTATCTTCTTCATATTAGTGGACCTTATTCTGCATTACCCGGCTATTCAGTAAATCGGACGTTCGATGAAAGAAGAATATGAATCAGAAGGAAAGGCTGCAGAGTCCGTCTCATTTTCTCCTGAAGCATGGTTCAAACTGCTTGTCGAGCGGGCATTGTCAGGGGTGTATATCATACAGGAAAGGGAGGTCGTTTATGTGAATCCCCAGATGGGGGAGATTCTCGGCTACACCCCGGAAGAGCTGATTGGCACTGATCCAATACGTCATGTTCATGAAGAGCATCGGGAATGCATGGCTGAGCTGCATGAAATGCGCCTCAGCAATTTTGGTCCTGGCGAGCGACTGGAAATTAAAGTCGTTACCAGCAGTGGTGAAGCTCGCTGGGTGGAGCTTCATTCCGTTTCAGCCAAGATTGCCGGGAAGCGTACGGTGCTGGGAAACATGCGGGATATTACTGACAGGAAGAAGGCTGCAGAGTATGCGCTGGAGCATCAGGTCATGATGCAGCTCATCACAGAGAATATGGCGGATGTGCTCTGGGTGATGGATCCCGAAAGCAGGCGATTCAGGTATGTCAGTCCATCGGTACAGCAGCTCCGTGGTTTTACTCAGGAGGAAGCCATGCAGCAGTCCCTCGAAGAAGCACTCACTCCAGAATCATTGGAACGCGTTCTGGCGATCATGGATTCTCTTGTGCCGCGCCTTCTGGCCGGAGAAGATCTCGGCAGAACACTGGTCGAAGTTCGGCAGCCATGCAAGGACGGCCGGATCATCGACACCGAAATCTATGTAACCGCATACCAGGCCGATGATGACAGTACGCTTATTGTGGGCGTCACACGCGATGTCACCGAGCGCAAGGCACAGTCGAAGCGCTTCGAGATATTCAGCAGGACCTTGGATCTGATGAGTGAGGCTGCTTTCTGGTTTGGAACTGACAATCGTTTCACATATGCGAACGCCGCAGCATGTGCTTCTCTGGGATACACCCTTGATGAATTAGTCGGAATGGATTTGTCCGTCGTCAATTCAAATGCGACTTCGGAACAGATGGAGTACGTTTGGAAAAAACTCCGCTTCGGAATTCCTCACATTGCTGAATCGCATCATACACGGAAGGATGGCAGCACCTTTCCCGTCGAAACACGATCCTTTCTGGTACATATCGACGGCAAGGAATACTGCTACGGAACTGCCATTGATATTCAGGATCGTTTGCGTGCGAGGCAGGAACAGGCCGACTCCGGATAGCGCACAAAAGGGGAGCGACGCGCTCGATGACGTTGCTATTCTTGCCAATCTGTGGCGAAATGCCATCAAGAAAATATGCAGAAGCTGTATTTTCGGGTGGGAATGGGAGAGGGAAGGCTCGGTCAACCTTGCCTTCGAAAAAGATAGGTGCCATCCATTTCAAGCACGCGATCGTCGTTTTGTCGGTACACGGCGTAGGTGAGTTTGACCAGTCCACGATCCGGTCTGCTTGTCGCACGGGTTTCGCGCACTTCGATATCCACGCGCAGTGTGTCGCCCGGATGGACGGCCCGCAGGAAGCGCATGTTTGTGAATTCCAGCACGGCGACGACCTGATCGAACCAGCCGCTGGCGCGAACGAGTCCCATGGCCACGGCCAGTATCATCGGTCCGGTCACCAGGCGTCGCGGATGTCCGATTTCCTGTGCTCCTTCATCGTGCAGGAACATCGGCAGGTGCAGTCCCGCCACATCGAGAAACACATCAAGCTCCTCCGCCGTCACCGTCCGTTCCGGTGTTGTGACGGTTAGACCCTCGGAAAAATCCTCAAAATACATGTCAGCTCCTTTCCAGCATGCGGAATATGCAGAAATTGCATGTTCCATGGACTCAAAATATGCAGAAACTGCATAATACCGGGCGAGTAAATATGCAGAAACTGCATAATTCGCAGCCGGGGTGTGCTTTACATCACAAAGCACACCCTGGCGTGATAGGTGAAATGTACCTGTCGTGGGCTATTGCAGCCGGACGGGAAGCACGGTAGCCGTATTCCGTGTTCTGTCACTGAGGAGCAGGAAGTAATTACCGGATGGGATTCCTTCAAGTGAAACCGGAAGTTGATGCACACCTGCTTCATGGAAGCGACCTGCAGACAGCATGCGGAGTTTGCGTCCCATCACATCGAAAATCGCAACGTCGAGACGCGCTGCATGGGCGAGTTCGACACGCAGCGTCAGGTCGCCGTGAGCAGGTTGGGGATACAAGGATGCGGACATGGGCAGCGCCGCGGTTTCGATGTCCTCCACAGCGACAGCAGGAGGAATCGGCGAACGCAGTACGCCGCATCCGCGGGTGCCTGCGTAGAGGTAGCCTTTCTCGTCGATACAGATTGCGGTGATTTCCTCGGTCGGCAGGCCGAGCGAAAAGCTGAACCACGAAGTCATATCGAATGAAGCCAGTATGGCAGTGCCCGACCCGGTTACGGCCTCACCTCTGGCGTCGAATGCGTGTCCACCAAGAAGGAAGAGATATGAGGCATCCCCGTCCGCATCAATAACGCTGAACGTGGATTGCATGCTCTGCGGAACGAAGTTGCCGCCTCCCATGCTGCTGTATCCATAGGAATACAGAGGGTCGCCGAGTCCTGCGATCAGTCCGCCATCCAACATAGGCAGCACATTCAGAGCATCGCCATCGAGAATTTTGTCCCATTCGACACCTCGATCGGACGAGAGGAACAGACCATTCTCTGTTGCCGCGAACAGCTTGTCATCTGCATAGCGGTAGAGCTGGCGGATTTTTCCGAGTCCGGGATTGTATGCGGGTGCGGACCAGTGAAAATCATCGTCGAAAGGATACAGGAAACTCTTTCCCGTTTCAACATTCACATCGCTGAGCAGCATGGTATTGTCACTGAATTCGACGATGCTGTTCAGTCTCCCCTTGATCCAGCTTTCGAAAAGGAGCGGCTGCCATCGCCAGCTTTTTCCCGCGTCACTGCTGCGGTATATGTAATCATGCATCAGGTCGCCACCGGGCAGGATGGTGAAGCGGGTCGGAATATCGGGGTTCGGGTAGGTGTATTTCATGGTATCGCTCCACTGCCACGAGTCGCCGAAATCTCTGCTGTGCATTACGCCAGTGACATGGCAGCTGTCCATAGCCGCGAGCACGCTGCCATCGAGGAATAGCAGGTCCGAGACATACCCATATCCACAATCGAGGCGCGTGCTGCTGCCGTCCGCCGTATCCACGCGCAGGAAGCCATCGAGCGTGGTTGAGACGAGCAGATCGCCATCCGCCGTGAGCATAAGATTCATCGCATCGATATCCCTGCGCAGCCATTTCCAGGATGACCCTTCGTCGTAAGAGACGAGTACGCCGCTTGTGTCGGGACGCAGTCGCTCGGGCGGTGCACCGTAGAAGTCGGTTCCGATACCGAGGTAGAGTGTACCGGATGGTCCTTCAATGATGGCACGTGCGCGGACATCGCTGTTGCGGCTGAGGACAGGGGCGAAGCTGGTGACCGGGTGCATCCAGTTGGCGGAGCGCACGAAGACCGTGCCTCCATAACCCGTAATCACCCGTCCCGAATCCGAAGTCACAAGCAGTATGTCACTATGTGGAATCCGGATGGTCGCGCTGTCGTCTACCTGATGGGAAGTATTCCAGGTCAAGCCCCGATCGAGGCTAATCCAGTTTCCCCCCCATGAGCGCGAACAGACTATCCATCCGCGGTCATTCATCGCGAATTTCCTTGGCAGATCCAGCTGCGGATTCCTGGGGAAGGTCAAGTCGTCAGACAATCGCTCCCATGTCTCGCCATTGTCGGTGGACCGGTAAATGGCGCCATACTCCTGTCCTGCATAACAGTTTCCATCGCGCAGGCAATCGAGCGCGGTTGTGGCGCTGTCGTGCACCTGTGTCCATTTCGAGAAGTCTTTGGTACGCCAGATCCCCTCATCATTCGCACAGAGAATGCTGCGGTCGTTCGCCCATGCCAGTGCGTGCACCTTACCCCAGCTGGGAGTGACATCCTTCAGCATGCTCTCACCGGGAGTATAGAGATACAGTCCGCGTCCATTGCGTCCCAGTCGTGATGAAGGCCCCGAGAACAGGAACCTGCCATCCCCAAGATCCAGCATGTGGGCCGCATAGCCGGCCTGGACATCCGTCACTGCCTCCCAATGTCCGAACTGTGCAGAACCCTCGCGAGGGAAAAGCGCGAAGATCATCGTGAACGATAGCCACAGCAGCGTAAACGTAGTTTTTGTACGCATGATAAACCCTCCAGAATGTTGTTTCCTCCACCCGCAATAAACGAGTTGTATGCCTGAACTTACAAATGTAAGCAGGGAAAGGCAAGTGCGGCGGCGAATTGCTGGCAAATCGCAGTGCTAATATGTATTTTGCAAATGCATGGTGAGCGCAGCATGCATGCCTTACAGCACATTGCCCCCGTAGCTCAGGTGGATAGAGCGACGGTTTCCTAAACCGCAGGTCGGGTGTTCGAGTCACCCCGGGGGTACAAAACGTACAACAGGTTTTGCTGAAGTAACCCATGCAGTGTGTGGGAAGGATATAGTTATTCTTTCAGGCTGTGTGGAAGGAGGGCAGCATGAATGAAAGTGCCGGGGTAGTAGAGGACATGGGGACGAACACAATGTCATTTGTGGACAGGGCACGGTTTGGCCGCTCTGCAATAACTCTGGGGGCAGTTGCTCTCTGGTTGTTCGCACTTTCAGTGTTGCCAAGCTCTGCGCAGCCCGTGGAGCGGCGATTGAGTTGGACGGATCAGGAAGCAACAGCGCACTGGCCCATCCGAATCGCGATATCCTCAACCGGTGTCCGCTGCGTGTCTTGGGAGAACGGAACACAATTTCTTTCACCGGCTGGACAGCAGGTTGGAGGAATCCTGGAGTCCCCGGCATGGATGGGAGGCGTCGAAGCTGTCGGACCGGGTACATGGGTCTTTCTGCGTTTGAAGGATTCTTCATGGAATGACACTGGTACAATACATTGGAGCAAAACCGTTACCATCGACCTTCGAACTGCGATGGCAGTGGAGTCGACACGCGATACCGTCATTCAGTTCTTCGGCCAACAGCCACCGTACAGTGAAGGTGACTACCACTGGGAATATGTGTATCGATCTTATACGGTGAAAAGCGCTTCCGGATTACTGTTTGCCACTGCGGTGGGTGTCGATGACAGACCTGGGGGACTATTCTACAAGTGGAATGAAGCGCGCTGGTCTCTCTGGCGAAGCAGAGGGGATCTGGTCCGGCATTCCAGCAGGATCGGACAAAAGACGCTGTCCGGATATCTCCAGGATCCCCACGTATGCATGGCTGCGAAGAGTGCGAGTGGCTTGATGTATCTTCTGATTCGGGAACGGGAGGAAAGCGGCAGGGATGGATTCGCCGTCAGTCAGATTGACGGTAGCAGCGGCGAACGTCTGTTGACAACGACGTTGGATCCCATGCAAGCCACACACAACGGTGATATCGCGGATTTTGTGCCATATGATGATGGACATACAGAAGTAATCAGCCTCATTCCCGGCTCGGATTCACTTGTGGTGAGACGCTATGACGAGAGCGGAAGGGTGGATGATGAGATCCTGCTTTGTCCAGAAATAAACATTGTTGACAATGAGGTGATTCGCGTAGGATGGCCAGACGCAAGTCATGTAATGCTGAAGAATGGGAATCACCTCCTTTCTTACAGTAGGAAGGATGCGGTAGACAGTACGCATCTGTACATCGCGATGTATGACCGGGAGTGGAGTCCGGTAGGAACTCCCAGACGGGTCTCCAACGTCCCATCGAACCAGCAAATCTGTGCAGGACTCGCTGTGCACAACGATTCCGTCGCCATTGCCTGGCTCGATTCACGTGAACAGTACCCGGGAATCTACTACCGTTGCTTCCCGATTGATTACGTGACGGACGTGAGTACTGCTCCAACTGCAGTACCGACACCTCTGTACGTGCACCCAAATCCTGTTCGTCAGGGTCAGGTTGCGTTCATCGAAATTGACGGCGCACAGCACGAGGATCTCTTGCTCTTCGATGCACTTGGCCGTAAGAAACTATCGCTACCTGCGGAACAGCTCACGGTATTGCGGACAGCCAATCTGCCGCGGGGAGTATACTTCCTCGTCTCACCGGGAGCGCAGGCTATACAGATGAAACAGCTGATTGTATTGTGAGATTTCATCGTACGGAAATATGAAGCATCCATGTCATACCCTGACGGTGATCGCATGCGCGTTGGTCGTTGTTTGCAGCGTGACGGGAGCGCAGCCCTTACAGGAAATTCGACTGTTCCTGTAAGACGACGCAGCTACAGATGTCCAGCTTCTGTCATCAGCGCTGTTGTTGGGGCCGTTGTGCTGGGATTGATCGCTATTGACCTGACTGCACCCCTGGAGCTCCGACATGCAGATTATCCCGATGACGACGACCTGCTGCGGGTGCTTCGTCAGATCTGTGTGTACCCGAATGAACTTCCTGCTGAGCTCAGCTCGGCGATAGTATCATGCCGCCATTGCAAATACGTGCAGAGCTGTCCTTGAACAGTTCGCAACTGCAACTGAGGGAGGTAGCACCGGGTCCGCCAGGCTCTGTAGAACTCATGAAGCTGGATACGGCGACGCACCTCGCGATTGATCTCACAGCGACGACTAAAGACGGGAATGTGCTGCATGTTCGTGTTCGCGTGCACGATATCGATGGACCGGGGACCTATCCCGTTCAAGTGGAGCAGCACTCTGCCGGACATATCTCCATCCGGGACGAAGCAAGTGGAATGAATGCATCTTTCAGCAAAACGAGCGGGGGAACTGTGACGATCGAGGAACTTGACCTGGAGACGATGCGCTGTCGCGGTCGGCTCGACGTACATTTTGACCAGCCTCAGGCCCGCTTTCCGAATCACTCGCAGCTGTACCTGCAGGGCAGCTTCGATCTGCCGGTATGGATTTCAACCGAGTATGATCTCAAACTGCATCGCCTGACGCGTCCTGCGGGATATAAGCTGATAGACCCATAACGCACATCCAGGCCCTCAAATGTACGCGTGTAGAAGGATTTTTGTTGACTTTGTCGCCGGGGGAGTGTACGTTTGACCTATCCCTCCCTCCCCCCATGGGCGTCACGGCATTAGCCGGGGCGCTCATTTTTTTTGTACCCACTTCTCAAATTACCCAGCCTCCATCATGATTGCTAAGGAATGCATGCAAACCCGCCTTCCGTCGGATTTGATATTGGGCGAAAGCCTGTTATTTTTTTCCAGGTTCAATGTATCCGTTATATCGCTCTCTCCCCGTTCATCCCGGAGGCTTCCATGAAACGTATCGCCACGTTCTTCGCACTTGTGCTTTTCCTCACTCCCATGTTTCTGCATGCGCAATGGCAGTCTGCCGGTGGACCGGATGGTGGGCGTGTGAACGGACTCTATTCCTACAGCGGATACGTCTATGCAGGCACATACGCCGGGATATTCCGTTCTTCGGATGATGGGGATTCCTGGGAAGCCGTCTATGGCGGTATTAATCCCAGTGGCGTGTATCGTTTTGCCGTGCATGATGGACTCTTTTTCGCGGGTACCGCCATGTCCAACGTCCTGGTGAGTACGGATGGCGGTACGACGTGGACAGAGGCTGCATCGGGCAGCGGCTCGCATGTACAGAGCTTCGTGAGCCGGACTTCCGGACTGTATGTCGGCAGCATCTGGGGCGGCGTGACACGGACAACGGACTATGGTCAGACCTGGGAGGAGTTGAATACCGGCCTCCCTGTGCCGCGTCTCAGCTGTCTCGCGGAAGCGGGCACGGCTCTGCTCGCGGGCATCGGCGGCGGGGGATTGTATCGCAGTACCGATGAAGGCGCCTCGTGGACGGATGTATCCAATCCCGCACCTTCCGGACAGCTGCACTGCGCCGTGCAACATCAGGGAGACGTCTACGCTTCCTTCCTGGGAAACGGTGTGTACAAATCGACGGATGCAGGGTTGTCGTGGAGCCGCATTCTGACCTCGACGTATGTGTACGATCTCATTTCCGATGGCGCACGGGTGTATGGCGTAGACAACACCAGGTTGTGGTATACGGATGATGGAGGAAATACATGGACGGAACGGACCTTGACGGGTTCACCCGCCGGGGGGTATTGCATCGAGAAAATCGGCGGCCGACTTCTTGTCGGGCACATCGCCGGTGGCGTAACCGTGAGCCTGGACGATGGTGTCACGTGGTCGGAGAGCTCAGACGGACTGCGTGCAACTAATATCAACGCCGTACTGAAATCTGGACAGAATTTGTACGCGAGTGTTCAGGACGCCGGATTGCGGCGCAGTACGGACAATGGTGCTACATGGACGGTTTTGCCGGTGCAGCGCAACGGAAGTGTGCTGTCCGAACGAAACGGCACGCTTTTCTACGGAACAAGCAACGGTTTATATAGCAGTACGGACGATGGGGATTCCTGGCAGTTGATCAATGGCACGGGCTATGCTTTCAGGAGCATGTTCAACGCTCCCTCCGTCATGTATGCAGGTGCCAGCAATGGCAGCGTACTCGCATCGACCGATGATGGCGTCAGCTGGACCAAGCGCGGGGAAATCGGGGTCGCAACGGATATTGGATCCATTGTTGACAATGGAACCGTGTTGATGGCCGGTACCTCCAATGAGGGCATTTTCGTCTCCACCGACGACGGCGCCACATGGGAACAGAGAAACAATGGACTCGGAGCGAATCCGAGCAGTCAGGATCTTATATACACTGACGGTGCCTGGTATTCTGCACGCACCCCCGGACTGTACAGATCCACCGATGACGGATTGAACTGGCAGGTGATACCGAATGCCATTCGCCAGAGCAATTCCTACAGTATCACCGCAGTGCAGGGTGGAATCGTTGCCGGCACCTATGACGGTGGAGTGTATTTCTACGATACGGATGATTCCGTGTGGACGGATATCGGGAATGGCTATCTCGGTGTGGTCGTGCAGACGCTCGCGGCTTTTGGCGACAGCGTCTACCTCGGCTCCGGTGCAGACGGACTATGGCTGCGGGCAGTTTCGGATTTCAAGCCGAGTCCCGAGATCGCAGTGAGCCCGGCATCGCTGGATTTCGGTACCGTCGCAACCACATTGACAAAAAAACTGAACGTGGAAGTTGAAAACATCAGTGACGCTGCGGTGCGACTTCGCACTGCTACAATAGTAGGTCCGGATGCCGCGGCGTTTTCCGCCGTCTTCAGCGGCAGCACTCTCCTGTATCATGGTGAGAAGAGCAGGGTGGAAGTCTCATTTGCACCGTCAGAGCTGCGCAGCTATTCTGCGGAACTTGTCATATCCTCAAACGATGTCAGCACGCCGGAGCACAGGATCGCGCTGACGGGGAAAGGACTCGAGGTGCCTGCCGCCAGAGTGGAGCCGTTGTCATACGACTTTGGGGATGTCGAGAGAGGGATGGAAAAAGACATGACCTTCCATGTCTACAACGACGGCAATCTCGATCTGGAGGTACAGATGCCGAAACTCGTGGGATCGGATGCTGCTTCATTCTCCCTGACCGGAAGCGCAATGACCATCGCTGCTGCTGATTCCGGTAGTTTTACCGTGCGCTTTGCACCTGATGCTGATGGATTGAAACAGGCGACTGTTCAGCTCCAGACAAATGATCCATCGAAGCTTCTGGTTGAAATCCCCGTTTCAGGAACCGGAGTTCGTCCCGATCGTCCAGAGATCTTTGTCACGCCAACCGCTATTAATTTCCCGCCCACTGACGTCGGCAGCAGAAGCACAGAGACCATACGTGTAGAAAATCATGGTGGTGCGGATCTGCTGGTCTACCGCACGCTCATGGCCGGTACAGGCCGGAATGCCTTTATCGCGCGTGACGGCGACAGTCTGACCATCGTACCCGATGGCTTCGCTGAAATAACCGTTGAATTCCAGCCTGAGGATAACCTTCCATACAGTGCGACGCTGAGGATTTCCTCGAATGACCCGAGTATTCCTTCTTTCCCGGTCTTTCTTTCGGGACTGGGACAGGGTGACGACAGTCCTGTGATCGAGCTTGAAAAATCTTCAATCAGTTTCGGCTTTGTCGCCGTCGGTTCCTCTCGCACCGAGGATCTGAAAATCACGAATGTGGGGCGCAGTCCGCTCAACCTCACCGGCTTCAGCTTCCAGGGCTTCGGTGCAGATCAATTCGCACTGCAGAACGGATCGGTCACCACTTTGGGACCGAACCAGTCCACCACCATCACCGTAGCGTTCGTTCCAACGAGTGATGGAGTCAAGCACGCTGATCTTGTCGTCATGAGCAACGATCCCGTACTCCCCAACGCACTCGTGACGCTCACGGGCAACGGTATCGTGTCTTCGGTTGAAGACGAGGCCATGCCGACCAGGACCGCGATACTGCAGTCATTGCCGAGTCCCGTCCGCTCAGTGGCACGCATCCCGGTACTTCTGCAGAACAAAGCGCATGTGCGTATTGAGCTCTTCGACCTGCTCGGCAACAGCATCACTATGCTTCAGGACGGCGAACTTTCCGCCGGGAAGCATTTCATCGCGTTCAATGCGACAGCCCTCCCGAGCGGAGTGTATTTCTGTCGCCTTTACACGACAGACGTACTTCGCGTCAGGAAAATTGTTGTCGACAAAAGGTAAGAACGTACCAGAAAAGATAGAACGTACTGTTGGAGGTAGGACTATGGACAGAAAGTACAGGTGTATACCAGTTGTTGTGTTGATGCTGTTGCTCACTTCGGCGGTTCATGCCCAGGAAAGCGGGCTCCCAGCAGGTAGAAGTGCAGAATCACTGACTGGTATTTGGGAAATCGTATTTGAAAACGGGGAAAGCATGCGCCTGGAACTGCTGCAGCGTTCGGATTCGCTGTACGGGTACGAAGTCAACGGTGCGGAGATGATTCCACTCCTGGGTACATGTTCAAAAGAAGGGCAACTGTACCTTCGTAGGCCAGACCCGTCGACTCCGACTGCAGATGCAGATGAGCAAGCGGGGAGTCTCAGTCCACTCGTTCATGAAATCACAGGCACTGTGCAGCACAATTGCACCAGCTTCAAAGGAGTGAAGCAGGTGCGCGATCAGGAATCCGGGGCCGTGCTCGATCAAAAAGCGTTCGCTGCCGCCAAACGTATCTACACCGATCTCCCGAGCTGGATGAACAGGGGAATGAATGCAGTGATTCTGCTGGAGGAGGCAGTGCCTGACATGGACAAAGTGCCAGATCGTTAACTTCGATGAGCGAAATTTCCTTGAGTTGCTCCTGCATTTTGTCTCCAGGGAGATACTCTGGGCGGGGCTGCATCACCGGCCTTCGCGTTGACATTGTTTGCCTGTTCGCGTATGTTATTAACCAATAAGCATATCCGATATTCTTATTTATTGTATTAGTAGCAAGGGGCACGAGCATGAGGAGAAACGCAATCAATCGATGGCTGCGCGGATTGTTATTCGCTTTACTGACACTGGGCACTGCGAACATTGCTCAGGGTTGCAGCGATCATGCAGCGGGAAGGGAAGTGACCACACAGCCTTCCCTGGAGTGCTTTGCACATGAAACCGGGATGAAGGGGGAGTCACCGGAAGAACTGTTTTCAAAACCTTCACTTGTGGTGTTCTGGTCCACCCACTGCTCTCCCTGTTTGAAGGAGTTGCGCAGAATGAACATGTTGGCGCAGGAGCATCCGGAAATCAGTTTTGTCTGGGTGAGTGGGCAGGATGATGAGAAGAAGATCGGCAAGCTGGCTGACACCCTGACGGCAATACATTTCATCCACGACCCGGATTCGACGGTCTGGCATGAGTTCAACCCGGAGAGTTGGGGCGTTGCCTATGCTTTCGATAAGTCAGGTACGCAGTTTTTGAAAGGATATTCATCCGAGATTACTGATGGAAACATCAATTCGATCGCAATGGAGAAGTCCATCACGCGTCGTCACAGCCGGATTGGCTATCAGTTCAATTTCGATACAGAAGTTGGGTTCGGCGCGCATGAGTTCAGCTACATCCCGCACGACAACGGTGAGGAAGTACAATTAACCAACAAATCCGCGACTTCGCTTGTTAACTATCTCCTTACCTCATTGTATGGAAACAAGGTTGAAATCGTCGAACGCAATGAGGCAAACGCTTCGACGCCGGTGAAAATGATCAGACTTCGCCTGCGTTACGACGAAGAGCAGAAGAAAGCTGCCTTTGAGCGTTTCCTCAAAATGTTCTGCGCGGGCTACGGAATTGTACTGGATCTGGAGAAATCGGCAGACGGGGAAGTGCAGAAGGTTATTGTCGATTATTCCGGTTATTCCGGGTAACCCTTTTCGGCGAATAGTGTCTGATTATTGAAGCCTGCTGATACGAAAGCTCGACAAAACTGACCGGGACTGTCAAAGTCGAATCCTAAAGCGAATATTGAGCAGGTTCGAATGCACTGACTGATAGTTGAGGAGGCAGGATGAAGTTGTCAGGGATATGTATTCTGGGGATTACCTTTATTCTACTGTGTTGTCTGCAGGCCTGTTCGGACGATTCTTCCGTCGACCCGGCGTCGCACCGTCCCACGGAGTTTACACCACCCACGTTGACATTTCCTGCGGATGAGGGAGTGATTTACGATCCACTACGCCTGGCGTGGGAATCCGGCTATGAGTACGATTCCTATCGACTGCAGATCAGTGAGGATGCGGGGTTTCAGTCCATGGTGTTCAACCAGGATGTGGGGACCTTCCTCGAGGTCATACCCCCCAAGTTCCTGGGTGACAGGGAGTATTTCTGGAGAGTTGCTGGACAATCGCCTGACACAGCGGTGTTTTCGGACGTTCAGTCATTCACTTTCTTCGTTCTCAAGGGACCGCTGGTACAGCGAACATGCGTGTTGACAGTGCATGGTGTGTATCTGCAGTTTATCGACGAGGGAACAATGCACCCGGATTCAGTGCGTCCGTATTACCGTCCATATCGGTTGGATTCAGCGGCGATTGAGCGCTATGGAACAGCGGGACATCATTTTCTCGGATATGGACAAGATACCGCGCCGATTTTCGACATCGACAGCGCAGGTCCACATAAGTGGACCCTCGACCTGCAATTTGCTGAGGCGAGCGATGTCATCTCAACACTGAAGTTCAAAGAGATCGCTTCCTGTGGAGGGTGGATGCCCAATATGACAGGCATCTGGTCAGAATGGTACTCCTTCGAGCTAAGCTGGCAAGGGCCATGGATGCGCTCAGGTACAGGTGGGTACTATGAAATTCGTGGCCCCGCTGCGGTCGAAGGCTTTTTCGAGGATATGAAATTGCAGGGATATCGCACTTCTTCACCCCTGGGGCCGTCAACGAGTAACACAACCTGGTATCATGCGACAGGCAACGTCGCAGCGAAGGAAGACGCGTACATCCGACTGGAGTTTATATGATTATCCGTCCTGGTAGACGAATCGTCGTTGTTCTCGTCATGATCATGATACTGCTGCCCATCCTCACAGGCGCCTGCAGCGAGTCCCGGTATCCACGTACCCCATTGGTGGACGTCCGCAATGATTCGCTGCTGATCGATCTTGACGATCGTGTCTCTTACGATGATGTGGCGGTGCTCCTGCTCTTCGGGGATGAACACTTCAACGATTACTATTCCGATGCGATGCCGGATTTTTCTGAAGGTGGACGATTTACCATCCCGCTTGAATACTGGCATCGTTTCGATGCGGCTTCCACGAAATACGAACATCCAGAGCCCGGTCGAAAACCGGATATGATATCTATCGCAGTCGATATCCCGGATGGTAGCGGGGTACTCTGGAATATCATGCTTCACAATAACCAGTATCTGCTCCTGAACAGTGAGGGAGCGAACGCCGAGGGAGAGCGGGTTCCGGAATTGAACAGGGCGATGCCCGACTCCCTGAAACGTCTACTCGCCAATCGTACGACGTCTTAGCCCGGAAGTGCCTTCATCCCACTTAATCCGCTGCCTGGAGAGCGAATTTATCGTACATTACACTATGAACGCTTTTCGAATACTGATGGTACTTCTCGTCTGTTTGCTGGCCGCCAGCTCGCTGCAGGCGCAGACTGGCACGGGACAGACCGTGAAAGAGCCCAACACGATGTTCGAGTTGAAGGTTCGTGTGGACGGACATTCGGTCATCATCCGTAATGATGGGGATCAGAATTTCCGGCTCACCTCCATCGGTATTCTCTGGCAGGAGGGACGAGGGTACTGGTCAAAGGAACCGGAAGACATGCATGTGCCGGCACATGACAGTTTGCGTGTGCAGTATGCAGACATTGTTGCGAACTATGACCCGAAAACCGACGATGGCTATCCACGCGGTGTCATGATGATGCTGGAGAACGAGGATGGGAAAATCGAACCGCTGGCGTTCATCGGGAATGAAGTCGATGGGTACCAGATCAACCCGTTGCTCGTCAGGGAAATGAAGCAGCGGCAGGAACGCTAAAACGTTGCCCGCGCGCCAACGGATAGGGTGAGGGCGCGCTTGAGTCCGTCAAAGTTGACATCACGCTGCAGGAGGGGAAGCGCCACCTGTCCGAGAAGCGCGTACGATTCGTTGAGGTCGTACGATGCAGTGCCAAGCACGTTTACCTGCAGCTGATCACTGTCCTCCACATTGTAGAAGATATCCTGGTTGACAACGAACGGAAACTGGCGACTCGATTCGCCGAGGCGCTTGATCGCGATTACCTCGAGTCCGAACCCGATGTCACTGATGAAACTGCTGTATCCGACCCGCCCGATAAAATCGTCACTGCGCTCGAGCCGGTCGATGCGATTGTCGCTGCGTCCTGTGCTCAGCTGATATCCGATAGCGAACAGCCATTCCGCGTATTCATACGAAGCGCCAAGGATCAGGTCATTGGTGCCGAGTCCGGGCTGATACGCCTGGGGAAGATTGTCCTCATTCACCGGTCCCGTAGCCAGTTTCCCGCCTGCCTGCAGGAAGAGCTGCTGCTGATGCTCCTGCCATACGCGCTGACGCCAGAGCAGGATGAGATCCCCGATGCCGCTGGTGCTGCCCAAAGGACCGTCAATGGTCCTGTACGGCAGGCGGACAATCAGTGCGGAATTCTCAAACAGATCCACCAGAGCATCCAGCTGAATGGTGTGGAATGTGAGATCCTCATCGCCGCCGGACTGTCCATAAACGTAACGCAGCGCGACCTGATGACGTGAGTTCGTGGGAGCCGCACCGATAACGCAGGCGCCCGCATCCGAACACTGGGCAGTGACGTCCTGCGAGATAAATCCAAGCAGCAGGAGGAGCAGAAGTAGGCTTTTCCGCATAGATGGCCTCAAAAATTGAAGTTGAACGTTCTGCATTCCCAACATGCACGGGTCGCAGGTTGTTCCTCGTAAGGGGGAAATGTATATTTCAAGATGTAATTGATCCATGAAAATCGCTTTTCCATCAACGAGTTACCTCCATGCGCCTCTCTCAGTACTTCATTCCCACACTCAAGGAAATTCCCGCAGAAGCGGTCATTCCCAGTCACCAGCTCATGCTGCGCTCAGGCATGATTCGCGGACTCTCGTCCGGAATCTACTCACTGCTTCCGCTTGGCTACCGGGTCTGGAAGAAGGTCATGACTATCATTCGCGAAGAAATGGACGGGATAGGCGGCATGGAACTGCATCTCCCGGCCCTCAATCCGAAGGAGATCTGGGAAGAAACCAATCGCGTCGAGGCCTTCGGCGACACCATGTTCCATATCAAGAATCGTGAACTGGTGCTGGCCCCGACGCATGAAGAGATCATCACACATCTCGCGCAGGCTTTCGTGCACTCGTACAAGGATATGCCGCAGATCTGGTATCAGATTCAGACGAAATTCCGCAACGAACCCCGCCCGAAATCCGGTGTCATTCGCAGTCGCCAGTTCCTGATGAAAGATGCGTATTCCCTCGACAATAGCTGGGAGGGACTCGACGAGAGCTATCAGAAACACTACGATGCGTATTGTCGCATTTACTCGCGCTGTGGACTCAATTACTTCGTGGTTGGTGCTTCCAGCGGTGCCATGGGTGGTACGGGATCACAGGAATTCATGGTGGAATCCGATGCCGGTGAGGACCTCTGCGCTTTCAACCTCGAAAGCGGATATGCCGCCAATATCGAGGTGGCGACGTCACAGCTGCCCGCGGTCACACGGTTGGATGAAAACCCCGCGGCCGAGAAATTCGACACGCCCAATGCAAAGTCCATCGATGACCTGGTCGAACAGCACGGTGTAATTGAAGAGCGCTGCGCCAAGGCGCTGGTGTATTTCGCAGACGATCAGCCCTGGCTGATTTTCATGTCGGGCAACGATCAGCTCAATGAAGCCAAGCTGCAGGGCGTCCTCAAAGCCAATATCATTCGTCCCGCGCACGATGAAGAACTGCTGGCCCTTACCGGAGCAAATGCCGGTTCCATCGGACCAATCAATCTCAAGACGAAGCTGCGTCAGATCGCAGATCTGCGTCTGAAGAACGCCAACAATCTGGTCAGTGGCGCCAATGAGAACGGCTTCCATTATCGCCATATCGATATCGATCGCGACGCCGACATCGAGTCCTATTACGATCTGCGTACCGTCATCGAGGGTGAACCCGATCCGGTGAAGGGACTGCCTCTCAACGTGAAAAAAGCCATCGAGGTGGGACACATTTTCAAACTCGGAACGAAGTACTCCGAGGCGCTCAAGGCCAATTTCCTTGATGCGGAAGGCAAGGAACATCCCATTATCATGGGCAGCTACGGTATCGGAGTCGAACGCATCGTCGCCTGTCATATTGAACAGCGGCATGACAAGGATGGTATCTGCTGGCATCCGTCAATCGCACCCTTCCAGATCCAGGTTACCGGACTGAAGGTCGAAAGCGATATGGTGCGTGAGCATGCCGAGAAGATTACGGCCGACCTGGAAGGCGCAGGACTCGAGGTGCTCTATGATGATCGCACTGGTGTCAGTCCAGGCTTCAAATTCAAGGACGCCGACCTGCTGGGTATGCCGGTGAATGTGATTGTCGGCGAAAAACATCTCAAGGACGGCAACGTTGAGATCAAGGTGCGCCACAGTGGAGAACGTCATGTGCTTCCCCTGGCGGACGTCGTCTCGAAGTGTGAGAATTTGGTTACAGAGCTGATGGAAGAGAACTAAACCGCAAGCTCCGATGTTCTGCTATCAATGAGAAGATCCATCAACTTTCACTTAATACGAGGCTAGTACATGCTGAGCAAAACCATGGTCGAGAAGCTCAACGACCAGATCAACATCGAGTTTGAATCCTCGAATCTCTACCTGCAGATGGCCGCCTGGTGCGCCTGGAAAGGATACGAGGGTGGAGAGACTTTCCTGCGCATGCATTCCGAGGAAGAGCGTATGCACATGATGAAGCTTTTCAGCTATGTCGGTGAAACCGGTGCCCTCGCGAAAATCGGCAGCACGGAGCAGCCGAAGCTCGAGTTTGAATCCCTTTCCGACATGTTTGAGCAGATTCTCTCGCATGAGAAATTTGTGACCAGTAAGATTAACGAATTGGTTGCGTCCGCTTACGAGGAAAAGGATTTCTCGACGCTGAATTTCCTCCAGTGGTACGTCGCTGAGCAGCATGAGGAAGAGACGCTCTTTAATGCACTCCTCGACAAGATCAAGCTGATCGGACACGACGGCCGCGGACTGTACCTCATCGACAAGGAACTCGGCAAGCAGGCTGCACGCGCCGCTGCCGCTCCCGCCGGTGAATAAGTCCTGACAAGTATTTTCTGCAATAGCGGTCCCGTGTTGAACGGGACCGTTCTTGCATACAGTTGCCTTTGACTCCTGTTTGATGTACAATGGGAGGCGAAAAACCCCCGCTTTCAAAACCATTCTCAGTAGAACACCATGGCCTTTCCCGCACCTTTTTATCGTTGGCGTCCCCATCCCTGGCATGGACTCGAAGCAGGACAGACGCCACCTTCGCTCGTCAATGCATATATCGAAATCACGCCATTCGACATGGTCAAATATGAACTCGACAAGCTGACGGGATACCTGCATGTCGATCGTCCACAGCGCTCTTCCGCGCTGCCACCGACGCTGTACGGGTTTGTTCCGCGAACCTTCTGCGGACGCCGGGTCGGCGCGCTTATGCCGAGCGCGGAGAAAGGAGATGGCGACCCGCTCGATATCTGCGTGCTCAGCGAGCGTCCGATCAATCGCTCTGACGTCGTGCTGCAGGCGCGCGTAGTCGGCGGACTCGCGATGAATGATCACGGGGAGGCGGACGACAAGATCATCGCCGTGCTCAACAAGGACAGCTTCTGGGCGAATGTGAAGGATATCAACGAGCTTCCACCTGTGCTTGTCGAGCGTCTGCGACACTATTTCAGCACCTACAAGCTCGTCCACGGTGAACCCCACCACGTCTCCATCGAACGCGTCTACGGCCGCGAAGAGGCGGAAAATGTCATCCTCGCCGCCATGGAAGATTACCAGGAGGAATACGGGGAGTAGGAAGGGTCAGATTACAAATTGCAGATTACAAATTGCAGATTACTGCAAGCAGATTTCTGCAATCTGTCAACAGGGATTGATTCCACGTTGCCACCAGGCCTTCGGGGACACGACATGGGAATCAATCCCTGCTCCTGATAAGTTCGGGATCTGCAATCTGCAATTATTTGAGCACCATCATCTTCTTCGTGACGCGGGTGTTGCCGTAGGTGAGGTGATAGAAGTAGGCACCGCTGGGGATGGCGGTGGCGTCGAAGAACACGTGATGCGTGCCGGCATGCTGCTGACGGTCGACGAGTGTACTGACCGTGTTGCCGAGCGCATCGGTGATTTTCAGCTGCACAGCACCGGTATGAGGCAATGTGTAGCGGATCGTTGTTACGGGGTTGAAGGGGTTGGGGTAATTCTGCTCAAGTGTGAAGTCGGAAGCGACAGCATCCCGGATTTCTACAGGAATTTCATTTGAATATGTTTCGCTGCCGTCGGTATCAACCTGCTTGAGTCTGTAGTAGAGCAGATCGCCTGCGGGAAGGGCGTTGTCGACATGCGAGTACAGCTGCAATCCTGCCGAGCTGCCTTTTCCATCAACAAATGCGATTTCTTCCCAGCCGCCGAAACGGGTACGGCGTTCAACGGCAAACCCGCGGTTGTTGGATTCATGTGACGTTCTCCAGTCAAGACGTACATTGCTGCCATCTCTCCGTGCCGACAGGTTGAGCAGCTCGACGCCGAGGGTGACGCCCAGACTGTAGACACTGCGTCCATGCGTGGCCGCATACAGCTTCCCCGTTGTGGGATGCAGTTCGAGATCGACAACGACGACCTTGGGCATTCCGTCGCCCAGGATTTCCCAGTTCTCTCCGCCATCCGTTGTCGCATACACGCCGAAATCGGTGCCGACGAACAGTTCATTCGGCATTCCGTAGTTGATGGCCAGCGCATTGGTGGGAATGGCCGGCAGATTCCCTGAGATACTTTCCCATGTTTCCCCGGCATCCGTAGTTTTGAAAACGCTTTCGTCGATGTAGTGCGAGAAGCACGCGTACACCGTGTTCGGATCGGTCGGATGGAAAACGATATCATTCGTATTCCTGCCCGAGGGCAGACCTTCGGCTTTCAGATCCCAGTGGCTCCCGGCATCGGTCGTCCGGTATATCTGTCCGTTGGTGTTGCCGACATACATGATATCAGGGTTCAGCGGGGAGACGGCGATGTAGGTGATGCTCTTGGATGAATCCATATCCCCGTGAAACGGTACCCAGAGCAAGCCACGATTCGTCGTCTTATAGAGCTGCTTCGTTGTGGCGGTAAAGAGGATTGAAGGATCGGTGGGATGAATTTCGACCGGCGTCACCCAGCGTCCCTTCCCGTAAAGTCCGTCATTGATCCCGGTCCAGTTTTTTCCACCGTTCACGGTGCGCAGATGAGATCCGTTCTGATACTCGGCATACTTGATGTTCGGGTCTTCGTAATCGAACACGCAATATCCGCCGTCACCGCCTGTCTGATGTTCCCAGTTTGCGTGAGCGGTATCAGAGCCGTGGTTACTCCCGTTGTCCTGCGTTCCTCCCATCATGTCTCCCGGGTTGGGAAGAGAAATGCCCAGCTCATAGAACTGTGTGATTGCGATATCGTCGTTGCGCGAGCGGTAGGTGATACCTCCGTTGTCCGAAACATACAGTCCGCCGTCATTGCCGACGAAGCAAATGTCGGGTGAGGAAGGACTGAATTCGATGGCATGCTGATCCACATGCAAACCGCCGCGCGGCGAAAAATTCCGTCCGCCGTCCAGGCTCAGATACAGTCCGACACCGCCTGCAAGCAGCATATTGGGATTCATGGGATGCACGGCAATCTCGCAGTTGTACCAGCCGTAGGTGTTGAAGAAGTTCCGCGGGTTGTCCGCCGGCATGGTTCGTTCCCAGCTCTCCCCGCCGTCCGTACTTTTCATGACAGCAAGTGTCTTGTTCTTGTAAGGATCCTTGGAACCGGTCAGAAGCGCGTAGATGATCTCAGGCTGTGATCTGCAGAGGTCGACGGCGCAGCGGCCGATGCTGTCCGTTCCCACGCCCATGTCGAGCACCTCCCAGGTGCGTCCGGTATCTATCGAGCGAAGGATGCCGGCATTCTGTACCGCGGCATAGATGAGTGAATCGGAGGTCGGATGCAGGACGAGGTCATGGGCCACGCCGCCACGTGTCTTTTCCCAGCTCACGCCACCGTCGGTGGAGCGGAAGAGTCCCTGCCGTGCCGCGACGAAAACGATGCTGTCGATGCTGTGATGCACACGAATACAGCCGATGTTTTTCGCAAAGTTATTGCTGATCACATCCCAGGTCGCACCTGCATCCGTGGACTTCACAACGCCGACTCCGGGATAGGAATCCGCACTGCCATTGGCTTCACCAGTACCAACGTAAATGATATCAGGGTTGCTCGGGTCGATGTCGATGCTTCCCATCGCCATGGTAGGCAGATCATCTGCTACAGGATAAAAATGGGGCACGTCGGCCGTGGCGTTGGTGGATTTCCAGATCCCGCCGTCAGCGGCGGTGAAGTATACAATGCTGGAGTCCGTCGGATGGATGGCAACACCGGTGAGGCGTCCCCCGATATTGGAGGGTCCCACGAGCTGCCATGCTGCAGCCGCGGTGCCGTTTTTCTTGGAAAGGGAGACCGCGGGACGGTAGACGGACATCTTCTGTGTCTGCCGCCAGGCTTCCATGCGTGCTCCTTCCGGTATGGTCCCATCAGCCTCCTCGCGTCCATCGCGGAACCAGCGATAGCGTTGATGAATCCACTCTTCGCTGTCTCTGTAGAGCGAAAGCTGATCTGCGGGTTCTACCGGATTGTAGGGAATATCGGATTGTGCGAAAACGGGGAGTGCTGTAGCGAACAGCAGAAGAAGGGTGGCAAACGTCTTCATGGCTTTTGCAGCATTGTGAGTGAGCGAGATCTGGCGGCGCAGGATTCCGGGCTGGAATCTGCATCCGGCTATTACAGCAATATCTCCACTCGTAGAAGCAAATCCAAGAAAAAACGGTCGATTACTGCGATTGGCGAATCTCCAGCGCATGCATGTCTATAATCACATCACCATTGATGGCATGGATGGTGAGCATGCCGCTGCCGAGCTCGGAGGTGAGTCGCGGACTGTCGAAGAGCTTATCCTTTGCCATGCCGATGGTGTTGCCATTGACGGTGCGTTGGCCGTGGTAGGTGAAATCGAGTTTCTCTCCGTCCATCGTCGTGTAGCGGATGCGCATGTCGCTGTCGAACGCAGAGGTGTCGATGACGGTTTTATGCAGTTTCTGCATAAAACTCTTGAAGGAACCGGCTTCGTTACGTCCGATCACCTGAACGATGACGCCATTGCGCAGCTCATTCGAGACGAAAAGCGGCTTCCCCTGGCTGTCGGCGATACGGAATTTCTTCAGCGGATACATCCCGATGTACACATCTCCCGTATTGATACTGATCCATCCTGACTTGAGCGTATCGACACGCATGTCCCTGGGATCAGCGGGCAGGTAGCCTATGATGAGCGGAAAGCGCTTCACCTCCTCGAGGTCATAAAGCGCAATGAGGGTGTTCCTGTGCTGGAAGACATCCTCGAATGGCGATCCCCCGACCATTTTCGTCACGGTATCGTAGTACGGATCGACCAGGCCGATATTGCGGAACGCGATTTCATCGCTGTGGGGAAGAAACGGCAGCAGGGAGGCGGGGTCGGACCACGGGTGCATCACGAACAGATTCGCGGCGCTGGTCGGATCTTCAGGGATCCATGTTACATCCCAGCTGTGCTGCTCGCGCGCCTGCACTTTTCCGCCCGGGATGGAGCCGAGTGCGTACAGTGGATCCATGTAGGTGTAACGGACGACATCGTCGACGACAGGTACGAGTCCGCTCCGAATCTGTTTCGCGGGACGCTTGCGCTCCCAGCTCTCATACGGTTCGCGGCGGACGGTGGCGAGTTCGACAATCGCAGGGTGCGGCTGGAAATCGCTCAACAGAGCGAAATACTGTGCGCGGCCGTATACCCTCGGTCCATCTCCAAAATACAGCCAGGCGATCGATGACATCCCGTTCGCGACGGGAAGCGAGAGAGTCGCCGGGTCACGTTTCTCGCGCGAATGCGCGCCGCAGTAACTGCCGTTGAGATAATCATGCGCAAAATCGGCCAGCAGCCACTGCGCCATGAGTTCAGCCCGCAGGCGGAGATCTTCGTCTCGCGCGAAATCCCGCAGCAGAAGCATGGACATGAAGAACATGCTGGCGTAGGTGGGGGAGTCGAACTCCCGCTGTCCTCTCTCGGTGCTTTCGCGTATCCAGTTCAGAAGAAAATCCTGTGCGTCATGCACATTTTCTTCCCGGGATTTTCCATTGAAAAAATGTGCGTCGGGACTGAAGTATGTCGATGCGAGATACAGCGCGGTGTAATACGCGACGCGCTCGTGCTCGCCCTGCAGGGGACGAATGGGGAAAAATTCCCAGATGGATTCGATACGCTCCCGCAGGCTGTCGCTGAGTTGCGGCCGCACATGGATGTACGAAGCCGTCATCTGAAAGCGCTCAATGACATCGGGCGAAACACTCGATGTGAGTGCACCCAGCATTGCGAGTCCTTCCTCACGATGTACGGTATCGAGAACGCGTGCCGTCGCGGCAGGATAGTTGGCGTCGATGTCAGCCGTCGTAAAGAAGGTGCGTATGCTGTCACGCCGCACGGAGATATCAAGCTGTGCGGCCACGGGCTGTGTGGCAGCAATCGAGAGAAAGAGTATGAAGAGAAGGGCTTTAGCTTTCATGTTACTGCATCCACAGATCACTGACGTATCCGAGACGAATGGAAAAAGGTTGCCAGGTCTTGCCGCGGGAATCGGAAATGAATGAGCCGTTTTCTGCGCCTGCGTAGACACGGTCCGGCTGCCGGGGATCAAAGAGCAATGCATTGATATTGAGGTTTGTCAATCCACCGCTTGCGAACTCCCATGTCTTGCCGAGATCGCTGCTGCGCATGACGCCGGTGATGCGGGTGCCAATAAGCAAGGTGCTGCGGTCGCGCGGGTCGAACACGGCACATTTGACGGAGGGGAAGCGCAGACCTTCGTTGCGGTTTGTCCACGACCTGCCACCATCCGTACTGACCCATATCCCGTCCTGTTCGCTCCAGGCGAGCAGGTGCGTCGGATCCTTCGGGTGCGCCTGCAAACCGGAAAGCGGCTGCGATTCGAGTCCGCTCCGTCTCCAGCTCGCTCCCTTGTCCGCCGACCGATACACGCCGTCGTTGGTCGCAATGAGCATGCTGCCCGGTACGCGGAGGAGCTGCGTGACATAGGTGCCGTCAGGTGTAGAGAGTCCTGCATTGGAAGTGTTCCAGCTTGCGCCGCCGTCTTTGGAGAGGAATATCCCTTCCGTCGTTGCAGCCCAGATGCCGGTAGCGTCCATTTCAATGTCGAGCACCGCCGGCATATCCCATCCGCTGATCAGTTTCCAATCCTCGCCCGCGTTGCCGCTTTCAAGCACCCCATAATCGCTGCCCAGCAGCACATGCGCACTGTTTGCAGGATCAACGGCAATGGCGTTGACGGCACTTGTGATCCACCCGCGATTCATCCAGCTCTCGCCGAGATCGGTACTGACGGCGAGTCCCTGGTATACCGGTGCGGCATTGGAGAGTCCCGCAGGTGGCGGTGCATAGTAGAAGCTGATATAGAACGGATGCTCCTGCGCCTGCAGTGTCATGCTGCAGAACAGCAGAGTGAGGAAAAGCGGGAGTTTGCCGCGGCGAAAGAAAAACGCGCTGCGCCGGTTTTGCCGCGATGCCTGTAGTCTTGTCGGACGCATGATCAGTAGTCCTCACTGTCGACGCGCTGTATGTCGGCGCCGAGATTTCTCAATTTCAATTCGATGGCCTCGTATCCCCGGTCGATGTGATAGACGCGAAGCACTTCGCTGCTTCCGCGTGCGATGAGTCCTGCGATGATCAGGGAAGCGCTCGCGCGCAGATCTGTCGACATCACGGTTGCTCCGGTAAGATGGTCCACCCCGTGCACGATGGCCACGTTTTTCGTTACATCGATACGGGCGCCCAGGCGCTGAAGTTCCGGTACGTGGTTGAAACGGTCGAAATACACCGTATCGGTCACCACCGAACTTCCCCCGGCGGTACTCATCATCGCCATCCACTGCGCCTGCATATCGGTCGGGAAACCGGGATAAATGGATGTTGTCGCGTCAACCGGCTGCAGTGATCCTTCGCTGCGCAGGGTGATGGTGTTTTCGGTGACCGCGATTTCGCATCCAGCCTGTCGCAGCATGTCGAGCGGTACGGAAAGATGTTCATGCTGTACGTTCTCGAGCGTGACCTCTCCTCCGGTTGCGGCAGTGGCAGCCAGGAAAGTCCCTGCTTCAATACGATCGGGGATATTGCTGTCGTCCGCGGGATGCAGTTCGTCGACGCCTTCGACGGTCAGGCAGTTACTGCCGATTCCGTCGATGCGGGCACCCATGCGGACGAGGAAGGACGCCAGCTGTGTGATTTCCGGCTCGACGGCAGCATTGCGGAGTACGGATTGTCCTTTCGCCAGCACCGCCGCCATCAGGGCATTACCCGTTGCGCCGACGCTGGAAATTTCAAAGTCGATTTCTGTACCCTGCAGCGCGCGCGCCTGTGCGATGACATAGCCGCCTTCGATGCTGATTTCTGCACCCAGCGCCTCCATGGCCTTGAGATGCAGGTCGACGGGTCTCGGACCCCAGGCACAGCCGCCGGGATAGGAAACACGCGCGTGTCCGTAGCGGCCGAGAAGGGGACCCAGCACGTAGAAGGACGCACGCATTTTCTTCACCATCTCATACGGCGCTTCGTGGCTGTGCACCCTGCTGGTGTCGAGTTCGATCGTCGTGCCCGGATGGCGGATCTCTACGCCCATCGTTTCGAGCAGCTGCGACATGGTTGAAATATCACGCAGGCGAGGCGTGTTGGCAAGGCGGCAGCGTCCACTCGTCAGTAATGCCGCAGGCATCAGTGCGAGGGAGGCGTTTTTTGCTCCGGATATCGTCACGGATCCCTGGAGACGATTTCCGCCGCGTATGATGAATTTGTCAAGTGATGGCAATGGTACCGGATGCGAAAGGTGCGACAGTAGTGGCAGAAAAGTACGTGAATTGCGCTGTTCAATGCAATGCATACTCGCTTTTCCCTCCCGCGTTTGCGGTGCCACACGCATTTGCCTATATTTTTGCAATTCCGTGATTTCAACTCACAGGACACTATCCATGGGATCCTACGGCAGCTATTTTGTCAGGGCGTTGCGCAATCCTGTCGGTCTGCTGACGCTTGCCGGATTCGGCGCCATCAGCCTGGTATCGATGAATCCGATTCCGCTGTTTATCGGACTCGGACTCGAAGCAGGGTTTGTGACCGTTGCACCGATGCTGCCCGCGTGGCGGCGTCGCGTGGATGCAAAAGATGAACAGCGCCTCGTCGAAGAGGGGGAAAACAGGGCGAAGGAAATGCTGCGCAAGCTGCCCGACTCACAGCAGCAGCGCTACAGAACCCTGCGGCAGACGGCAGTCAGCATCCGCGAGAATTATGCCCGCTACAACGACGCAAGCCGCAACTATCTCGAGCAGCTTTCCGGCAGACTCGATGACATGCTGCTGCGTTACCTGCGGATGCTCATCACCGAATCCAACTACACGAAACATCTCGCCGAGCACAGCGCCACGGAGCTCGAAGGTCGTATCCGCTCACTGCAGGATGAAATGGCGCAGGATGATGAACGTGTCAGAACGATCAAGGAAAAGCAGCTCAGTATCCTGCAGCAGCGCCGCGAAAAGCTCACGAAGGCTGATGGCGATCGCGAGGTGCTCGCCGCACAGCTCAGTACGCTTGAAGAATTGATGCAGCTGCTCAAGGAGCAGGCCATCACGATGAAGGAACCGGATGAGATGAATGCGCAGCTCGATTCTCTCATGTCGGAAATCGAACATACCGAAGACACGGTCACCGCACTGGAATCTTCCTTCGAGACGCTGTTCGATCGCGAATTGCGTGCAGCGGAAGAGCAGAAGCGGCTGCAGTCAGAATAAAACGGAGAAAACACGCATGTCCGAAGAAAATCGCAAACGTCTGCATGAACTGCGGGAGATGTCCCGCCAGGGTGGCGGAGAAAAACGGGTCAAGGCGCAGCACGACAAGGGGAAATTTACCGCGCGTGAGCGGCTGGAAATCCTTCTTGATCGCGGCAGTTTCGAGGAAATCGACGCCTTCGTCAGGCATCGGTCCCACGACTTCGGACTCGACAAGCAGCATTATCTCGGCGACGGCGTGGTCACGGGTACAGGACGCATTGACGGACGCCTGGTCTTCGTCTTCAGTCAGGATTTTACCGTCTTCGGCGGCTCGCTTTCGGAAGCGCATGCGGAGAAGATCTGCAAGATTATGGATATGGCGATGAAAGTCGGTGCGCCGGTAATCGGACTCAATGACTCGGGCGGCGCGCGCATTCAGGAAGGCGTGGTCAGTCTCGGCGGGTATGCCGATATCTTTCTTCGCAACACCCTCGCTTCCGGCGTGATTCCGCAGATCAGCGCGGTGCTCGGTCCCTGTGCCGGCGGCGCCGTGTATTCTCCTGCCATCACCGACTTCATCTTCATGGTGGAGCAGAGCAGCTACATGTTTGTCACGGGACCCAACGTGGTCAAAACGGTCACGCATGAGGATGTTACCTCTGAAGATCTTGGTGGTGCCATGACGCACGCAGGCAAAAGCGGTGTCGCGCACTTTACGCATGAAAATGAAGTGCAGACGTTGACGCAGCTGCGTCGGCTGATGAGCTTCGTTCCGCAGAATAATATGTCCTGCGCCCCCCGCGTGCCGGCTACGGATACCCCGGATCGTATGGACGAAGGGCTCAATACCATCGTGCCCGACAATCCGAACAAGCCCTATGACATCAAGGAAGTCATCCGTATGACCGTGGATGACGGGGATTTCATGGAAGTGCAGGAAAGCTATGCCGCCAACATCGTCGTGGGCTTCGCACGCTATGATGGACGCTCGGTCGGTATTGTGGCGAATCAGCCTGCCGTGCTCGCCGGCGTGCTCGATATCGACGCATCGCTCAAGGCCGCACGTTTCGTGCGTTTCTGCGACTGCTTCAATATTCCACTCGTCGTTTTCGAGGATGTGCCCGGTTTTCTGCCAGGGACCGAGCAGGAATGGCGTGGTATTATCAAGCACGGGGCCAAACTCCTGTATGCCTTCGCCGAGGCCACCGTTCCGAAAATCACCATCATCACGCGGAAGGCTTACGGCGGAGCTTATGACGTGATGAACTCAAAGCATATTCGAGGGGATTTCAATTTTGCCTGGCCATCGGCGGAAATCGCCGTGATGGGACCCAAGGGCGCGGTAGAGATCATTTTCCGAAAGGACATTACCGCATCGAAGGACCCCGAGGCCGCACTCGAAGAGAAGATCAATGAGTACAGGGAGAAGTTCGCGAATCCTTTCGTCGCGGCGGAGCGTGGATATATCGACGACGTCTTCGAGCCGATGGAAACGCGTCCCCGCATCATACGCGCGCTCGATATCCTCGAAGACAAGGCCGATTCCAATCCGCGGAAAAAGCACGGCAACATCCCGCTCTGACAGCGGGCGAATCATGCCGATCTGAAGGTTGAATACGGGGAGGGGGAAGGTCAGCGCACGATGATGCGCTGCATAGTCGTGGATGCTCCGGAGGTTGCCGACAGGAAATATGCTCCTGCCGGTAGTTTCGCGGTGTGTACGGCAATACTCTGCATGCCCGCTTCCAGCTCGCCATCCCACAGCGTCTGAATGCGCTTTCCTGAAATGTCCCACAACGCCAGTTGCACGTGGGAATATTCCGCGAGTTCCAGCGTCACCGAACCGGTTGCGTGCAGCGGATGCGGCGCTACACTTCGGATGTGCAGAGTCGATGCGACTGTTGCCGGGGGCGACTGCGCGTCGACGACATCGCCGAACAGGTACTCCAATGCGAGATCGATATGGGCGCGCCAGTTTCCCCAGCTGTGTCCCTCGTGAAATTCCCTGAAGTTGTATTCATACTGACCGTTTTCGAGCACCTGCAGGAAATTGAGCACCTTGCTGCGTAACACGGGAATATCATAGGTACCAAGGTCGAGATACAGGCGCAGCGCCAGCTGGGGTCCGTCCGAGAACCGTGTGAAAATCTCGGGAAGGACATAACTCGACTGCGCCGCGACCTTGCCGAACACATCAGGGTATTTCATGGCGATATACAATGCGACATTGCCGCCGTTCGACGAGCAGCCGACGACTGCGCGGGCTTCTGCGTCCTTTCTCGTGCTGTAATCCCTGTCCACGGTGGCCATGACTTCTTCGATCACGAAACGGGAAAAATCATCGATCTGATTTCCCGCATATTCCGCGTTGCGATTCACCGGCGGAAGGAAAACGGCAATGCAGGGCGGGATGCGTCTCTCATATATGAGATTGTCGAGTACTGTGGTTGCATGGGCAAGGTCGATGTAATGAATGCCGTCGTGGAAGAGGATGACAGGATACTCTCCGCCGAGGCTGTCATACCCGGCAGGCAGATACACACGTCCCTCCCGTGTATTCTGCAGCAGTGTACTTGCAAAAGTCCTTCTGATCAGGATGCCCTCTGGCACCCCTGCCTGGGGATAGATTTCAGCCGGAGGGATATATGCCGGCATACGCAGTTCGGAAATGGGACCGATTTCGCCCGGGGCGGTGTAAGGATTCAGGGGATCGGTGTCCCACACTTCCTTGTTGATGACGAAACTGTAGTCGAGTCGCGCATCAGCTTCAAATGTGTCGCTGCGATACCAGAGAGAAGTTGTCGACAGCCTGGTGAGGGGGGAGGCCTCCGGATTCCAGTTGTTTCCGTCCCCAGCAAGAGCGACTTCCTGCGCATCTGCGTCCAGGTATACGCGATACACCGTCGTGTCATTCACGATGAGCGGGAAAGCCGGTACGACGGTCAGAAAGCTGTCGACCATGAACTGCCGCCGCTGTTCGGGCGCATTCTGAACACGAACAATGAGTTCAGGAAAATCCTGCGCCGCCAGAGGCTGGCAGAGAAGGAAAAGGAAAATCAACGTGGAAAATCTATGCATGGAGTGCTGTCTGTCGTATTTCAGCGTATGGATTTTTTCTCTAAACGCGCAATAATTTCAGGTTTATGCAGTTCACGCAGCGCATCGCGGGCGATCCACCGGGCCGGTCGCGAATCACGTGCCGCCAGTCCCTCTGCACAGGTGATCGCTCTTGCGTGCAGCGCCAGGTTGCGCTTGCCTATCTGACGCAGTGCCCAGTTCACTGCTTTCTTGACGAAGTTCCGGTCGTCATCAGCTGCCGACTCGATGAGCTGCAGCCAGGATTCAAATTGGCTGTCTGGGACGTCCTTCGCATGAACGGCAAGGCTGGCAAGCAGCGCGAAGGCGGAACGACGGACAAATTCCTCTTCCCGCGTATGCCAGGCGAGAATCTTCTCCTGGGCAAACGGCGTTTTCCGAAAGAGATTGTTGCATACCTGGTCCGTCACATCCCATGAATCGAAATCAGCCGCCCAGCTGTCCATCTGCTCAGGGGTTACGAGGGCGGGATCATCACAGAATGCGCAAAGCAGTCTGGCGTCGTGCACGCCGGTGTCCCAGAGTGCAAGCGCAAGCGCATGCTGCCTGCCGACAACCTTTGCCAGCGCCCGGATGGAGGGCATGGAATTCCCGAATGCTTTCTCGGTATTGATGCCGAAACGTGCCATGCCCTCGAGATTCGTCTTGTCGCCGCTGCGGCGAAGTTCATCGAGTACGGCGTCAACATTCTCCTTGATGGTGTCCATGAAGCAAAATATATACGACCTTCAATATGAAACAACGCAACTCTGCATTGACATTGGGAAAAAAACTGGCGATTTTTGTTGCAAAATATTCAAATTTGAAATATTTGAAGAACGCAAAGAAATACGGAAACAGGGAAGACGAAGCGCTGGGCATGTGGATCAAGCTTGCACGCGCGTACGCCACGTTCAACCGGGAGTCGGTCAAGGATATCCGCAGTTACGGACTGACACAGCCGCAGTTCGGTGCACTCGAGTGTCTGCTGCATCGCGGACCGATGACTATCGGTGAACTTTCGCGGAAAATGCTCGTCAGCGGGGGGAACATGACCTGCGTCGTCGACAATCTCGAGAAAGAGGGTCTGGTGCATCGCAGGCACTCGGATGAAGATCGGAGAGCCGTCATCGTGGAGTTGACCGAAAAAGGAAAGACGATGATCGGTAAAATCTTTCCGACGCATGCGAAGCGCATCGCCGAGATCGCTGACGTGCTCGACAGCGAAGAGCAGGCGACACTCGCGGCGCTTTTGAAAAAACTCGGTCAGCGTCTCAACGAACACTGATCCGTCCCTGGGATTGAACTGCTGATACCGGTGCCGAACTTCGGCATTTGTGTTTTTTGTGCTATGTTACGCCCTGAACACCAGCACACGAGGAAGCAGTGAAGGTCTCGCTTTTTATCCCCTGCATCACCGATCAGCTCTATCCCTATTCAGGGATGAATATGCTGCGCGTTCTCGAACGTGCCGGTGTGGATGTGCAATATGACGAAAAGCAGACCTGCTGCGGACAGCCGGCGTTCAACACTGGCTATCATGAGGAAGCGCGCACACTCGCGGAGCGCTTCCTGGACATTTTTGATGGTGACGGATCGGATGCCATTGTTGCCCCTTCGGGATCCTGCACCACGATGGTGAAAGCGTTTTACGGCGATCTGCTCGAACTCAGTGCGCCATACCGGGAGAAGGCGGAGCGCGTGCGCGCCCGGCTGCACGAATTCACATCATTTCTCGTGGATGTGCTGCATTGTGAGGATCTGAATGCCAGCTTCGAGGGTCGCGTGACGGTGCATGATTCCTGTCATGCGCTTCGTGAATTGCACGTCAAGGAACAGCCACGACGCCTGTTGCGCAGGGTGAAGGGACTTCAACTCGTGGAAATGGACAGGGCGGAGGTGTGCTGCGGTTTCGGGGGAACCTTCGCAGTGAAATTCGCCGATGTCAGTACCGCGATGACAGAGGAAAAACTGGAGTCCATCGAGCGCAGCGGAGCGGAATGGGTGACGGGAGTGGATTCGAGTTGTCTCATGCAGATCGATGGCATGCTCAGACGCAGGGGCAGCAGCGCGCGCTGCATTCATATTGCCGACATTCTGGGTGGGGAAGCCGCATGAGTTATCAGACACCCATCCAGCCCGAAAATCTGAAGGTGCTTGTTCAGGAGCGCATCCATGACAAAACGCTGCGTGGCAATGTCCGGCGAGCGACGTGGACCTCACTCGGCAAGCGTGCGGCTGTCGTTGAGGATTTTCCTGACTGGGAATTTCTCCGGACGCAGGGGCATGAAATCAAAAAGCATGTCATGCAGCATCTGCCCGAATACCTCGCGCGTTTTGAAGAGCGCGCAACAGCGGCCGGAGCACATGTGCATTACGCGGAAACAGCTGCCGAAGCCTCACGTATCGTCTGCGACCTCGCCGAGGAGACCGGAGAGCGTCTCGTCGTCAAGAGCAAGTCCATGACCACCGAGGAGATCGAATTGACGCCGGCACTCGAAGCGCGCGGACTCCGTACGGTCGAAACGGATCTCGGGGAATACATTGTGCAGCTCGCCAAGGAGCCACCTTCGCATATCACGGCACCGGCCCTGCACAAATCCCGCGGTGAAATCGGACAGCTGTTTGCCGAACAGCTCGGCATTCCTTTCACAGACGACCCTGAAGAATTGACAGCTATCGCGCGTAAAATTCTGCGTGAGGATTTTCTGCAGGCGGGTGTGGGGATTTCGGGCGTGAACTTCGCCGTTGCCGAAAGTGGCAGTATCTGCATCGTGGAGAATGAAGGAAATGCACGTCTGAGCATGAGTTTGCCGCGACGGCATATTGCCGTCATGGGAATGGAGAAAATCGTCCCTGACTTCGAGAGTCTGGGTCTTTTCCTGAATCTTCTCGGACGCAGTGCGACGGGACAGCGCATCACCTGCTATACATCCCTCATTACTGGTCCTGCAAAGGACGCGGAACTCGACGGTCCGGAAGAGCTGCATATCGTCATCCTCGACAATGGCCGCTCACGGATGCTGGCAGAACCGCATCAACGCGAATCGCTGTACTGCATCCGATGCGGGGCCTGCATGAACGTCTGTCCCGTCTATCAGAAGATCGGCGGACATGGCTACGGAAGCGTGTATTCGGGTCCCATCGGCAGCATCATCACTCCGGTGTACAGGGGAGAACAGCGCTCGAAAGCCCTGCCGTTTGCCTCATCGCTCTGCGGTGCCTGCGCCGAAATCTGTCCCGTGCGCATCGACATCCATCACCATCTGCTCTGGTGGAGAAAGCGCATCGTCGGTCACGGATACACGAAATGGACGGAGCGCATGGCCATGCGTCTCTTCCTCGCGGTTTCGCGTCGCAGCTGGCTTTTCGATCTGGCAGGTCGCCTGGCACGCGTATTCGCGCCACTGATCAGCAGAAAAGATGAAGGTCCGTCATTGCCTGTCTGGAGCCGGGAACGGAGTTTCCCGCAATTGCCCGACAAATCATTCAAACAGCTCTGGAGGCAGCACCGTGAACGCGCGTGATCGCATCTTCCAGCGCATGCTCGAGCATACCGCCAGCTCCGGGGCCGACGAAAATATGCAGAAACTGCATAATTCCCTGCGGGAAAGCAGTATCGCGGCATCGACCGGGGACGCCGAGCTCTTCGCACAGCGCGCTGGCGAAGCAGGTGCCGAGGTCGTGCATGCGCAAACCCTGGAAGATGTTCCGGAAGCTCTGGAGAATGTCCTGAGCGGTCTGGCCTCACTTGTGCTTTCCTCCGATCCTTCTTTCGATGCATCGGGACTGGCGCAATTGCTGAGCGCGCACTTCCGTTCACTTCACACCGTTGATGTTGCGGATTTGAAGGAAACGCAGTCGGGTACCGGATGGAAGGCGCGTTTGGCTGCCATGGATGCAGGATTGGATATGGCGGTCGCAGGTATCGCGGATTCCGGTGCCGTGCTCATCCGTTCGCATGCGGTGGAGAGCCGTTCGATGACCCTGCTGCCAGAGATGCATATCGCTCTCCTCCCCGCGCAGCGCATTCTGCCTTCCCTGCATCATGCGGCACCGTTGCTGCGATCAATGACGCATGCGCAGGGACACAGCGCGGTGACACTGGTGGGCGGACCGAGCAAGACGGCAGACATTGAAAAGGTGCTGGTAACGGGAATTCATGGTCCCGCACGCTTTGTGATCGTTGTGATCGAGGCGGACCCGCGTCTGTCGCATTGAGATGTATTCATCGTTACAATACAAGAAACTTGAGAGGTTATCATGAGTGATCTGGTTGTCAGACTTCTCCCTGAAATCGAGGACATTCGAGATGAAGCCCTCCGGGCGAAGGTCCACGCATGCTGGCAGGAGGCGATCGATTTTCGCGGGTGGACGGAAGAGCTGCTGCGCAGTATCCCGTTTACCCTGCTGGCCGACAATGTCTCGATCGCATTCATTGACCATGTCCGTGCCGTATGCAGAATGTGTATAGCCTGTGACGATATACTCACTGAAGTGCATGGTGAGAAGAAAACGCCGATCAACAGGGATTACCTCATCGCCGGCGCCCTGCTGGCAGATGTCGGGAAACTGCTCGAGTACGACCTTGTGGACGGCGCACCTGTGAAATCGGACTATGGCAAGCATATCCGGCACCCGTTCAGTGGGGTCGGACTTGCGTTCAAGCACGGATTGCCTTCCGAGGTCATGCACATTATCGCAACGCACTCCAAAGAGGGTGCAGGAGAAAAACGGCTGCCTGAAAGTATCGTCTTTCATCACGCTGATTTTATCGATTTTGAACTTGTGAAGTAACCGCAGTACTGTTGTTTTTCACGGAGCACTCAGCAATGGCGCAGAATCTCATTGAAAAAATCGCCCAACTGCACACCGTCGACTCTGGATCGCAGCAGGTGCGCAGCGGGGATTACATTTATATTCGTCCCGCACACGTCATGACGCATGACAACACAGGTGCGGTGATCCCGAAATTCCGGAGCATCGGCGCGGCTCGCATTGCGAATCCACGGCAGGTCGTCAGCACGCTCGATCACAACGTGCAGGATACCAGCGAGAAAAACCTGCAGAAATACCGCAATATCGAAGCCTTTGCCCGTGAGATGGGGATCGACTTTTATCCTGCCGGACGCGGTATCGGACACCAGATCATGTGCGAAGAGGGATACGCCTGGCCCGGCAGCATGGTCGTCGCGTCGGACAGTCACAGCAACATGTACGGGGGACTCGGCTGCCTCGGTACGCCCATCGTGCGCACTGATGCCGCGGCAATCTGGGCTACGGGACGCACCTGGTGGAAAGTGCCACCCGTGGCTCGCGTGCAGCTGCATGGTGCGCTGCCCGCAGGAGTCACCGGCAAGGATGTCATCATCACGCTTTGCGGACTCTTCAACAACGATGAAGTGCTCAACCACGCGATAGAATTCACGGGCGAAGGAGTCGCATCACTTTCCGTGGATCAGCGCCTGACCATCGCAAACATGACGACGGAATGGGGTGCACTCGCAGGCGTATTTCCCGTTGACGAGCGAACAATTGCCTGGCTGCGACAGCGTGCGGCGTTTGTTGCGGCACGTGGACTCGAGGGAGTCCCTTCGGATGAGGATGGTAACGGGTCGCATCCCCGCATGAATAATGCGCGGATCGACGCACTGGAGGCATACCGGATAACCGCGGATGAGAACGCCTTCTATTCGCGTGAAATCACGTTGAACCTGGCAACCGTGCGTCCCCACGTCTCCGGTCCCAATCACGTGAAAACCATGACATCCATTGCAGAGATGAAGCAGCGGCAGCTGCCCGTCAACAAGGCGTATCTCGTATCCTGTGTCAACAGCCGTGTCGAGGATATCGCCGAAGCCGCGTCCGTCGTGCGTGGCAAGCATGTGGCGGAAGGCGTCGAATTTTATATTGCCGCAGCGTCAAGTGAGGTGCAGGCAGCCAGCGAGGATCGCGGAGACTGGCAGGCGCTTCTTGATGCAGGGGCAATTCCGCTGCCTCCGGGTTGTGGTCCCTGTATCGGACTCGGTATGGGACTGCTGAAGGATGGCGAAGTGGGCATTTCGGCGACCAACCGGAATTTCAAGGGCCGCATGGGATCGAAAGAAGCGGAGGCCTACCTGGCGTCGCCGTCGGTGGTCGCCGCTTCAGCGATCGCGGGTGTCATCGCGGCGCCGGTGGATTACGACAGTGTCGCACCCGAAGCCACGATGCTCACCAATGAACGACCATCGGCCGGCGACAGCGAAACCGTGATCGTGGATGGCTTTCCTGCTGTCATCAGGGGAGAACTTCTGTACTGTCATCAGGACAATCTGAATACCGACGGTATCTATCCCGGCAAATACACGTATATCGACGACTTCACGGCCAGTCAGCAAGCGGAAGTCGCGATGGAGAACTACGATCCGGCCTTCCAGGAACTGGCCAGAGAAGGTGATATCCTCATTGGGGGATTCAATTTCGGCACCGGCAGTTCACGTGAGCAGGCTGCGACCGCACTCATGCATCGCGGCATCCGTCTCGTCGTTGCCGGTTCGTTCAGTGAAACTTACAAACGCAATGCCATCAACAACGGCTTTCTGGTTGTGGAAGCTCCGGGACTGGTGGCCGAGCTGCGCAGCCGATTTGGTACGGATGCGCCGACTGTTCGCACCGGGATCGAGGCGGAACTGGATTTTTCGCGTTCGGAGATCGTGGCGGACGGAAAACGCTATGGCATTGATCCTGTTGGTCCCGCTGCGCAGGAACTGATACTTGCCGGGGGACTCGAGTCCTGGGTGAAATCGGCTATCAGCTGACACCCGCAGCATGCATCATCATTCAACGTAAGGATACATGTATGGAAAAAAGTGTTTCAAGGCAGATTGCGGAATTCGCGGTCGCACTGCGGTATGAAGACCTTCCAGAAGCCGTCATCCATGAGGTCAAACGTTACCTGTATGACTCCATCGGCTGCGCGTACGGATCGTCGCATACGAAGGATGTCGGTATCATCAGGGACATTTACCTGGAGATGGGTGGCACGGAAGAAGCCACGGTCATTGGATTCGGCGACAAGATGCCGGCAGTCAATGCTTCACTGGTCAATTCGCTGATGATACGCGCGCTCGATTTCAACGACATTTACTGGAAGGAAGACCCCAGCCATCCTTCCGACATTATTCCAGCTGCACTGGCAGCCGGAGAAAAAGTGAACGCATCGATGAAGAGTGTGATAACTGCCATCGTCCTGGCCTACGAGTTCGAGCAGCGGCTCTGTGAATTCGCCGTTCCCGGTGTGCGTGAGCGAAAATGGCATCATGCGACTCTGACGCAGTTCGTTTCGCCGATCGTCGCCGGAAAAATGCTCGGTCTCGACGTCGATCAGATGGTCCATGCCATCGGCATCAACGGCAGCCATAATCACACCATTGGTTGTCCCACCGCCGGCAAACTGACAATGATGAAAAACACGGTGGACCCCATGGCAGTGCAGGCTGGTGTGTTCGCTGCACTCATGGCCCAGAAGGGATACAGCGGCACCGAAGCGGTGTTTGAAGGGAAGGAAGGACTGATGGATGTGTACGGTCCCGACTGGGATATGGACAAGCTGCTGGGTGGTCTCGGGGATTCATGGAAAATCCTCGAATGCAGCATGAAGGCATTCCCTACGGAGGCGTTAACGCATACGCATCTCAGTTGCGTTCTCAAGCTTGTAACGGAAAACAACATCAGTCACGAGCAAATCGAGGAAGTGCGTGTGACCACGATTGCACGTGCCTGTGACATTCTTTTCGATCCGCACAAGTATCGTCCCGATTCCCGTGAGACGGCGGATCATTCCCTGCCTTACTGCATTGCGGCTTGCCTGGTCGATCACAAGATTACCACGCAGTCTTTCTCTGACGAGAAACTGAAAGACCCGCGCATCTGGGAAGTGATCGACAAAATCAAGGGTGAGGCTTCCGAGGAATTTGAACGCATGTTCCCGGCGAAGCAGCCTTCCCGTGTGGTCATCCGTACCACGGATGGGGACGAATACACCGAATACCTCGAGTATCCCAAGGGCGATCCCAGAGAGCCCATGACGGAAGAGGATCTCGACAATAAATTCATCGCATTGTCCGGCAAGCTGCTGCAGGCCGACGCACAGCAGAATAAAAAGGATATCATCTTCAGTGCGGAGCAGTATTCCGCACGTGATTTCATGAAAAGTCTGATTGTATAGGAGGATGCCGGACGATGTATGTCGTCCGGCGTTCCTGAGATGACCAGTTCCGGCAGATATCACCTCATGCACGCAACTGCGTGCATCCTGCTCTTCGGCATGTGCCTTGCACCTTCGCTGCGCGGGCAGGATGTGGGACACATGCGCTTCGAGCGGCTGACCGTCGAAGACGGTCTGTCGCAGGGTGTTGTCACCGCAATGCTGCATGACCATTCCGGATTCATGTGGTTCGGGACCAAGGATGGACTCAACCGCTACGACGGGTATACCTTCGTGCAGTTCCGGAATGAGTCCGACAACGTGAATTCGCTTGGCGACAATGCTATTTCGGCACTTGTCGAGGATTCTCTCGGACAGATATGGATCGGGACGGAAGGTGGGGGACTGCACCGTTATGATCCGCAGAGCCGGCGCGTGCACAGGCTTCCTTATGCGCTTCCCGAAGGACTCAGTGAAGCCGGACGCATTATACGGACATTGTGTTTTGACAGCCGTGGTGTGTTGTGGATCGGTACGGACGGCGAAGGGTTGTTTGCCTACAATCCAGCGGACAGTTCCGTCCAGCATTTCCTTGGTTCAAATACCAGCGGCAGCGCACTGCTGACAAATAGTATACACGTCATTCAGGCAGCTGATCGCAACCACCTGTGGATCGGGGGGCACGGAAACATCGTGTACCTTTTCGATATCCTGAATGGCAGTTTCAAACATTTCCGACTTCCCGTACCGGGGAGCGGACTGGGACCTGCCGACGGTATTCTCGATCTTGCCACAGATGAAGAAAACCAGCTATGGGTTGCGACGACAGGATTCGGGGTGTTCCGCATCGATCGCGAAACAGGAAACATCTCGTCCCTCGATATTCCCAGTCGTCCCGAAGGGTCAAACCCGCTGTTTGCACGCGCACTCATGGTTGATTCCAATCAACGTCTCTGGATCGGGACCGAAGACCACGGCATTGTGGTCTATCATCTCAGGAAGGGGCGGTGGGAGTTTCTGAAGTCAGGGCAGGAAGCGCAGTATCACTTCGGTGACATTGGCATCCTCACTCTCCTCGAAGACCGTATCGGAAATATCTGGGTCGGTACCAACGGGAAAGGACTTCAATTCACCTCACCGGCTTCAAAGGATTTTCATCTGCTCAGGACGCACGTAAAAAATCCTTCCGCAATGACAATAAGAAGCTACCGTGGAATCTGGGAGGAGGGTGATTCCGTTCTCTGGCTCGGTGGGTACGGTGGTCTGAACCGCTGGGACAGGAAAACCGGCCTTATCAGTGTCGTTGACCTCGGCTATCGGTCGGAAAGTGGGGAGGCCGCGGCGCAGTACTCCCGGGCAAACGCGCATTGTTTCTGTCCTGATCCGTCTGATCCTGATGGCGGGCTCTATGTTGGTTCGGAGGGAGGCGGATTATTCCATCTCGATCTGCGTTCCCGCCGTGTCCGCAGAGTACCCGCAGGATATGCGGACGACAGTCATGCGCTCCGCGGATTCAGTGTGTATGACATGATCGCTGATGATGCCGGGAACCTCTACATAGCAACTGATATCGGAATGTCACGGTATCAGACTGGAACGGGGCGCTTCACGCATTACATCCATGATCCACAGAATCCGCACAGTATAAACTCCGGCGGAATCTCAACCCTTTACCGGGACAGCAATGGTTTTCTCTGGATCGGATCGGAGCGTGGCGGACTCGGACTCTTCGATCCGGTGACGGAGGACTTCACTCGCTTCGTCCATCGAGATGGAGATCGAACCTCACTGAGCAGCAACAGGGTGTATTCGATATATGAAGATATCCGCGGCGTGCTGTGGATCGGTACCTCACTCGGTCTCAATCGTATGGACCGGCAGAGTACCACTTTCAGGCATTTCAATCGGCTCGACAATTTCCCGAATGAAGTCATCTACGGTATCCTTCAGGACGAGCAGGGGCTGCTGTGGCTGAGCACGAATGAAGGACTTGTAGTATTTCATCCGTACCGGGGTGTGATAAGCACATATGACGTCAGTGATGGATTGCAGGGAAACGAATTCAACAGCTCGGCATATTTTGAAGCGGCGAACGGCGAAATGTTTTTCGGTGGCGTCAACGGATTGACTTTCTTCCATCCGAAGCAGATTCGTCGCAATCCCTTTATTCCACCCGTGCAGATTACCAACTGCCACATCGGAGGAAAGGAGGTACAGCTCGCGCAGAACGCCGAAGGAGAATACTCCCTGGAATTCCAGTACACTGGCGAGACCATCAGTTTCGAATACGCGGCACTGAGTTTCTACAGGTCAGAAAAAAACCAGTACCGATACCGGATGGACGGTGTTCACGAAGGATGGATGGAGGCAGGACACAACAGGCAAATTACCTTCGTCGCCCTGTCTCCCGGGGAATACACGCTGCACATTCTCGGATCAAACAATGACGGTATCTGGAACAACGAAGGGGTGCAGGTTGCCATCACCGTTCTCCCGCCGTTCTGGGGCAGCTGGTGGTTTCGCCTGCTCGTCGGTGTTCTCGTCCTTGGTATTGCGCTGCTGATTCTTCGCTGGCGGCTGAGTATTATTCGGAAACAGGAAGTGCAGTTGACGAAAACCGTGGAGGATCGCACAGCGGAACTGCGCCATTCGAATGCATCCCTGCTGCAGGAGATCGAGGAAAGGAAACGGGCGGAGGCGGAAGCGTACAGGGCAAATGCAACGAAAACGGAATTCCTCGCGCATCTCAGCCATGAGATACGTACACCGATGAACGCGATCCTCGGCTACACCGAGCTGCTCTCTGACAGAATTGAGGACCCCGAGTTGAAAGATCAGCTCCACAGCATCGAGCTGTCGGGCAACAGCCTTCTGCGTCTGATCAACGATATCCTTGACCTGTCGAAGATCGAAGCGGGCAGGCTCGAACTGGAGTTCGATGCGGTGGACCTCAGGGCACTGTTGCATGAGATTCAGACCGTTTTCGAATTCCAGTTTCAGCGGAAGGATCTGCACTTTGAGGTCCGTGTCGATGAACAGCTGCCTCAGACAATGTATATCGACGAACTGCGCACGCGGCAGATTCTCTTCAACCTGATCGGCAATGCCGTCAAGTACACCGATGAGGGCGGGATAACCGTGCATGTGTCACAGACGGACAGAACGCGTGAGAGCTTTACGCTGGTCATGACCGTGTCGGATACCGGAATAGGTATCCCGCCCGCACAACAGGAAATCGTGTTTGAGCCTTTCCGTCAGGCAAAGCGCGCCCGTCTGGCCGATGCTCGTGGGTCGGGACTGGGACTTGCGATCACGCGCAGGCTGATCGACATCATGCAGGGAAGCATTCAATTACAGAGTAAAGTAGGACAGGGATCGACGTTTCGTATACGTATACCAGATATCCGTTTCCCCGAGGAAGAGGCGGAACAGGAAGCAAGGCGTGAGGGGGATGCGGAGCGCGATGCTGCGTCGGCGCGACCCGCGACAGTGTATACAGAAGATGTGCGACAGGTGACAGCAATGGATAGTACGCAAGACAACAGTCGGCAGCCGGATTCCGCGGAGCACACTGAGGAAACGATTTCCGAGCCGCGCCGTCTCGAGCTTTCAGCGTTCCTGCAGCAGCTTCGGCACGAGGATCTTCCCCTCTGGCAGGACGTCTCGCGCAGCTATCACATTCAGCAAATGGAACAGTTCGCCCAGCATGTCCACGATGCAGCGTCCTCATTTGCGTATACCCCGCTTGTGGAGTGGAGCGGCACACTACTCGCACAGGTCAAACGCTTTGATATGGAACACATCCCGCGTACATTAGAGAAATTTCCCGATCTTCTGGAAAATCTCGCGGCACAGTGCCAGAACGCCTGATCTCCAAGCATTTCCTGGATTCCACATGAAGCGCAGTCGCCCTCTTCTGCTCATCGTTGATGATGTATCAAAGAATCTTCAAGTCCTCGGAAATTTTCTCCGGGAAGAGGACTATGACATCTCGGCAGCGATGAGTGGCAAGCAGGCAATTTCAATCGCAATTGATACGCAGCCTGATCTCATTCTTCTGGACATCATGATGCCGGAAATGGATGGCTTCGAGACCTGTCGTCGGTTGAAAGCGGACGAGCGTACGAAAGAAATTCCCGTCATCTTTCTGACGGCACGCACCGATACCGAGGATGTTGTCAAAGGCTTCTCGCTCGGGGCGGTTGACTACGTGACAAAGCCCTTCAACAGGCTGGAGTTGCTTGCACGTGTTTCCACGCATCTGGCGCTCCGGTTTTCGAGAGAGGAACTGCAGAAGACCATCAGGGACAAGGATAAGTTCTTCTCCATCATCGCCCACGACCTGCGGGGTCCCCTCGGCAGCTTCATGAGTATTGCCGAATATGTATCGGAGAACCTGCACGACCTGGATCTCGAGGATGTGCGAACGCTCTTCCGGGAAATGCAGCATACGGGCAAGGGTGTGTATGTGCTGCTCGAGAATCTGCTCGAGTGGTCGCGGATTCAGCTCGGTACGATTCAGTACAATCCGGAGGATGTCGATATCGCATCCATCGTTGAGAGAACGTACCGTTTGCTCCGTTCCCAGGCTGAACAGAAAGATGTGACACTCAATGTGGATACGTCTTCACAGCTTGTGCAGGCTGATCGTAACATGGTGTCTACCGTGCTGCGCAATTTGATTTCAAACGCAATCAAGTACACTCCGCGCGGTGGAAGCATCAGCGTCACGCTCATGCCGCGGACGGGTGAAAGGAAACTCTATGTCTCCGTGCAGGATAGCGGGGTGGGGATGGATGAGAAGCGTGTGAAGGACCTGTTCGATATAACGCAGACGAGAAGTACGCCGGGGACGGAGAAAGAGAAGGGATCAGGGTTGGGATTGATTCTCTGCAGAGAGCTGATCGCGCTGCATGGACAGGACTTGCGCGTCGAATCAAAAAAGGGTGAAGGCAGTACGTTTACCTTCACCCTTGCAATGAACTAGCACTTCCGTTGCGTGTTATCCGGCGTTTGCGGTCGGATACACGCCATGCTGATGATACTGTTCGAACAGCTTTCCCCAGGCTGTGTTTTTCTTCCATTCCTCAAACACTTTACTGTCTTTGATTGGCCAACGGTAGTAGTCGTGATAGACTTCTGAACCGGCGACGAACATATGCACCAGTGGGGTGTGGAAGAAGAGCTTCTGAATGCCTTTCAAGGGACCGAACCACAGGAGGTCACCAACGCGACTCGCGCCGTTGTCACCGACCTGGAAGCCCCAGTTCACATTGCTGATATCATCACCGACGATTTCTATCTCGCGTACGTCGCCGTTACCGAGTCCCCGATCATGTGCCAGGCGCACGTATTTCAGATCACTGAGCGGATCGAAACCCATCATTTTCGCCGCGACTGCGTCGATGGCAACCTGATCTGCACTGGCGAGAATAACGTTTTTGATTTCGGGGAACATGGTACGCGGACCGGGACCGTTTCCGGCTGTCGTACCGTCCATCACCGCAAACACGCCACTGTGAATTTCCTTCTGAATCGCCAGCAGGTCGACCAGCGTTTCATGAATCCAGGAATGCGTATAGTGACGCTTGGTGTTGAGGAGTCCGCCAAACGCATTTTTCATCGCGCCTGTCGTCGTCGTATAGATGTGGCATTTCACCGTCGGAAGGTGCACGATGTTTTTGCCGAAAAAATAATCCGGGATATAGATCCCTTCAGGGTAGATTTTGGGAAGTACGAGCATATCGGCTTTCGGCTCGTATTTGACCCATTTCATGTCCTCATCTTTGAAATTGAAGAGCACGGGGATGTCGTACTCCTTGAAGATGGGGACGTACCCGTTCAGATCTTCACCCTTGAACGCATCCGTGACAACCGTTTTGTTCTGGACGCAGGTGATGTCCTTGTAATCGTGCTTCCGCAGCCCCTGCACGACGGACTCCATCTGCCACGGCGTGGTATTTGCCCCGGGAAACGGGAAATGCCAGCTGATATTGTCTTTCAGTATCGTGGTGGAGGATGGGTCGAGAGCTTCCTGCATTCCGGCCATTTCCATCAGGCGGATATGGTCTTCAATCACCGTCTCAGGTGTTGTGTGCAGTACGGCAACTTTGCTTTTCATGATTGGTCTTCTTTCAGGTCAGGTAGATAATGACAATGATGCTGGCTGCCCAGAGCATCACGTTAGCCAGCAGCGGTTTGTCGCTGAGGAATTCGGAAGTCGGATCGCCGCCGGTGTGTTTCTGATGCACCAGGTAGTAATACCGGAACAACCCGTAGAGTACGAATGGTGCCGTGAACAGCAGTCCTTTTCCGAACTTCATGACTGTTTCGTCGGCCACAGTGTAGAGGATGTAGCAGATGAGCGTCGATGCCGTGACGAGAGAAATCATCTGATCGAGGAAATACGTGCTGTATTCCTGCAATACGGGACGATGCACGTGGGCATCTTTTTCGAGAATAGTGATCTCGTGCCGGCGCTTGCTGAACCCGAGAAAGAGCGCGAGCAAGGATGTGCAGATCAGCAGCCATTCGGAAATGGGGACGTCAATAATCACGGCACCGGCCACGATACGCAGCACGAAGGACGCCGCAATGGTCATGACGTCAATAATCACTGCTTTCTTCAGCGTGTAGGAGTATACGACGTTCAGCGTGAAATATGAGGCGAGAACGATAGCGAAACCGCTGTGGACCGCCCAGGCAATGCCGAGTGTGACGGGGACAAGAATCGCAACCGTGATGCCCGCCACGCGCACATTCAGATCGCCGGACGCAATGGGACGCAACCGTTTGACCGGATGCTCGCGGTCGATCTTTGCGTCAACAATATCATTGAGGACGTAAATCGCGCTGGCAATCATGGAAAAAAGGAAAAAACCGGCGACGGCGTATTGCACGACATGCAGATCAAACAGATGCCGTGAGAACAGGAGGGGGGAGAGGACGAACACGTTCTTCGTCCACTGCCTGATGCGCATGGTACGCAGCAAAAGGACGGTCTGTGAATCCCGCTTCCTCACCCGGGTGTTATCGTTGCTGCTCAACGCCGCTTTCGCCATGTTTCCAGAAATGTATCGATGCCCCTGCGTAACCCGGCCAGGCGCTGGGCGAGTCCGGTGACGGTAGGTTCTACCTGCTCCTGCAGGATATTCTCGAGACGGTAAATGTTCTCCGTGACCTTGCGCAGATTCTCGACGGCATTGGATACCGCTGCCCGGTTGTCGGTGACTACCGTCAACGCCTCATCAGTTCGATCAGTTACCTGCTGCACGCGTTTGAGCGCCGGAACGGTCTCATCAGTGATACGTCGGACATCTTCACCCAGTCGCAGCACGAGACGGGAAATGCGCAGGGCAACAACGATCAGAACACAGACGAGCACAATGGAACCGGCGGTCAGGAGGAGATATAGTACGTCCTGTAATGTGGCCATGGTGCTTTCCGTTAAGTCTTACATGAAGGCTCAGCTCTGGGGTGCTTGCTGACCCTTGTCGCGTTCGTCTTTGTAGGCATCCACGCCGGCCTTGACCGCTGTTTTCAGCCGGTCGCCTTCGGTGCTGACCCGCTGTTTTGCGCCGCCGAGTATCGTTTCGGCATCCTGAAGAAGGGAATCGGCCTTTTTCTTCGCATCAGTGATGAGTGCGGCAGATTTTTCCTTGCCTTCGTTGATGATCGTCTTTGCTTTCTCCTGGGCATCGGCGAGATAGCCCTCGACATCCTCTGCAACCTTACCGCCTTTCACGGCGAGCTCTCCGCGCAATTCTTTGCCGCTTTTCGGGGCATAGAGCAGCGCGAATACTCCACCGACGAGAGCGCCGGAGAGGAAACCGAGGAGGAGATTACGTGACCCGTTGTCAGCCATAGGTGCTCCTTCCTGTTCTGGATTTCAAAAAATCAGACTGGATCCGAGAACCGCGTTTCCAGGGCATCAAAGCCCTCGCGCAGTTTATGCATGGTGTCTTCCATGGACTCGGAAATAACTTTTGTATCCGCGATCACCGGCATGAAGTTCGCATCGCCGTTCCAGCGAGGGACGATGTGCATGTGAATGTGGGAATCGATTCCGGCTCCACCGACACGGCCGATGTTCGAACCGAAATTGAAACCCTGTGGATGCATCACAGACGCGAACACACGCAGCCAGTCACGTATCACCTCATGCATTTCCCGGTAGGCGGCATCCTCGAGTTCAAGATAGGAGGAAGTGTGCCGGTTCGGGATGATCAGGAGATGTCCGCTGTTGTACGGATACAGATTCAGCATCGTGAAGCAATGCCTATGGCGCTTCACGAGATAACGTTGGTCATCGCTGTCGGAAGCAAGGGCTTCGCAGAATACGCAGCCCCTGTCTTCCTCGGCGGTTCCAAAAGATTGAATGTACTGCGATCTCCAGGGAGACCAGAGTCTATCCATAGGTCAATATCTAGCGGCTTTTCTTCTTATGCCGATTCTTACGCAGACGCTTCTTGCGCTTGTGCGTCGCCATTTTGTGGCGCTTTCTTTTCTTGCCGCAAGGCATGGGCATACCTCCAATTCAAGAATTCGATGAAACAAAAAAGAGTTAGGTCTTATGATTACTCTGCTTTTTCGAACTGCGTTTTCAGCAGCTCACCGGCATTGATGCCGTACTGTGACGTGGGATCAATATCCCGCGCCCTGGTGAACCATTTGCGGGCCTCATCGAGGTTCCCGGCGTTCAGGTTCACAATACCGAGATTGTAATTCCCGAGCTGATGCTCGGGAGCGTCCGCAACCGCGCGTTCCATTTCCGCGATGGCAGCGGAGTAGTTTCGCTCTTCAAAATAACAAATTCCGAGATCAACTCTTGCATCCGGGTTATGGGGATTGCGCTCCAGATACGATTTGTACTGCGCGATCGCTTGATCAAGCAGCTTTGCGTCGTGCAGATCATTCGCGTATCGCAGACGCGCTTCGTCGTCTTCCGGGTTCTCATCGATGAATTTCCGCATTTCCTCGAGGCGGGCGAAATCGATCTGCGGCTGCTGCTGGGCAGGTGCATCGCCGGTGGACTGTCCGGAAGTCGCCTGCTGAGCCAGAGGAGCGTCACCCGTCGGGAGTACGCTTGCAGTGATCACACCACCGAGAACGAACGATGCCACACATAGCACGATCCACTGCGTGGTCGTGAAGAGCGAGTGGGCGGTGGAAGAAGCACTGCCGCTTTGTGCACTGCCTTTCGGACGCTGCTTCTTTCCTGCAGAGGCTTTTTTGGGTTTACCCGGGGTTGCAGGGGCAGATGCAGTTTTTCGCGCGGGAGCGTCTTCATTCTGCTGTTCCTCAGCCTTCTGCTGTTCCTCAGCCCTTTGCTCCTCGGCCGCCTCTTGCCTGACAGCCTGCTGCTTTGAGGCGCTCTCCCTGCGCTCCGCTGCTGCCACGAGGTCTTCGCCACAGATGTCGCAGGAGCGCTGACCGGCATCCACGACGGAGCCGCAGGTGGGACAGGTTGTTTTTTCTGCCGACATTATTCCTTCGCTTTCAGGTTTTGATCAACACCGGAACGCAGTTCCTTTGAAACCTTGAAAATTGGCACATAGTGTTCATCTACGAACACTTCCTCGCCGGTTCGCGGGTTTCTCGCCATGCGCGCCTTGCGCTTTTTCACCTTGAAGCTGCCAAAGCCACGAATCTCGATGGAATGGCCGTCCTTGAGCGCCTGGCTGACCGTAGCGAGAAAACCGTCCACGACGGCTTCCGTCTCCACCTTGGTCAATCCGGTGGCAGCTGCAATGTTATCGACGATGTCTGCTTTTGTCACGACGTTACCTTCCGGAACTGTTAATAAAGCAATCTGTATTGAAGCGGGCTGCCCTGCTGCAGCCGTGTTTGTAGTCCTTCAAGCTCTTTGCGCGCCTTGGCGCCGAGGAGATAGTCGAGAGCATTCGGTACTTCCTCTTCGCGCACGACACGCGGCTCTCCCTGCATTTTCCCGAGGTTTCCTGCCACAATAACAGCGGTGTGCAGTGTTCCGAGCGTATCGACGAGTCCAAACCCCAGCGCCTGCTGACCGGTGAACACACGGCCATCAGCCAGCGCAAGAACGCTGTCGCGGGGGAGATGCCGTCCTTTCACGACCACACTGACGAATTGTTCGTACACGTTGTCGATCGTGTTCTGCAGCTGCAGTTTTTCCTGCTCCTGCATCGGACGGGTGGGACTCCCGGTATCCTTGAATTTTCCTGATTTGATCGTTGTGCTGTGTATTCCGACGTTTTCCATCAGTTCGCTGAAATCGGCGAACTGCGAGATCACTCCGATGCTGCCCGTCAGTGTACCCGGGTTTGATACGACGTACGACGCCCCGCACGCAATATAATACGCACCGCTCGCCGCCACGGAACCCATGGAAACGACGACAGGAGTACCGAGCTGCCGTGTGCGCAGTACTTCCCGGTAAATCTCGTGACTCGGAACGACGCCACCACCAGGGGAATCGAGGCGCAGGACGATAGCCTTGACAGAACTGCGCCGGCGGTACTTGCGCAGCTGACGGATGACATCTTCGGCATCCGTAATGGGTTCCGATAACTCAATCAAACCGACGCGCCCCGCACTGCTGCCGCCGTAGCTCTGTTCGTAACTATCGGAGGTGGACGTTGTGACGGCAGTTGCAAGCATGAACACGGACATCGCCAGCACGAGGAATCCTATCCCCGCGAAGGTGACTGCGATGCCGATAATCCATTTTCCTGCTGTACTCATATCCTGTGATATCCAGTAACTTGTTGAGGATCATAAAGTTACAAAAAACATGTCCTATTGTCAATGAAAAAGATTTCTGTAAGTGTCACTGCTGCAATACCCTACAGCGATACGGCCCGCAATGTGACGCGTCCCGTACAGCTTCGCAGGGAGATTCTCATTCCATAAAACCGTATATTTTAAGAATGGAAACGATTCTGTATGGAAGCGGCATTATTCTCGGAGCTTTCCTCGTCGGGTCTTTCCCCACGGCGTACATTCTCGTACACCGGCAGCACGGGAAGGACCTGCGGAAAGAGGGAAGCGGCAATGTCGGGACGCTGAACGCATACGAGGTCTCCCGCTCTCGGAGCACCGGTGTGATGGTGCTTCTCATAGACCTGCTGAAAGGTGCATTTCCCGTCGCCGTCGTACATCTCGCCTTTCGAGCGGGACTGCCCGGTGATCACGTCATGCTTTACGCGACGCTGGCGCTGCTCGGTGCGGTTGCGGGACACAACTATTCGCCCTGGATCGGCTGGAAGGGAGGACGCGGACTCGCGACCGCTGCGGGAGCGTCCCTGCTCATCAATCCGCTGCTGCCTGCGATCTGGGGGCTTTTCTGGGGTGCGGGCTTTCTGAAAACTCGGAATGTCCATTTCGGGAACATCGCAGCCACCGTACTCCTTCCCTTCGCCGTCCTTCTCGGTGAGTCCACCGTGAACGCGGCAACACTCTTCGCTGATGCAAAGGCCGGTGAAGTGACCCTGCTTGCCTTCCTGATGAGTTTCCTGGTATTTGTCCGCCATATTGAACCGCTGCGGCAAATGCTGCGTCCTATAAAAAACGATCAATCTGCGTAACAGAAGAGATACCATTCATGAAACGCTATCAGTATTCAATCCTCCTCGGTATGTTTATCGCGCTGTTCTGCACAGGCAGTCTGACAGCCTGCAACACCGAAGTGCAGGATGCGGCTCCCGCACTTGTCGCGCAGCAGTCTCCCGCCGCACAGGGCGGAGATGAAATCTCCAACTCCCGCAGAAACGCCATCACCCGCGCAATTGAACGGGTGAGTCCCGCTGTCGTCGGTATCAATGTTACCGTGGAACAGAGGCGCATGGATCCGTTTTTCCGCCTGTTCTACGGAGATCAGACCTACACAACCTCCAGTGCCGGAAGCGGTTTCATCATTTCATCCGACGGTTACATTGTCACCAACGACCATGTCGCCGGGGGACAGAACGCCGACATTACCGTAACGATGACCGACGGAAGCCGTCACAAGGCGAAGCTGATCGGCACCGATCACGTGACTGATATCGCGCTGATCAAAATCGAGGCCGATCACGATTTGCCGTATCTCGAACTCGGAAATTCCGACGACGTCATCGTCGGTGAGTGGAGCATAGCTTTCGGAAATCCGTTCGGACTGTTTTTCGCCAGTGCCAAGCCGACGGTGACTGTTGGTGTGATCAGTGCCACACATGTGTACCTCGAAGAAAGGGATAAGCGTGTGTACAGGGATATGCTGCAGACCGATGCTGCGATTAATCACGGGAATAGCGGGGGACCCCTCGTCAACAGTGATGGACAGGTCATCGGGATCAATACCGTGATTTTTTCGCCGAATGAAGGGAATATCGGGCTGGGATTCGCCGTGCCGGTCAACCGGGCAAGAAAGGTCATTGAGTTGCTTCGTGACGACGGTAATGTCGACAGAAACTTTGATCCGGGATTCCGTGTGCAGATGGTCAACGACGCCATCGCCCAGGCATACAATCTCGACAAGGTCGAGGGTGTGATCGTTACCCAGATCACCTCGCGTGACGGAGTCGCGTATCGTTCCGGGCTTGAAGTCGCCGACATCATCCTGAAAGCGAACGGGGAGACCGTGTTCAACATCAACGTGTTGCAGTCTATGATCCGGTATTCCCTGCGCGGAGAAACCATTCATCTCAAGATTATCCGGAACAACGAAGTCAAATCGCTGGATCTCAAACTGGAATAAATCACCGAGGAAACACATGATTCAACGCTATACGCGTCCTGAAATGGGGACGCTGTGGACTGACGAAGCAAAATTCCAGACCTGGCTGGAAATCGAAGTGCTCGCCTGCGAGGCACAGGCGGAACTCGGCATCGTCCCGAAGGATGCTATCCCCGTGATACGGGAACGTGCGGATTTTTCCGTCGATCGTATCAATGAACTTGAGCGCACACTCAACCACGATGTTATCGCCTTTCTGACGAATGTCGCGGAAAACGTCGGTGAGAATTCCCGCTTCATTCATCTCGGCATGACATCTTCCGATGTCGGGGATACGGCACTTGCCGCAATGACGCGGCGGGCGGGTCTGCTGCTGCGGGAAGGAGTTGAAGCACTGCTGCCTGTGATCGCGACCAGGGCGAAGGAGCACAAGTACACGCCGATGATCGGGCGCACGCACGGAATTCATGCTGAACCGATGACGTTCGGACTCAAAATGGCCCTCTGGCATGAGGAAATGAAACGCAACCTCGAACGCCTTGACCGTGCCATCGAGCGCATTTCCTATGGAAAAATCTCAGGCGCGGTTGGCACCTATGCAAACATCGATCCCTTCGTGGAGAAATACGTATGCGAGCATATGGGCTTGAAACCCTCTCCGATCAGCACCCAGGTGCTGCAGCGTGACAGGCATGCCGAATTCCTCTCTACACTCGCCATTATCGGCGGGTCGCTTGAGAAGTTCGCCACCGAAATCCGGCATCTGCAGAAAACCGAGGTTCTTGAAGCTGAAGAGTATTTTGCGAAAGGGCAGAAGGGAAGCAGCGCAATGCCGCACAAGCGCAATCCAATCACCTGTGAACGGGTCGCCGGCATGTCACGCCTCCTCCGTGGCTACGCGCTCAGCGGTTTCGAAAACCAGGCGCTCTGGCATGAACGCGATATCACGCATTCGTCCGTCGAACGCGTCATCCTGCCGGACGCCAGCATTGCACTCGATTACATGCTCTCCAAGATGAAAGGCATCATTGAGAATTTCTTCGTTTACCCCGAACATATGCTGCGGAATCTCAATGGTACGCGTGGACTCATTTTCTCCCAGCAGCTCCTGCTCGCACTGACAAAGAAGGGCATGCTGCGTGAAGATGCCTATCGTATCGTGCAGGGGCACGCCATGCGGGTATGGAAGGAAGATGTGCATCTCATGGAACTTGTGAAGGCGGATGAGGAGATAACGTCCGTTCTCTCAGACGCTGAAATTGAGGATTGCTTCGACTATCAGCGCGGGCTTAAGCACGTCGATCTCATTTTCGAACGACTGGGCCTGGCCTGATTTCCGTAACTTCTTGCAGTGCAAGTGTTTAAAGAACCCCACTCCGGCGGGGTTCTTTTTTTATCCCGTCGTGTGAGGCAAATCGACGTCTCAAACCATTAATTATTATTAATCCCCCATTCAGACCCTCGAAAGATAGGGAGCGTATCTTTTCTTCGTACTCATGGCGGAAATCCATACCAACGCCACTTCCAGACACTCCACCCGCGCATCAATGACAGCACCGCATCGCACATATCTCCTTTTCTCATCCGTGGATCGCACGATGGCCATCCCCGTCGATCAGATAGAGGAGGTGGTTCCCGCCTTCGAAATCCGCAGTACACCCGGACTGACAGGGAATATTGTCGGACTCATCAATTTTCGTGGCGGTGTGTTGCCGGTACTCGACTGCCGACGGCTCGTGAGTGGAGAAAGCAGCGAATTGCAGTTGCAGCACAACTTCATCATTACGCACACGGAAAAGCATCAGGTCGCGCTTCTCATTGAAGAAATCGGAGACCTGGTGCATTTCGATACAGAACTCGAACAGGGTGATCATGTGCTTGCTGTGAGTGATTGCAGTTTCCGGACGGTGATCATGCATGGCGGAGAAATGGTCTTCGTACTGGATGTCGATGCCTGTTTCAGTGGTATGCCGCCGCAGGACGCAGCACCGGCTGCCTTCGAATCAATCACGGAGGGAGGATATGTCCATGAGCGCTGAGGCATTGGATATGGTCCTGAGCAACGCGGCACCGCTCGAGTCCGCTCTCAAGCGCATTGAAGCCATGCTCGGACTCCGATACCAGCAGCATCAGTGGAGTGATCTGCTGCGGCTGCTGCGTCCCGCAGCGCGGGAGCTGGGCTTCAAAGACGTCGCGCGCTGTATCAACTGGCTTGCACACGAAGAGGTGCGTCCAGAACAGGTTCGCATCCTCGGGAAACATCTGACCATAGGTGAATCGTATTTCTTCCGTGAAATCGTCGTCTTTTCCATTCTGAAATCGCAGCTGCTGCCTGAAATCATAGAGCGAAAGGAAAAGCACGGCGATACGACACTGCGCATCTGGAGCGCCGGCTGCAGTACAGGAGAGGAAGTATACTCGCTCGCCATTCTGCTCGACAGCTTCCTCGAAGAGAGGGAAGGCTGGGATTATCTCGTGCATGGAACGGACATCAATCCGAATGCGCTGTCAAAAGCCGCGGTGGGACAGTATCGTGAGTGGTCATTCCGGGATCTACCTGACGGCATCCTCGAGAAGTACTTCTCCTGTGACGAGGAGGGAAGATACGAGGTATCATCCCGCATCCGTCAGCATACGGAATTTACCTACTGCAATCTCGCGGAAGCACAGATGGACTACCCCAAGGGATATGACATCATCTTCTGCCGGAACGTCCTGATGTACTTTACCCGCGCGAAAATTGCTGAAATCGTGCAGGGCTTTCGCAGATCCGTCAGGGAGTCGGGCTGGCTCATTCCCAGTCTCACCGAAACGACGCTGATCAACAATGCCGGATTTGAGGGCGTACGCTTCGGTGAAGCCACCATGTTCCGCAAGCAGCCGAACATTCAGAATATCATTCCCATGAAGCAGGAATCGGCGACGCAGCAGTCATCCTCTTCTCCCCAGGATCAGCCCGCAGTCTCGCAGTGGCGCAGCTCGTTCGCTTCGATACTGCCGTTCGGCGCAAAACAGAAGCGCGCGAAAAACAGCGAGCAGGGCAGGAGCAACGCAGAGCAGCCGACATCGATACACGAAGCCTCCACGGAGGAAACTACCGATGCTTCGGCAGGTAAAGCACACGATCCGCTGAAGAACGTCAGCACAACACACGCCACCCGGGATGTGACGGATGTGCTTGTCGATTCGCAAACCAATAGTCCTGCAAAGGAAAAGCAGACAGACGCTGACTCTGCGCCGCACGTGCTGGCGGCAAACGCAGAAAAGAACGCCCTGGTACAGCTGGCGCAGAAGCTTGCCGATCAGGGGGCGCTTGATGAAGCCCGCTCCACGGCGTGGATGGCAGTAGAGCAGGCAAAGATGGATCCACATGCGCATATCATTTACGGAACCATCCTCAGGGAAATTGGTGAGACCAAGAGCGCGATGGACGAGTTTCATCGGGCGCTGTATCTCGACCACGGCTGTGTGCCCGCGCACTTTTACCTTGGCAGTCTGTACAGCCACATGGGTGAAACGTCGAAGGCACGGCGTCATTTCCGCAATGCGCTCGAGCTGCTTGATACCATGGATGACCAGGATGCTGTGATCGAGCCGGGGGCACTTACCGTGCGCAGGATGAAAGATATTATCAGAACCATGTCAGGTGAACAGTGAAGTTCGATACAACAGGAACACCGGCGAATGGCTCGCCGAGCTGGGACGAGATTCGCACGCTGCTTGCTGGCATTCGCACGAATCTGGAGCGTCCGCAGGGTCCCGCCCAGGAGAACGTCCAGTCGGTATTCAGGACGCGCGCAGGGCAGTACGCAGTCAGGACCGAGGAACTTGAGGAGGAAACGGACGCGCGCGAGGACGTCCTGCAGTTCTCCCTCGGCAGTGATGCATACGCCGTGCCATGCGCGTGCATCGAAGAAATCATCCCGATGCAGAACCTCGTCGCGCTTCCGCACACGGCTCGTCCCATACTCGGCATATCGAGCAATCGCGGACTGCTTTTCGCCGTCGTGGATCTGAAACGCATTCTCAATATCCCTGCTTCCGACCTGACCACCATGCACCGTTTGATCATCCTCCGTCACGAAGAGCTGCAGGTGGGATTACTGGTCGATGTCGTGCATGGGATGCGCAGCTTTGATATGGACCGTCTGCGGGATCTGCCGCAGGAATTGCATCAGACGACACATCGCTTTCTTCGCGGCGTCAGCAGTGACCATGTCCTGCTTCTGCGCTGCGACAAGGTGATGGAGGAAATCCGCCGCCTCAGCGGCAGCACGGAAACAGCGGACAGTGAACAACATTCCGAACAGCACGAACAGGTGCACGCATGAAATGGTTTGTCAATCTAAAAACGCGATATAAACTCTTTATCGGATTCGGTATCGTCATTGCATTTCTCCTGGCACTCATCGGCGTGGAGAATCTGCAGTCGTCCCGATCTCTTGTCGAGTACGAATCCATTTTTACGACACAGGTGCCGCTCAATCAGCAGGGAAGCGAACTCGTCAGCGAGCTGATGCGGGAGAGATTGCTGTTCGAAAGTATCGTCGAGGATGCCTCGACGGTCACGGGCAGCGGCGATTTCACCCAGGCACGTGATCTGTTCGTGCGGCAACTGCAGGAGGTCGAGTCGAATCTGCTGCGGAACCAGGCGCAGTTCGAGCGAACCCGCGCAAATCTTGCAGGAAATAAACTGATCAAACCGCTGGAAAACGCGTATCAGCAATTCCGGAATATTTCGAAACTGCATGAGGAATACGCACAGCTCAGCGCCAATGCACTCGAAAGTCTCGAACATGGCGACACGCTCAGATTCCGTGAGTTCAAAGCCGAGATCGACAAGAATGGCGCCGAATTCCATGGCAGCGTCGATATATTTTCCTACGAATTGAAAAATCTGTTTGAAGCGTCGCGGGATCAGCTGACCTCGATCGAGGATACAGCGATGGTTGGACGCATACTTATTTTCAGCATTGGCATCGCGCTGGTGATATTTTTTGCGACGTTCATCTCACGGCAGATTTCCCAACCGCTGCGGCATGCCACCATGATCGCCGACAAGCTCGGGCAGGGTGATACGTCGGTGTCGATCACCATCGACAGGCAGGATGAAGTCGGGGAACTCCTGAGAACACTCGAAAAACTTCGCTTGAACTCCGAGCACGAAGCGCAGGTCGCGGCACGCATCGCCGATGGAGACCTGACTGTACAAATCACACCACTCTCGGAACAGGATGTACTCGGGAAAGCGCTGTCTACGATGGTCGAAAGGCTTCGTACACAGACGCGCGAAATGATAGAAGGAATTAACGTGCTCGCTTCCGCAACCGCGGAACTGTCGTCCACCATGGTGCAGATTGCTGCCGGTGCGCGGGAGACAGCATCTGCGGTGAATGAGACCGCGGCAACGCTCGTGGAGGTAAAACAGGCCTCCCAGCTCTCGGATCAGAAAGCCAAAATCATCTCCGACAACACCCAGCAGACGCTGCGTGTCTCGCGTGATGGCGTCGATTCCATCGAACAGAGTATTTCTTCGATGGAAAACATTCGTGAGCAGATGCGCAGCATCGCGGAAAGTATCATTAAACTCAGTGAACAGGGACAGGCGATCGGCGACATTGTGACATCAGTCAATGATCTGGCCGAACAGTCAAACATTCTCGCGGTGAATGCCGCGATCGAGGCGGCGAAAGCCGGAGAATACGGAAAGGGCTTCACCGTCGTGGCAAAAGAAATTCGCAACCACGCTGAACAGTCGAAGCAGGCCACCGGTAAGGTGCGTTCCATTCTTGTCGACACGCAGAAGGCTACCGCGTCCGCCGTGATGGTCGCGGAACGGGGGACGAAGCTCGCGGAAGACGGCGCACAGCTGAGCACCGTGTCAGGGAAGGCGATACAGACCGTGATGAGCGGGATCAATGAGACCGCGGAGAGCATGCTGCAGATCGCAGCATCCGCCAAAGAACAGGTCGTCGGTCTCGACCAGGTCACCACGGCCATCACGCATATCAAATCGGCCAGCGAACAGAATGTCGAATCGATTCATCAGGTGGAACTCACAGCACAGAATCTCAAGGAACTGGGCACAAGACTGCAGCGCTTCGTCGAGCGCTACAAACTCTGAGAGTGCGGAGCTGAATTGTGATGAACGAAGCGGAATTCCTGGAAAAACTGCGTGAGGCCTTCTCCGTAGAGTCGGATGAGCATTTCCGGACGATACGAAAAGGACTTGCGGAACTCGAGCAGGATGCTGACGATCCCGTCAGTATCATCGAGCTCATTTTCAGAGAGGCGCACAGCCTGAAAGGTGCCGCGCGGGCCATTAATCGCGGCGACATCGAACTGCTGTGCCAGGCAATGGAAAGTCTGCTCGCGATCTGGAAAAAGGATGCCTCCCTGCGAAGGCCGGAACATTTCAGCATGCTCGAGGATGCAATGGAGCTGCTGGAGGAATTACTGGCGTCAGTGGAGGAATACTCACCGAACAGCGAGCCTCTGGCCTCGCTGACGGAAGCGATGAAGACGGAAAGTGATGCACTGAAGAAAGATCAGGGTGGAATTTCCATTTCGCCCATGCAGGCCTCCGCGTACGGTGGTGCCACGGATGATGGACAGTCTGAAATCATGCCGGCACAGGAATTGACAGAAGAATCTTCCCGGATCGAATCCGACGAGGAGCCGGACAACAGCTCCGTCGCACATGCACCTGCGGCGGGGCAGTCCGGATTACCGGAAAACCCCGCACTGCCGGGAAACCCCGCACTACCGGAAAGCCTGCGACACAACACGGCGAACGGGAACGGCTCGTCGAATGCTCAGCCATTCCTGAACCGGGAGCAGCCGCAACCGGGTAAAAGCAATGGCGCCCTGCAGGCCCCGACATCTGCCACGGCAATGCATGCTGGTAATGGGACTGCGCAAAACGGGAACGGAGGTCAGCATGCGCCTGACACTACCCGGCAGCAGAGCCCTGCGAAGCAGCAGAGCCCTGCGAAGCAGCAGAGCCCTGCGAAGCAGCAGGGGAAAAACGGACGCGAGGTTGTGCGTGAGACGGTACGCGTCTCGCTGACGGAGCTTGAAGCGCTGTACCGCCAGACCGAGGAGCTCAGCTCCATCAAGTACATGATCGGACGCAATGCCTCGGACATGCGTCGGGTCATGGATCAATGCAGGGAATGGATACGCGAATTTCAAAAGTACCGTCAGCAGTCTATTGAAAGACTCGATACTTCTCCGACTGGCGGTACGGTGCAGCCTGCGGAACATGGAGATTACGAAAAGCTGCAGCATTTCCTGAAATGGACCGCACGGCAGATTGAGGGCATCGAAGATTCCATCGGAAAATCCATAGAAGACGGCAGGGGCACCATGTATATCATGGACACACTAGCCGAGGCCATGATGGATCAGGCCAAACATCTGCTTCTTCTGCCATTCGCATTGCTCAGCGATAGCCTTGTCCCCATGGTGAGGAAAATCGCCCGCGATCTCGAAAAAAATGTGCATTTCGATGTCCACGGTGAAGATATTCGTATCGATAAACGCATTCTGGAAATGCTCAAGGATCCGCTGGTGCATATCCTCCGCAACAGCCTGGACCATGGGATAGAGTCTGTCGAATCCCGCGTGCGCGCGGGGAAACAGGCGGATGGACGAATCACGCTGCATATTCGTCTTGCGCAGGACAATAAGGTGGAGATCGTTGTCGAGGACGATGGCGCGGGGATAGATATCGAGAAAATCAGGGCAAAGGCCGTTCAGGAGAAAATCATCACGAAGCGCGAGGCGGAATCGCTCAGCGAGATGGATACGCTGGATTTGATTTTTCATGCCGGACTGTCGACCAGCCCGATTATCACTGACCTTTCCGGCCGGGGCGTAGGACTCAATGTCGTTCGGGAGAATATCGCTACGCTGGGCGGAGAGCTGCGTGTTGAAACGGAAAAGGGGAAGTGGACGAGATTCACAATGTCACTTCCGGTCTCTCTCTCGAATGCCCGTGGTGTGCTCGTGAGGAGTTCAGGGAGGATGTATATCGTTCCGCTGCAGCATGTTGATCGCGGCATGGTCATGCACCGGGAAGACATTTCACGACTCGACGGCAAATCCGTGATCGAATACAATGACCAGACCGTGACGTTGCAGCGGTTGGACGAGGTGCTCCGCATGCCCTCCGCAGTCAAACGCGAAGAGAACACGCAGTGCACACTGCTCATGCTGATGCTGGGCGGTTCCTTCCTTGCGGTCGAGGTCGATGAAGTACTCTGGGAACAGGACGTTGTTGTCAAATCCCTGCCGGCTCCCATATCTCGTGTCCACACGATCGCCGGTGCCTCCCTGCTCAGTACAGGGGAACTCGTCCCCGTGCTTCACATTCCTGACCTCTTTTCCGCCGCCCGAGGTGGGGGACATGCCGAGCGGCATGACCGCACCGAGACGGTGGAAAAGGAAAGCAAAAACGTTCTCGTGGTGGATGATTCCATCACCTCCCGCGTGCTTCTGCATGACATCCTGCTCTCGAGCGGATACAATGTCACAACAGCCGTGGACGGCATCGACGCGTTGACTTCGCTGCGAGAGGACCCCTTTGATATTGTCGTCTCCGATGTCGAGATGCCTCGCATGAATGGCTTTGAGCTCACGGAATCCGTGAGAGCGGACGAAAAGCTGCACGATCTGCCAGTGATACTGGTTACGGGACTCGAAACGAATGAGGACCGGGAGCGGGGCTTCGATGTCGGAGCCAACGCGTACATTATCAAGAGCAGCTTCGATCAGAGCAACCTCCTTGAAGTTATCACGCGGTTGATCGGATGACGCGCGTCTTCGTCATAGCGAAGGATGCCGTGCTTGCCGAACTCGCCTCGCGTGTACTCGGACAGCAATCGGAAATCGAGGTGGTGAAGGTGGTCCTTTTCGGTGAAGAGGTCATGCGTCAGCTGCATCGCGTGAAAGTGGATATCATTGCCGTTGACGGAGAACTGAATCCGGACGAAATGACGGATCTTACACGCCTGATCATGAATACCGACCCGCAGCCCATTGTGATCCTGGCGCGTTCAAACCGCGCTCCGGCGATTCGATCCGCTGTGGATGCAACAGACACAGGAGCACTCGGCGTCCTTGAGATTCCGACGGACAGGGATAACGGCGCTTTCGCTTCGATGTCGGCAGAACTCGCGCGAAATCTGCGTCTCATGTCGGAGATCAAGGTGATACGCAGGTGGGACAGCAGCCGCTTCGAGGCGCTTCAACGCATTTTCCATCCGGAGGCGGAGGAGGATTCTCCGCAGTACAACATCAAGCTCGTCGCCATAGGCGCATCTGCAGGGGGCACCAAGGCCCTTCAGAGCATTTTCCAGCAGCTGCCTGAGGATTTTCCCGTTCCTGTACTCGTCGTACAGCATCTTGCCAGGGGATATGTGGGCGGACTCGCGCGTTGGCTTGCCGATCAATGTCCGATGAAATTCGTAATCGCTGAAGAAGGAATGTCGCTGCGGGCCGGAACGGTGTACCTGGCGTCTGACGACAAACACTTGACTGTGGGGCCAGATCATCGTATTCTGTTGTCCGATGAGGAATCCGTCAACGGATTCAAGCCCTCCATCGCTCGGCTCTTTTCCAGCGTACATGATACGTTCGGCGCAGATTGCGCCGCGGTACTGCTGTCTGGGATGGGGAATGACGGGGCGGCTGAAATGCGACGGTTACTTGATGTCGGTGCATGCACTATTGCTCAAGACAAGGAAACATCGCTCATTCATGGCATACCCGGTGAGGCGATCAAACTTTCAGCAGCCCGATTTATCCTGCCTCTGCAGGAAATTCCAACCGCGCTGCATGCCCTGGCGCTGCGAGGACAGGTATCGAAGCCGGTCTGAGCATGTATTTCGCAGTTGAAGGATCATACATAGATGACAAGCGGAATTGAAATACTCGTTGTAGAAGACAGTCCCACTCAGGCACTGAAACTGAAATATGTCCTTGAAAAACAGGACTATTCCGTTCGTCTGGCTGTCAACGGGCGCGAAGGACTCGAAGCTATTCATCAGCAGCGTCCTACGCTCGTCATTTCTGACGTCCTCATGCCCGAGATGGATGGCTATGAGTTCTGCAGCGCCATCAAAAATGACGATGATCTGAAGGAAATCCCTGTCATCCTGCTCACGACGCTGTCGGACCCGCAGGATATTATACGTGGACTGGAAAGCGGCGCTGATAACTTCCTCAACAAGCCGTACAGTGAAGAAGCACTGCTTTCGCGCATCAAGTACATCCTCATCAATATGGATGTGCGTACACGCATGCGTACGGGCATGGGAATCGAGATCTATTTTGCGAACAAGAAGCATTACCTGACTTCGGAGCGCATTCAGATCATCGACCTTCTGCTGTCCACCTACGAGAACGCGGTTGAGAAAAACCGTGAACTCGAGACCACGAACAAGAAACTTCGGGCCGTACAGGAAGAGGTGGAGAAAAACAACGACCAGCTCAAACAGCTCAATGAGCAGAAAAACATGCTGCTGGGTATGGCAGCCCATGATCTGCGCAATCCACTCTACCTGATCGAGGGCTACAGCGATTTTCTTCTCAAGGATGAGAAAGATGAGCTCAGTGCCGAGCAACGCACCATTCTTGGGGCTATCCAGTCAAGCAGCACCTACATGGTGCAGATGATCAACGATTTACTTGACGTACACAAGATCGAAACCGGGAAGATGGAAATGAACGTGGAGGAGGCGGATTTCCGTGAACTCGTGGAAGCCTCCATCAAACGGCAGGAATTCGCTGCGGGAAAGAAGGGTGTGGATATTTCCTTCCGCCCACCAGAATCCGCTCCGAAAGTGCTGGTCGATCGAGGAAGAATAGAGCAGGTGATGTCCAATCTGCTCGACAATGCCATCAAATTCTCGTTCAAAGGCGCCGTTATAGAGGTGTATTTCCAGTATGACGAAAATGAGCTCATCTTCTCCGTACGGGATCATGGTCCCGGCATCCCCGACAAGGAGCAGAGCCGCCTGTTCAAGCCGTTCAGTACGACAAGCGTGAAACCCACAGGGAGCGAACGAAGTACCGGACTCGGACTGGCCATCGCAAGGGATATCATTGAAAAGCATCAGGGACGCATCTGGGTGGAGAGTGAAATCGGGAATGGATCCACCTTCTCATTCACACTGCCTGTCACCCTTGCCGTAACTTCCTGACCGCACCGTCTCCGGTCCCCGTGAACGTATTTGCAAGTTGTCTTTCGTTGCAGTAAACTATCCGCGGTTTATCCAACAATTTTTCGGCGGTTATGCGACTACTTATTGTCGAAGACGAAATCAAGGTTTCCCAGTTCCTGCAGAAGGGATTCGAGGAAGAACTGTTCTCCGTGGATACCGCGGAGGATGGGGACAAGGGGCTTTTCATGGCCCTCACCGAGAGCTACGACGTCATCATTCTCGACCTCATGCTTCCGAAAAAAACCGGCGTTGAGGTCCTCCGCGAGCTGCGCAAGGAGAAAACGACCCCGGTGCTCGTGCTGACGGCGAAGGGACAGCTCGAAAGCAAGGTGGAAGTTCTCAATATCGGTGCAGATGACTATCTGACGAAACCGTTTGCCCTCGCGGAGTGTATCGCACGCGTGCGGTCACTGCTGCGGCGTGCGCAGATGGACAAACCGACGAACGTACTTACCGCAGACACGCTTGAACTCGATCAGATTCAGCACGTCGTCAAGCGCGATGGGAAGGTCATTGATCTCACCGTCAAGGAATTCAAGCTTCTTGAATACCTGCTGCGCAACAAAAACACCGTCCTTACCCGTTCGGCAATCATCGAGCACATCTGGGAAATTACATTCGACACAGGTACGAATGTGCTCGATGTCTATATGACACGACTGCGGAAAAAAGTTGATGACGAGTATGAAGTGCGGCTCATACACACCATCCGTGGTGTGGGATACATTCTCAAGGACGAAGAGGAATGATGCCGGGTCCCCGGCAAAAAGCGGTACTTCTTTACGGCTCGACAATCTTCGGGGCGTTCGTCTTTATTTTTCTGATTGTCGTCACCGTCTTTACCCAGCAATTTCCATCCTTTAATCTCACGGGCCTCGGGATTCTCTTTATTCCTGCAGGACTGTTCTTCGCATTTACCATCGGCTGGATAATCAGCCAGGAACTGCATCCGAAATCCAATAAAGGCGACGGCGGTCTGAAGCCACCCTTGCCCGTTGATGGCGATGCGGATTTTCAGACCAAAATTCACAGCGTGCACAGCACCATTGAGAACATGCAGGCGGCGTACGAGCAGATTCAGAATTTCTCGGCCAATGCCTCTCATGAATTGCGCACACCGCTGACGATCATGCGTGGGGAAGTGGAACTCGCCCTGCGCAAGACCAAGACCAAGGAAGAATACCAGGAACTCCTCGGCAGTCTTCTCGAAGAGATCATGCGCCTTTCGCGTATCCTGGATGATCTTCTGCTTATCGCAAAGACGGAAATCGGGGAACGGCCCATTGAATTGCAGCCCGTCGATCTCGGGGAGCTGGTTGAAGAGATTGCGGATGAAGCAGAGATGTTTGCTGAACAGGCAGGCATCACGTTTACGCTCGAATCCAGTTTCGAAGTCTTTATCGAGGCCGAACCGCTGCGTATCCGCCGCGTGCTCCTGAACCTGATTGATAATGCCGTCAAGTACAATCGAAAAAACGGAACGGTCACACTCAGCATGCGTCCCCGTGGCGACATGGTCGCGGTGTGCGTTTCCGATACAGGAATAGGCATTCCGGAAGAAGCCATTCCCAGACTGTTCGAACGCTTCTATCGTGTCAATGACGGCTCAGCCTCCGACGCCAAGGGGACAGGGCTCGGGCTTTACCTGGTCAAGTGGATCGTCAAGAATCACGGGGGTTCGATCACCGTCGATTCGCAGCCAGGCAAGGGAAGCACCTTCTGCATCACCCTCCCAATCAGGAATAGCGGGGTATAAAACATTAATACCGTTATATCGGTATTAATGACTCCGGCCCTCCCGTTTTCATCCTTTCACTCTTGTAATGATGGATTAAGCCGTTTGTAAGAATGGCACGCTAGATTGCGTATCAGAAATTCGAGAGAAAAAACCAGAACGGTTTAGCAGTTTAATTCTCTTTCACTCTCTTCACTTTCTTACAGGAGTTTTTATGGGTACGCAACAGCTTCTTCTCATCGTCCTTGGTGTCATCATCGTCGGTATCGCAGTGGTCGTCGGTATCAACATCTTCGGTACGAACGCCGAGCAGGCCAACAAAGATGCGATCACGCAGGACTGTCTGCGCCTCGCAGCTGCCGCCCAGGGTTTCTATCGCAAGCCGACCATGCTCGGTGGTGGTAACAATAGCTTCGTCGGTATTGAAATCGAAGATTGCGGTATGTCCAACAATGGCGACATCATGACTGGCGAAAATGTCAATGGTACGTACGTTCTGAGTGGTGCAACGGCAACGGGTCTTGTTGTTACGGGAACATCTCAAACGGACAATACTCAAACGGTCACGTTGACGCTTGACATGACCGGTACCACTGACGACGAGCGTGTCAGCATCGCATACGCAGGCTGGTAAGAGTCGCGATTCTGAAACGCAGAACAACAGTTTTTGTTCAACCGTCCCGCGCCTAGCGGGACGGTTTTTTTTCATGCAAATGTAATGCGGTATTCATATCGCTGAAAGGTTGTATGAGTATTTTGCGTATCGGTGATAAGAGTAAGTAGGGTACGGGTCTCAACCACATTCTGGAGGACCGTATCATGGGGACGCAGCAGTTATTACTTGTTGTACTGGGAGTCATCGTCGTCGGTATCGCCGTTTCCATCGCAATCTTCATTTTTGGCAGCAATGCGGAGCAGGCAAACAAGGATGCGCTCACGCAGGACTGCCTGCATCTTGCCTCCGTTGCGCAGGGTTACTACAAGAAGCCCCGGATGCTTGGTGGGGGAAACAATTCATTTACAGGACTGCAGATATCTGATTGCGGCATGGAGGATTTCGGCACCGGGAGCGGTCAGAATCTGAACGGCACCTTCACCATCCAGAAAGCGGACGGAATGAGCCTCACCATCCAGGCTGTTTCCATTTCCAACAACACACAGACGGTAACGCTGACGCTGGATATGACGGTCATGGAAGGTGAGGAGCGCATAGAAATACTGTATGCCGGCTGGTAGGGTATCCAGCATGTGTGTCTGCACCGAGGGGCGGGGAAGTGATTCTTTCTCCTTTGTAATCCGCAATTAAGCTTCTGTTAAGTCTGCCGAAGTATCTTTCCTCCTAGCCATAAGGAGTTCTCCGCTCTCGCTGGAGCAGTTATGGCAGGAAGTAGGAATAGAAAGGAAAGATATCATGGCGGATTTTCGATTTCAGGGTGTGGTACCATCGGGGAAGATGATACAGGGCACCATCTCGGCCAGTAACGCTGCCGAAGCCAAGAAGAAAATTCAGGACCTCTCGAAAGGTCGCTCGTTCAAGCTCGACAAGCTCGAGAAGCGGGTGGCCTTTGTGTACAAGGCCACAAAAGGTGAGAAAACTGTCGAAGGCGAGCAGAAAGCCTACTCGAAGAGCGAAGTTGAAAATGCGCTCACGCAAATGGGCTACAAAATCGTCTTCGTGCGGAAAAAAATGAACCTGAGCGTCGGGAAGCCACCGGTGGCCGACGTCATCACCTTTGTACGACTGAGCGCCGATCTCCTGCGTGAAAAGCTCCCATTCAATGAAGTACTGAATCTGCTCGCCAACGACATCGACAACAAGGTGCTGCGAGAGACGCTGAAGGATATCAACACTGATCTTCGCAAGGGTGCTGAAAGTGAACGCGTCTTCATGAAGTACGAGGGCATTCTCGGGAAATTCACCGCAAAGATGCTCGGACTCGCATCCAAGAGCGGTGCCATGGCCGAGATGTATGATTCGACGGCCAAATTCCTTGAACGTCGGCTCGAATTCAAGAAGAGCATGAAGAGTGCCATGCTCATGCCGATGATTACACTTGTGCTTCTGATTCTTGCCACGATCTTCTACGTCGCCTACATCTTTCCTGAAACCGCACGCATGTTCCTGAAATATGGCATTGAACTGCCGCCGATGACGGAAGCAACACTCGAATTTTCCGACTGGCTTGTAGCGAATATCATCTGGTTCGTTATTGCCTTTATTGGAATGGGCGTCGGTGTGTTCATGATGTTCACCAACGAGAAAAGCAGAAGGTGGGTCGACAAAACCTCTTTCCGCGTTCCAGTAATGGGGGGACTCATTCACAAAACCGCAATCGAGGTTTTTTGCCGCGTGTTTTATTCGCTGTACAGCGGGTCAGGTGAAAATATTGATGTTATAAAAACAGCGGCAGAAGCGACCGGGAATTCGTATTTCGAATACCAGATCAAGACCATAACAATCCCCATGATGCTCAAGCACGGTAAAGGTCTGCATGAGTCCTTTGAGGCATGCGAGGTATTTACCAAAACAGCGCTTTCGCGATTTCATGCGGGTGCGGAAACCGGCATGGTGCGCGAAACCGCTCTTCAGCTCGCCAACTACTACGAACGTGAGACGACGTACAAACTGAAGTCCGTCGTGGATTTCATGCAGCTGTGGGTTGCCATGATTATCATGATCGTCATGACGGCCATCACTATCGTCTCTTCCGAAACCGCAGTTATCAAGCCGAAAAGTGCGCCGGGCATGGGGGATCTTCTTCCCGCCATGCTCCTGGCCACCGGTTCGGTCAGAAATTTCCTAAGAAAGGCTATGTATGGATGCCGCAGCTTCTTTACTCGAAAGAAAGATCGATAAGGTCGGCGTAGCCCTTCTTCACAAGGGTATTGTTGACCGCGAAACCGTCTCCAAGGCACTGACAACCAAGGAGAAGGAAGCAGGGCGCCGTCACCGGAGCCTGGCTGAAATCCTTGTAGACGATTACAAGCTCGACCACCACACGGTGTTTTCCGAGGTGGCGCGTATTTATGCGTTCAAGACGCTGAAGATCGACGAGGCGATGACAGAGCGCCGCATCAATCTGATCAAACAGATGATCGAGCAGCTCACACAGGAACAGAAGGGTATCCTCTTCAAGTCGCGCACACTGCCGCTGCAGTTCGATAGCAGGACGCCGGACAAACTGGTTCTGATTTCGTCGATTCCGATCCACCGCGACATCCCGCGCATCGCCAACTTTTTCCGCGCGCTCAAGTACGAGGTGTATTATGCGGAGCAGAAGCAACTGCAGCCGCATATCGACAATATTCTCCGCGGAGACAATGTTTTTCTCGAATCCATCAAGGAGATGGAGGCTGAGCTTCAGGAATCCGACATGGAGTCGACCAACGACATTGATGAAGCTGAGCTCGATCAGGAAATCAACAAGTCGATGCTGGTCAACCTCTTCGAGGGCTGTCTGGTTGAGGCGGTGCGCATGGGCGTCAGCGATATCCACATCTTTCCGACAACGAGAACAGTGACGGAGTTTCATTTCCGCGTCGATGGTAAACTTGCGGTGTGGAACAAGGTTGAAGGGACGCGTCCCGAAGCCGTACTGGCTGTTGTCAAGGATCGAAGCATGAACATTGATCGCTTCGAGCGTGATGCCGCGCAGGATGGTTTCATTCAGCGTACCATCGACAATACGGTTATTCGATTTCGTGTCTCCGTCCTGCCGATTGCCGGCTCGGAGTACCAGCAGAAATTTGAAAGTATAGTCATTCGCGTCCTTGACAGCCGCAAGGTGATCAAGGATATCGCGAAAATCGGTTTCCAGAAGAAAGCGTACGAATGGTTTCAGGATTCCATTTCCAAACCCCAGGGCATGGTGATTCTTACCGGTCCCACCGGAAGCGGTAAAAGTACAACCCTGGTGGCAGCGCTGTATTCGGTGATCACACCGCAGGTAAATGTCCTTACTGTCGAGGACCCTGTTGAATACGTGATTGACGGTGCCAGGCAGATCAAAATCAGCCACAAAGTTGATTTCGAGCAAGCCATCCGCGCAATCCTCCGTCACGACCCTGACATCGTCATGGTCGGTGAGATGCGCGATAAACTGACAGCCGACATCGCCATCAAGCTGGCGAACACCGGTCACCTCACGTTTTCCACGCTGCATACGAACGATGCTCCCAGTGCCGTCACGCGTCTGTTCAAGATGGGCATCGAGCCGTTTCTGATCGCATACGCCATTAATCTCGTCGTCGCCCAGCGCCTGATGCGCCGTCTGTGCAACAAGTGCAAGCGTCCTGCCACCGAGCTCAATCATGCAGAACTGCAGAATGTCGGCTTCACCGAGGAGGAAATCGAGACCGTGACGTTCTATGAACCGGTCGGCTGCAGTGCCTGCGTGAAAGGCTACAAAGGCCGCGCCGCCATTCATGAAGCACTGTATTTCTCCAAAGCGATCCGGAAGACGATTTTCGAATCCGGTGAAGAAATCGACGAGGATGCTGTTCGCAGAATCGCGATCAGCGAAGGAATGCTGACGCTGCGTGCCTCTGCGCGCGAGCGCGTCAAGGAAGGCGTGACCAGCGTCGCGGAAGTGATCTCCGCAACGATGTCGGATTAATTACGCGTCGTTTCGCGTCCGCAGAACATTACAAATCTGTAATAGTATTGTAATGCGGAGTTCAGGCAGCGCCCGGATGCAGCGGGTATTTTGAAGACGGTACTCTGCAGAATTCTGCATTGAGCCGCATTGACGTGTCAATCATGTTTTCACCAATCCAATGCCCCAGCAAAGAGGAACAGAATGAATACCGGACAGATGGCCCTGACAATCGGAGCGTTCATGCTCCTGGGGATGGTGATGCTCAACTTCCGCGGGTTGAATTTTCAGAACGAGGATGTGCTGAATACCAACACGTATTCCCAGCAGTCCGTGGCTATCGGACGCACCATGATCGAAGAGATACAGAAATACCCGTTCGACGCAGCATGCAACAGCAAGAAAATTATCCGCCTGGAGGATCTGACTTCCTGCGGTCCCGGAGGCGGTGATATCTATCCAAACATGAATGATCTCGATGACTTCCACGGGTCGGTGTTCCGCAGTCCCAATCCCGGGGAGACCCCGACCTCGGCAATCCCGAAATGCCTCTGGGGCACGGAAGGCTTTACGGTTCGCTGTGATGTCCGGTACGTGCAGGAGTGGAATCCCGCCCAGACGAGTTATTCGCGGACCTGGTTCAAACTCGTGACCCTTGTGATATCAAATGCATTCTCCGAAGACACCGTAACCATGTCCTATCTCGCAACCTACTAGTGAGCGCATCATGAGCACCCATCTCGATATTATCGGATCCGTGATCATCGCCGGGATGATAATCCTGAATTTTACCGTTTTCATGGGTGAAAGGCAGGAGTCCCAGATTGAATCGACCAACAAAATCACCGCGCAGACGGAGATGACGGACATTACCGAGACGCTTCGTCACGATCTTCGCAAGGTCGGCTACGGTTGCGACTCCGCGGCCATTCTGCGCGCAGAACCTACTCTGCTCGTGTTCCGCGCCGACCTCGACAATAACGGAAGTATCGACACCGTCGCCTATGCGTTCGTGGAGGACAAGGCATCCACGACAAGTACTTCGACTTCCACCACCACAACAACGACGACCACGAGTGTGACGACATCAGAGGAAAGCGGCACGACGTACTACGTCAATGATGAAGGGAATATCATTGAGGAGACCAAGGTGCTCACACCGCCCAAGTATCTGCTTTACCGTGTCGTCAACAGCCGGAAGGTGCCCGGGTATGATGTCGGACTGCAGGGAATGACGTTCAAGTACTACGAAAGCAATAAGTACGGTCAGCTGACGGAAACCACTTCTCTCGCAGCAATCAATGCTATAGCTGTCACGCTGCGTCTGCGCAGCAAGATGCAGGAGGATGGGAAGTATCAGTACACCGTAAACGAATTTACCGTCACTCCCAAGAATCTCTAAGGAGGAGCCATGGGACAGCAATCGCTTATCATTGTCGCGCTCTCATCTCTGCTGCTGTCGATATCCGTTCTTGGTATCATGGGAGGGTGGAATTTCTCAAATGAAACGACCGCCGAACTTTTCGAAAGGGAACAGGCTCTGAATGTCAGCCGCAGTGGCGTCAACATGGCCGTTTCCAAACTGCGGAAGCAGAAGAGCTGGCGCGCCGGTTTCGCCAATTTCCCCGTAGCTGGGGGAGAGGTCTCCGTGCGCGTCGTTGATCTGGGTCCCGATACGGTCCGCATCATGGCAGCCGGTACGGTGAACGGATTCACCCATCGCGCGGATGTCGAAGCAAAACTCAGTTCCATTTTCCCCAACGTGGAAAGCGCCCTGACGATCTTCGGAGACTCTGTTGAGTTTTCAAACAACGGCACGGCATGGGATATCGATGGACGGGATTATCTCGAGGATGGAGTGACACTCGGACCCAGTCCCCCGGTGAGTGGTATTGGCGTCCAGTCCAGCGAAACGGTCGAGGATTTGAAGGCCATGATAGATCCCAACGTGCATCCCAATATCACGGGTGCAGGTGGTTCTCCATCACTTGGTACAATAGGCACATCAAACCTTGCGACGCTGCATGACTTTTATCGCGATCGCGCCACCGTTAAGCTGCCGGCAGGGAAGTATGCGGATAATTCCGTGTTCGGAACACCGAAAGCTCCGGAGATAGTGTACGTACCTGGCGATCTGGAATGGACGGGAGTCATCAGCGGTGCAGGCATTCTGGTCGTGGACGGCCAGCTGATCATGAAGGGAAAAGTCAGCTGGAAGGGCATCATTCTCAGCATGTCGGGAGACGTCAAGATCGAGCTTGGAGGTACGGGCACACCGTCCATTTTAGGCACCGTCTGGGTGGGCAATACCTCACCATCAGATGTGACGCACGTGCATGTCGACGGAAACCCCTCGCTCAAATACAGCTATACGACACTGATGACCATCCTCGGCAACCTCGGACTTCTTGACGTCGAAATCTATAAATATTACGAGTAGAAGACGATTTTCGTATGAAATATCACCAAAAGAATTTTTTCTGTTTTTTACGGACCGCTCTTCCCCTGGTTGAATTAAATGATTATATTTCAATGAATCCTGATAAAAACATCAAGCACAGGTTGAGAAAAGAGCGCCAAATCGCAACAAGTGAATCTGTGAACAATCGAAAGCTACCTACATGAGTCAGGATCCCGTCACAGCCGCCACTCCCGCTACCCACCGGAAAGAGGCTCCATCCAAGGCCTCGAAAGCTCCCGTCATTCCCGAAAAGATTGTTTCGAACGCGATGAAGGTGCTGGACTTTGTAGTCCGGGACATGCCGCCACATTATTTCGGGACGGAAAAGCAGGAATTCATAGCCAAAAAGCTTGAGACCATCGACGAGAAGGCGATTCAGGTGCTGCGAATGTTTTATGAGCGCATTCTGCATCATATGCGCGAACTGGATGCTTCGGATATCGACCTGGGCAGTTTCGGTACACGTGGTGAAATATGGCTGCGCGTGCACGGCAACAAACTTCCACAGAAGGATCTCCCGGTACTGCCATCCCCGATGGCCGATGTACTCGTGCAGTCACTGGTCATGCCGCGTCAACGGCAGAAGCTGATCGAAAAGCGCAGTCTCGACTTTTCCTATCACGTCGAGGAAGACGGTGAGCGTTTCCGCTACCGTGGTACGGCCTATTTCGATCTCGATGCGGTGGGAATGAACATGCGTGCCATCACGGCGAACATTCGTCCCTACAGCAGCTATAATTTTCATCCGAACATCACCAATATCGTCAACCTGAAAAACACGAAAGAGGGACTGATACTGGTGACGGGTATTACAGGTTCGGGAAAGAGTACGACGCTCGATGCCATTATCGATGCGAACAACAATTCGGTAGATGCGCACATTATCATCATTGGTGCACCGATCGAATATGTGCATTCGCCCAATCGTTCCGTGATTCGTCACAGGGAAGTGGGCAGGGATGTGCTTTCGTTCAAGGACGGGACGGTGCAGGCGTTGCGTCAGGACCCGGATATTGTTATCATCGGTGAGATGCGTGATCCCGAGACGATCATGGCCGCGTTGGAAATCACAGATTCCGGTCACAAGGTGTTTTCCACGCTGCATACGTCGTCTGCGGTCGAGAGTCTGGACCGTATCATCGGCGAAGTTCCGCCGGTGGAACAGGATCGCGTGCGCAACCGCCTGGCTGATGTGCTGAAACTCGTTGTCTCCCAGAAACTCGTTCCTACCGTGGACAAAAAGCGTACGCTTGCGAAAGAAGTGCTGCTTGTCACGCCATCGGTGCGTGCCGCGATCAAGAACGGGAACATAGGCGAAATCTACCAGATGATCACCGAAGGCAGCGCCATCGGCATGATTACCATGGAGCAGGATCTGTATCGTCTCTACAGAAACAACATTATCAGCATAGACGAAGCCCTCAACTACGCAAACAACAAAAAGCGGCTCAGGCAGTTGATCAACAAGCAGGTCAATTGATGTTCCTCTTCCGCACATGCCTATGAGCACACCGGTACGACCACAGCAAATCTGTATAGGACTGTCCATCGAGGGCGCGATGCTTCGCCTTGCCGTTCTCGGAAAGACAGGACTCAAACTCAATGTGATGGATCTCGCATCCATGCCGCTTCCCATGAAGCAGTTCTCCGCGTCGATGGATGACGAGGGAGAGCAGGGTGGAGGCGGTTCAAAGGATAATCCTTTCGACGACGTCGGAAGTGCGGAATCCGCTGATGCATCGCCGGAAGACAATATCGACTTCAGTTCGATTCGGGAATTCATCGCGACGCATTTCGTGCCTCGTGCCACGTTTTCCCTTGGCTTCGAGGTGCCGAACGTCCGTACCCTGCTGCTGCCGGTGGACAAAAAAGACACACCTTCGAAAATCCGCAGCAAGGTGATCGAAGAGGTTCAGAAGTCCCTCAACGTCGAGCTCAGCAAGCGCGCGCTCGATTACACCAGGGCGGGGGATAAGCAGGTACTGGCCATCGCAAGGGCGGAAGATCATCCGGTGGTCGAGATCTGCAGTTCACCGCAGGGAAGTGAACGGCGTCCGACACGCATCGACAATGTGACGAGCAACGAAATCGCGCTCATCAACATGGTGCGCGTGCATTTCCGTGCGGAAGCCGATCAGCTCGTCCATGTCATTCACGTCGACGATGACGTGACACATTTCTTCGTCCTTCGCGGACATGATATCGAGTATATCGGTCCGGCCATTCAGCAGGGTGCACACGATGCGCACCTGGTATCCACGCTGTACAACCGCATCGAACTCACGGCGGAAAATGCCGGCTACCTGAATCCTGACAAGGTGGTGCTCAGCGGCAAGGCCGAGGAGATCGGACTGAAAGAGGAAATCCTCGAGAATAACCCGGAAGTCGTGTTCCATTCGCTCAAGCAGCTGCGGGTAGGACATTCCGACGACAATGATATTCTCAGGGATATGAACAATTACCTTATCCCGATATCCCTCGCATGGCAGCAGCTGCAGCCGAAAAACACGCATTTCTACCGCCTCGATGTCCTTCCTGAAAAAATCCGCGATAGCCAGAAACGCTTCAAGCTCGCATGGCATGGAGTACTGCTGTTTGTCCTGCTCTTTGTCGCCGTGACGATACTTACCGTTATCGGACTCCGGAGACAGGCTGAAATAAGTCAGCTTGACTCGGCACTGGAATTCGACCGCCAGCAGATGCAGGAACAGAAAATCATCGTCGAGCAGATCGGTGAACTCGAGCAGCGATCCACCTCCATACGCAATGCCACGACAACGCTCGATACACTGCTGATGAATGCGGAGTTGTGGTCCGAGACGCTTGACACCCTCGCCGTCGGTGCAGCTGCGCTGCAGGATATCTGGGTCAGTGAAATGAAATATGACAAGGACGGAGCTCTCATCGTCACGGGTTACACGGTGCGGCGGGCAAGCATCCCCGATTTTACGAAAAAGATCGGCAAGACGAAGCTCCAGGAAATCACCGTGCAGGAGATTGGCGATCACAAAGTGTATCGCTATGAGATAACGCTCAAGCCTGACAGCCTGTACCCGTACAGCAATTCACGCGCCGCACGCTGGCACGATTCCGTGCGTACCGCGCTCGGCGATGTCGTCACGGCACAGCCTGCGGGAGAGGCCGCACCGAGTCCTGGCGTACAGCGCAGCGCCCCGGCCGGAGAGCAGCCCCCGGAAGGAACGCCGCCCATTCCCTCAGAGGATGAGATGAACGCCGCAACCCCACCGGAAGAACAGTAAAGAGATCGAAGCATGCCATATGCCGTCCGCAATAGTATCATCCTGGCTGTGCTCCTCATTCTCGTCGGAGGTGCCGGTGCCGGGTATATTTATTTCTATCAGGATTCGACAATCGAGGAACTGCAGGCACAACGCAAGCAGATCCAGGATCAGCTCGGAGATGCAGACGATCTGTTCGATCGCCTGGTCTCCGTGCAGGAAAAGGTCGAAGTGCTGAACGCCTCCTGGCGTCAGCGTCCGAAAACCCTGCCGCTGCTCGAAGAAGCCAGCAATACGAACATCTATCTCAACGACATTCTCAATCTCAGTCCGGAACTCGACCTCAACGTGTTTACGGAAGAAGAGGTCGACCAGAATGCCTGCGGCTATGTCCGCTACCATCTGGCGGGACAGGGCCCCTTCGAAAGTTTTGCCCTGCTGGTTGAATACCTGGAGTTCGGACCGCGCCTGATAAAACTCAGCAATATTGACGTTCGTGAGGTGCATGCCGTCGACGAGGAGAACGGCAGCATCCGTCACACGGTACAGTTCGATATTGACATGCTTGCCTACTTCTCGACGCAGGAGCCGTTCGCGGATACGCTCGAGGCACGCAATGTGGCGATGACATACATTCCGCCCATCCAGCACAATCCCTTCCGCTCACTCGTCGTTCCGGACATCCCGCCCAATACCTTCGATCTGCCGAATGTGGAAAACTCCACCTTGCTGGCCATCATGAAGGGACGCGCCTTCATCAGCGACCAGAACAATCAGCTGATTATGCTGAGCGAAGGGGATGAAGTCTATCTCGGGTATGTGTCGAAAATCATGCCCGAGCGCCGCCAGGTACTGTTCCTGCTCAACAAGGGCGGCATCATCGAGCGCTACATGCTGACGCTGCGCCTCGACAATCAGTCCTTTGGAAAGAAACGGAAATAAGGTCACTCCCATGAAACATCGATACCAACTTATCCTTCTCAGCTGTGTGCTCCTGTTGTGCGGACTCTCCGCGCAGGCGCAGGACAGACTGCCGGTACGTGATTACACGGCTCCCGAGGAATTGATTTCCATGGATGCGAACACCACGTTTCAGCAGGCAATCGAAATCTTCAACAACGCCAGTAAGCGATTTCGCGGCAAACCGATCATTTATGACGGTGATTCGCGCGACAAAATCGGTGTGAATATCACGCATCAGCACTGGCAGGACGCCATGGATCTCGTGCTGCGCATCACCGATCACTGGTATCAGGATACCGAAGACTTCACACGCGTCTTTTCATTGAAAGACAAGAAGTACATGAAAGACACCAGCAGCGTCAAGGCAGAAGAAGCCATTCAGACGCGTGAGGTGCAGATCTCCGCCGTGTTTTTCGAGGCGAACCGCTCCGAACTCGAACGGCTCGGACTCGACTGGTTCCTCACCAATACCACGGCTTCTGTCGGAATTTCCCAGACCACATCTACGACGGGGACCACGCTGTTTGGCCAGGAAGACAACAACTCCTCCGGCGAAACGGAAGTCGAACTCGGAACCATCACCACACTTGCTTACGGAAATGGAACGCTCGAAGTTCTTGCAGCAATGAAGGCGCTCCAGTCGGAGAACCTCGGTGAGCTCATCTCGAGTCCCAACATCACCGTGCGCAGCGGCGAAACAGGCCGCATCCAGGTGGGACAGGATTTCTCCATCAAACAGAAAGACTTCGCCGGAAATACCACCGATAAGTTCTTCAGTACCGGTACCATTATCGAGGTGGAACCCACGGTGCTGGAAAAAGACTCTCTGCAGTTTGTCAACCTGGCAATCACCGCGGAGAGGAGTACCTTCGTACCCGATCCTGTGACATCGATCATCAACAAGACCACGGCGAACACCTCGGTTATTCTCATGGACGGTGAGGAAACCGTCGTGGGCGGACTCGTTACCAATGACTACAAGGTCCTTCGCCGCGGCGTGCCCTTCCTGAAAGATCTCCCATGGTGGGTGTTTGGTCTTCGATATATTTTCGGTTACGAGGAAACCCAGGTCGACAAACGTGAACTGACCATCATTCTTCGCGCCGATATCGTGCCTTCCGTCGAAAAACGCATGGCACTGAAAATGGAAGAGATTTCAGAAGGACAGAATGCGCTCCGTCGTGAAAGTGTTCGGATGGAGCGGGTGCGCCAGAGCCTCCTTCGCCAGATCGAGGAAGCCAAAGCCACGAGAGACTGAGAGATCGTATGAAAGTGGAACACGAACCGCTGCTGTTGTTTATCACGCAATGCGTACGTGTAACACCACCAGTACTTATGAGGGGAGGAGAGGGGATTCGCCCGGAAGTTCCGAGTAAGAGGGGCTGTGCATGAAGCTGTTCGACAATCTTTCGATACGAGCCAAACTCACGGCAGTGATCTCACTGCTGTTCTGGACTGTTTCCATATTCATTTTCATTTTTTTTCCTGCCCGGCAGCGCGACCAGGCCAACCATGCGTTGCAGGATCGGGCCACAGCGCTTGCGCTCCGTTCAGCGCAGCCGTTTTCATTTACGGGTAGTCTGCAGGACGATAAAACGCGGGTAGCCTCCTTTGACGCGGCGAAGACCGACTCACTGGTTCTTTACTATGTCGTCGTCGATAACCAGGGCAATGTGATCGAAGCCTGGAATCCCGACATCGCCCGGCAGGTCGAATATCGCGACGTTGCAGATCCATTCGGAAGTGATGTCGGCGTCTGCAAGGCAGCAGCGGAAATATTTCAGGACAAACATCGTCTGGGTACGCTGTACCTCGGACTCTCGACCGAGCAGGTCATTGCGGCGATGGAAGAAACTCAGACAACCATTGCCATCATCAGTCTGATTATTTTCCTCATCGGTGTCGCAACCGTGATCGGGGTTTCCACCGTGATCACGAATCCCCTGCGTAACATGGTGCAAACGGTCGAACAGATCGCCAGCGGCGATTATGTGCAGCGCGCCAACGTATCCTCGCAGGATGAGGTCGGACATCTCGCCTTCTCGTTCAACCAGATGGTGGGCAATCTCAAGAAAGCCTACGATGAACTCGAGCTTTCAAATACAAACCTTGAACAGCGGGTCGACGAACGCACGAAGGAACTGAATGAGGAAATCCAGGAGCGCCGACGTGTCGAAGAAGCGCTGCGCGACAGCGAATCCCGTCAGCGAGCCGTCATCAGCGCGCTGCCGGATCTCATGCTGCTGCGGGACGGCAGCGGCATCTACTCTCCCGACCCTGTGCTGCTCATTCCACCCGGTGAGCTGCAGTCGGACATGACGCGTGAACAGTTCGCGTGGAGCCTGATGGCAAGCTTCGAACCGCTTTTCGAAACGGCCCAGCGTACCGGTGAAGTGCAGGTGCAGGAGTATTCCATTCCATTCTCGGAGATGCAGCGCTATTTCGAGGCGCGTATCGCTCCCTGCGGCATCGATCAGACTGTCACCATCGTCCGTGAGATCACCGAGCGCAAGGAAGCGGAATCACAGCTCTCATTGCAGGGTGCCGCTCTCGAGGCAGCCGCGAACTCCATTCTCATTGCAGACTTCAATGGAACCATCATCTGGGTCAATCCGGCCTACACGGAGCTGACAGGATATTCCTTTGCTGATGTGGTGGGCAAGAACCTGCAGGAAGTGGACTACGGCGCAGAGCCAACAGAAAGCCTCGAGGCCATGTGGGAAAACATCATCCATGGCAAGGTTTGGAAGGGAGAACTCGTCAGGACGCGTAAGAATGGCACGACGTACGATGAGGAACAGACGGTTACGCCCCTTCGCGATCAGCTGGGCAACATCAGTCACTTCATCGCCATACAGAACGACATCAGCGAACGCAAGAAATTCGAGCAGTCGCTGATTGCTGCGAAGGAGAGCGTCGAGGCGGCAGACAAGCTGAAAGACGCATTCATCGCGAACATTTCTCATGGAATACGGACACCGCTGTACATCATGATCGGCTACCTGAATCATATCTCCTCTGAACTGAAGAGCGGACTGACCCAGGAGCAGGGCAAGTATTTCGATTTCGTCTTTGAATCCGCTGACCGGCTTACAAACTCCATCGATCTTATCCTGGATATATCACGACTGCAGACTGGCAACATAGAATTCCAGGATATCGAGATTTCCCTGCGCAAGGTGATTGAGGACCAGATTCTGCAGATCAAAAACCTGGCGGAGAAGAAAAGCCTGTCCCTCGCCTTCGACAATCAGCTCGGCGAAGTCCGCGTACGCGCCGATGAAGGCTTCCTCTCGAAATGTATCGGCAGCCTGCTCGAGAATGCGGTGAAATTCACTCGAAAAGGATACGTGGAAGTGCGTCTGTATCATAGGGATACGGGCGAGCTTTCAATCGATGTCGAGGATACTGGCGTCGGTATCTCCGAAGACTATCAGTCGAAGATGTTCCAGATCAGCACGCCGTCGAACGATACTTCGGGACATGCGTTCGAGGGGGTGGGACTCGGTCTTGCTCTCGTACGCCGTTATCTCGAGCAGATCGGGGGACGCATCACCATCAAGAGTGCACGTGGTGTCGGATCGATATTCACTATCACGTTGCCAGAACATCTGATCGTCTCACAGGAGGACATCCCGACGGTTTCCCGTTTCGTGAAGAAGGAAAACATCACCACACCGGTGGCGCTGGATGATAACCCGCGCAAACTGCCGAATCTTCTCGTGATTGAGGATGATGCCGACACGAGGCAGTTCATGAAAATCACGCTCAAGAAGCACTACAATGTTTTCACCGCAGAAAATGTGACTGAGGCGACAGACGTAGTGACCAACCGCAAAATTCAAATCGTTATCGCCGATGTCTCTCTCGGCGGGGAAGAGTCCGGTCTCGATTTCGTGAAGGAAATGCGCAAGATCCCGCGCTACAGTAAAGTGCCCGTCATCGCGGTGACTGCCCACGCATTTGCAACCGATCGCGACCTCTGTCTGTCCGCCGGCTGCAACCGCTATTTCTCAAAACCCGTCGATCATGCCGTCCTGTTGCGCACGATGGAAGAGCTGCTCGCAGGCGTCATGTAAAAACACATAATTTCTTTTCCCGCGTATTGGAAGCTGTTTCACAAGCTCGTAAATTGTCACAGGTTCTGTGACAATTGAGGACGTATGTCCGCTTCCACAAAACTCTCCACGGCCATTCAGGCACTCTGCGTTCTCGCATCGGACAGGGAGTCCGCCCACAGCAGCGAAAGTATTTCCCGCAGTACGGGAATCCATCCCTCGCGTATCCGCGGCATTCTCGGTATGCTGCGGCAGGGGAATATCGTGTGTGCGACAAGAGGACTCAGTGGCGGCTTTGCGCTGGCACGTGATCCCGGGGATATTCATCTTCAGGAGATCTATTGCACCGTGGAAGTCCGAAAGGCCTTTCACCTCGACGTCAATCGTGCCGGCGGTACCGGGTATCCTCTTTCATCGGCGGTGAATACGTGGTTCCTGGCGCTGTTCGCGGATCTGCAGGTGGAAATCGAAGATCGTATGCGGGATATCACACTCGCGGATATCCTGCGTCACATACAAGCAACACCAACATAACCGTTTTTCAGAGGGCAGTATGGACTTTCTCAAGACCCTGGGTATCAAGGAAATGAACTTCGGCGCTTCCAGCGGCCGTGAATGGATTGAAACGACAGGGAGCGAACTGAGCATTCATTCACCCGCTACCGGAGAATTCATTGCCAAGGTGCGACAGGCGAATGAAGCTGAGTACGAACAGATTATCGCGCGTGCCGAGAAGGCTTTTGTCGAGTGGCGCACGATACCGGCACCCAAACGTGGTGAAATTGTGCGGCAGGTCGGACTCCGCCTGCGAGAATACAAGGAGCCGCTCGGGAAGCTGGTCTCGTTCGAAATGGGCAAGTCCCTGCAGGAAGGACTGGGTGAAGTGCAGGAAATGATCGACATCTGCGATTTCGCTGTCGGCCTCTCCCGTCAGCTCTATGGCTTCACCATGCACAGCGAACGTCCCGAACATCGCATGTACGATCAGTATCATCCGCTGGGTATCGTGCTGACAATCTCCGCGTTCAATTTCCCTGTGGCCGTATGGTCGTGGAATGCCATGATCGCGGCAGTCTGTGGAGATGTCAACCTGTGGAAGCCCTCATCCAAGGTGCCGCTGACGGCCATCGCCTGTCAGAATATCATCGCGGAAGTACTCGAGGAAAACAATCTTCCCGAAGGCCTGTTCTCTCTCGTCGTGGGTAAGGGCTCGACTATCGGTGAAACCATGCTCAACGACAAGCGCCTGCCGCTGGTTTCCGTTACCGGATCCATCAATGTCGGCCGCCATGCCAACGAGGTGGTCGCACGCCGTTTCGGCCGCAGCATCCTCGAACTGGGCGGCAACAACGCCATCATCATGACGCCGGATGCGAATCTCAAAATGGCCATTCCAGCAGTCGTTTTCGGTGCCGTTGGCACGGCGGGACAGCGTTGCACGACTACACGTCGTCTCATCGTGCACGACAGCATTTACGATCAGGTGCGGGACACGCTGGTGAAGGCGTACGGATCGCTGCGCATCGGTACGCCGATGGATGAAGCGAATCATGTCGGTCCGCTCATCGACAAGGCAGCCGTCGACATGTTCAGCAAAGCCATCGAAATGGCACAGAAAGAGGGCGGGAAGCTGCTGTATGGCGGTGAAGTACTCGAAGGCGAGGAATATGCGAGCGGCTGCTACGTACGTCCCGCCATCATCGAGGCTGAAAACCATTTTGAAATCGTGCAGGAAGAAACCTTCGCACCGATTCTCTATCTGATCCGCTACAAAGGCAATGTGGAAGAGGCGGTCGCCCTGCAGAACGGTGTGGTGCAGGGACTCTCATCCGCGATATTCACCGATCGCCTGCAGGAAGCCGAGTACTTCCTCTCGCATGCAGGATCGGACTGCGGCATCGCAAACGTCAATATCGGGACCTCGGGTGCCGAAATCGGTGGCGCATTCGGCGGGGAAAAGGAAACAGGCGGTGGACGCGAGTCAGGCTCGGACGCCTGGAAGGCGTACATGCGCCGGCAGACCAATACCATCAATTACGGCAGCAGTCTTCCCCTCGCACAGGGTATCAAGTTCGATCTCTGAGCACTTCGGGGCTGAAAAGTCCCTCAAAACGCTCTGAACCGTTAAAAACACGGCCGATTCGTCGAAAATATGCAGAAAGTGCATAAAAATTCACGGATCGGCCGTGTTCATTATGCAGAAAGTGCATAATCATCGTCAGACTGCTGTGAACGCATTGAACCAGAACACAGAAAATTTTGTATGGAATGGAGCATGGTTTGTGCCATGTCCTGTTTCACACGGTATATAGAACATGACTGAACGAAGTAAACTGTTTCGCCAGGTACTCGGAAGCTTCGCGACGGGAGTGGCCGTCGTTACATCTCGCTATAACGATGAAGATTTCGGATTGACCATCAACTCCTTCACATCGGTTTCCCTCGAGCCCCTGCTCATTCAGATAAACATTGCAAAGAATACCACGTCGCATGATTATATCATGGACAGCAAGGTGTTCGCGGTCAATATTCTTGCGGAGGATCAGCAGCTGATTTCCACGATCTTCAGCGGCGCTCCACCTGCTGAGCGCTTCTGCCATGTGGAAACGAGACGGAGCGAGACCGGCTGTCCCATCATCGAGGGCTCTCTTGCCTACATCGACACGCGCGTGGTGGAAACCTATGACGGCGGTGACCACACCATCTTTCTTGCGGAAGTACTCGACATGGAGACGCTGAGAGAGGATGCAGCGCCGTTGCTGTACTACCGCGGGAAGTATGCGCGCATGCAGGAAGACGAGGGTTAGGTCGGGGAATGGCGGGGAAGTTACGCTTCGGTGCTGTCACCCGGTTCAGCATGGATGAAGATATCGTCAATGCGTGCATCGAGCAGACGAAGCCCATTCTCGAGTTGATCGACAATGTGATGCATTTCTGAAAGCGACAATGAAGCGGGAAGGGAAACGGATGCCGAGAGCCTGATGCCGCTTGAGGTGGAGTAAAGATGGATGCTCCGCACGCCGAGTACACCGGGAGTTTCGTGCATATGCGACGTACAGCGTTCAAGAAGTTGCGCTTCGGCAGCACTCACATCCAGTGCATTTTCCGCACTGACATGATCTTCCTCCAGATGAATATGGACCTCTCCGACGTTGGCAATGTGTTCGTGTACGCGCTGCTCAACGACGCTCGCAGTTTCATGCGCGACTTCAAAACTGGTACCCTGGGGATATTCGATATCGAATTCGATGAGATACTGCTCGTTGACCCAGAGAATGGAGATGTTGTGGGCCGTGAGATCGGATTGCCGGACAAGCCACTCTATCTTATCGGACAGTTTCTCACGTACCCCGATTACGGGTTCGGCATGGACGAGAATATCCGCCTGCGGAAGTGCAGCGCGGACGCTTTCTTCGACACCGTCGACAATCGCATGTGCCCGGTCAAAAAATGTCGTGCGCTGGATCCCGATGATGAGGTTCACGAACACCATGCCCCCTGAGGGCCGCAGCCTCAGGCTGCGGATGCTTTCCACGCCGTCCACTTCATCAACTGCGCGTTCAACCTTTTCCTGCGCACCTTCAGGGACGCGGTCGAGAAGTCCGTCAATTGTCTGCCTGCCGAGCCGGATACTGATCCAGATGACGATACAGGCGACAATGGCGGCGGCGATGGCGTCCGCCTCCGGGAAGCCCACCATAACCGAGACGAGTCCGACCAACACCACTGCGGAGCTGTAAATGTCCGTTCGAAAATGCAGCGCATCCGCTTCGAGGGCCTGACTGTTGTACTTTTTTGCGATGCGCATCAGCGCGCGGGAGCGGGTCGCATCCACCACGATGGAGATACCGACGACGAGAAACGCCCAGAAGTTCACTTCGATATGCACGACGTCGCCTGTCAGCCGCTCCCAGGCCTCATAGAGAATCCAGACGCAGGTTACCAGCAGCAGCAGCGTTTCAAACAGGGCGCTGAGGTTTTCAATCTTGCCGTGGCCGAACTGATGTTCCTTGTCCGCGGGACGATCGGCGATGCGCACGGCGAAGAAGGTGATCATCGCTGCGAGCAGGTCGAGACCCGAATGCAGGGCTTCGGAGAGAATTCCGAGCGAGCCCGTCCACACGCCCACGACCAGCTTCATCAGAGTGAGCAGAATGGCCGCGAAAACGCTGGTCAGCGCCACGCGACGCTTTTCCATCATCATGTGATTGCGGCTGAGCTGCTCAGTGGTATCCTGCGTATGTTCGATAGCGGATCGCATGCGGGAATCTACAGTTTTTACACAAGCGGGAAAAGGTGTGAAATTCCGTCCCGTCTTGCTGCGTGAAGCGTCATAGCGTATGTTTTACTCAGCCGTACATCAGTGAGGAAGCATGCTGCACGTATCCACCCACCCTGTCATTCAACGCGATGTTACCATACTTCGGGACGAACATACGTCTTCCGAAGTTTTCCGCGCTGCGCTGAGCCGCGTGTCGCGACTCCTGCTCTATGAAGCGGGATCGGATCTGCCGGTAAAGTCATGCCGGGTGCAAACGCCACTTGAGCAGTGTGAGGGCAGCGTGCTGGCGAAGCGCATTGTCCTCGTTCCCGTTCTGAGGGCGGGACTCGGCATGGTCGATGCATTTCTCGAGATGCTGCCGCAGGCGGAAGTCGGTCACATAGGATTATACAGGAACGAGGAAACCCTCGAGCCCGTGGAATACTATGGAAAATACCCGGTTGCACTTGATGAAGCCGTGGTGTACGTTCTTGACCCGATGCTGGCCACGGGCGGAAGTGCGGTTGCCGCGCTGCGCGTGCTTCAAACGCACGGAGCGAAAATGATGAGGCTTGTGACCCTGGTCAGCGCACCGGAAGGGGTGCGGCATGTGGAGGAGGCTTTTCCTGAGGTGCCGATATATACAGCGGCGCTGGACAGGGGACTCAATGATAAGGGGTATATCATCCCGGGACTGGGTGATGCGGGCGATAGAATTTTTGACACCGGACCGGATAGCCGTTGAAAGGACGCGAAGAAGATGATGCATTCGTACAGCAGGACAGGCGATCACGGAAGCGTATCGCAGTCATTGCCTGGTCCGGCAGCCTGCTGCTCCACGCAGCATTCATCTTCACCGCTCTGCTCATCACATTGCAATCACCTGATAAACATGACGCCGCCGTCAGCGTGGATTTCCTGCGTCCATCACCACGCAATTCTCAAGCAAAGCTGAACAACCCTGGTCCCGCTGCTGAAGCTGCATCAAGACGCTCAACACAGCAACAGCGAGACAGGGAAGCCGCACCAGAAAAACCGCGTATTGCACCGAATATTCCCACCACCCTGGTGTTGCCGGATATCAGTACTTCGGGCGACGTGATCGATGCTGACAGCCCCCGGCGTATGAAAATCCCGCGTTCTCCTCTCGAGAGGGAAATGACATCGGAGCAGGCCTATGCCGAATTGAACAGGCTGCTTGAGGAATACCCGCAGTTCCGTGATCAGATCATGCGCAAGCTTGTCGCAGGCAGTGGCATGACCCCAGACACCGTTCCAAAATTTGATCTGCGGCTTGAACAGATGCTGGCCAATGGGATCAAGCCTTCGTGGAACAATCAGCGGCATCGCGTCGAAGCTGCAAATCAGAGCTTTAACGGCGTGAGTGGCTGGACGCAGAACAGTTACGGCGGGGGCATCAATGTTCTGGGATTGCTCGGACTCCTTTACGACCTGATCAAAGGGGAAGAGAAGGGCAAATAAAAAAACGCCCTCCCCGGGAAAGGGAGGGCGCATTGGCAACCCGGAGGTTGCAACGATTAGCGGGCCAGTGTCATTCGGATGCTGGCCGTTTGCGTTCCGGAGCGCAGCACTGCGATGTAGCTTCCGCTGGGCAGGTCACCTGCATCGAATCCGACATGATATGTGCCTGCATGGCGATAGCCGTCCAACACCGTGGCGACTTTGCGTCCAAGAGCGTCAAATACCTCGAGGCTGACATCACCAGCGTTGGGCAGAGTGAAACGCAGCGTGGTCGAGGGGTTGAAGGGGTTGGGGAAATTCTGCTCGAGCACAAAGGCGCTCGGTGCAGGCAGGTTCTCGGCATCCGTGGCAACGCTGAAAGAGACTTCGACCGTGTCGGAAGTGTTGACACCATCGTTGGCGACGACGCGGAGACGGTAGCCAGTCTTGCCCTGCTCGGCGAGGATGGAATCAGCCATGGCCTTCGACTCGTACTGAATCATAGTCCACGTCGATCCGTTGTTCGTGCTCAGCCAGACAGTGTACCAGAATTCAGTTTCACCGTCTGCATCCGTCGCGCTCCATTTTGCCTCGAACTTGACACTGTCAACATCGGCACCATTGCTCGGGAAGTCGATGGAAACCACGGGCTTGTTTGCGGAGATGACGCGCTCGGCTACGATGTTGCCGTCCTTCTCGACGACCACCCGTGATGCTTCGTCGGGACAGGGGACGACGAAGGCGAAGTACTCCGTCTCCATCCGCGGATCCGGTCCGGTAAGTGCGTCGACTTCATCGAGTCCGAGAGCGCGGAAGGTCGGGTGATAGAGGTAGCTTGCGATTTCCTGGTCGCTGGCATCCAGCACCTTGAAGGTGTGCGTGGCATACTGGGCGTCCATCATCGAACTGATGGTGGCGTTCTCAAGGCGCATCCAGGGACCAAAATCGATGGCCTTCGTCGTGCTGTCGACACTTCCTTCGATGTACAGCGCCTTGGCCGTGGTTCCGGTTTTGCTCAGCTGCGTCTTCTGCGAGGTGAATTTCTCCATCGCGGTGAAGAGTTTCGAGTACTCGACCTCGGAAATCCAGAGATAGTAGAAGAAGTTATCGCTGGGAACCTGGCTGCCGCCCATGAAGCACTTGACGCGCTGCGGACGGGAGACCTTGTTCTGGATGCCGGACCATCTCAGCTGCTTGCCGACCACATCAACGCCACCCATGACATCGATGCCGATGAAGTTGTCGAAATACTGCTCGCGCTGATCGGGGTTGTCGGGATCGAGATCGCCGCGGCGCAGGCCGAAGCTGTGTCCGAGTCCATGCGCACCGTGCTTGAAGTGGTCGGCGCTTGCGACGGTGAAGTCGTAGATACCGGACCATGACAGCGTCTGCGATGCGCGGTGATTGAACTCTTCCTTGTCGAGGCGTGTGCCGAACCATGTCGGGTCAACCGCCATGACGTAGCGGTCATAATCGGGATTCGCGCGGCGCATTTCCTTGTACGCCTTCATCAGGTACGGCTCCCAGGTTTCGGTCAGCAGCGTATCGGCGGCGCCGATGTAACTGTAGTCCGCGACTGTGGGAGCAGTGGTAAACTGTGCCTGTCCGTCTTTCATCGGCCACGTCTTCTGCATGAAGGTCGCAATACTGTCGGCCCAGCTGCTGACGCGATTGATGTTACCCGGATAATTATCCGCTGCCTGCACGAGCACGTTCACCTCGGCATCGCCTTCGTTGCCGTATGCGGTTGCCGTAGCGGTGGAGTAGAACACCTTGGTGTTGTTGAACTCATTCGCTTCCTCGATGCGTCCCTTCGGATTCTGCGCGTCCGTGGGATCGACGGTAAGCGACACTTCAACAGTGCCGGCATCGAAGCCAAGCTCGTCGAGCAGCATCCAGATCACGATCGGCTGTCCAGCGGGCATGGCGACTTCCGTCAGAGGATTCTCAAAGGAATAGTCGACGGCAAAATTGTCAGGATCGAAAATGTAGAAGGTGTCGTAGGTGTTGCCGTTGGCTTCGGCTTCGATCTTGAACGGCGTGCTGATGCCCTCACTTGCAGAGATCGTCGCCTTGACGGCGAAGGCCTTGTTGGGCGCAATAATGTCAACGCCCTGCAGCACCTGGACGATTTCTGCATCGTAAATCTCGAGGTCGGGACCGGTCTGCTGTTCAACCGAAAGGAAGAACGCCTTCTCGATGCACTGCAGATCCGTTTCAAAGAACACGGAGAAACCTGTGCTTTGCGAGTAAGCGGGGGGGATCTTGACTTTCAATGCAGCACGGCCGGATGCATCGGTGGTCAGCGTCCCCTGCATGATCGTGTCACCCACAATGATCACGTAGTAACGAATCTCCACGCCTGCGCTGTCGGCCAGCGTGAGGGAGTTGAAGCAATGCGCGTCAAAGGTGATTTCGTCTTCGTCGTTCGCAATGACTTTCTTCTTGTCCGGTTCCAGTTCAAGCCAGTACGATGCGCCCGGATACTCGACACGAAGGAAGGGATCCAGGAAGACCTTTCCCATGGTTCCACGTTCGCCGGGTTTCGGACCTTCGCATTGACCCCAGTAATTGTAGCGTACGTCAATGGAATCCGCCTGGAAGTTCGAGACGTTTCCAATCTGTCCGCCCGTTCTCACGAAATGATTGTAGTTGATATGCACGTTATCGATGTCGGAAGGATCGAATCCGCCGGCGAAGGGGGAGATGTTGATCGTACCGAAGTTTTCGATGGTGTTGTAACGCACCACGGTCCCGTTGCTGATGGTCACGTTGCCGTCAATGATATGGCAGCCTTCCATCTTCGTCGGGACATCCTTCGGCTGAATCGTGATCTGTCCCATGTTCACTTCACTGTTCGTGATGTTGCTCGTCACGATCGTGGAGTTTTCGATCATGCTCATATTGTCGGCTTCCTGCACGCCCCACATCTGACCTTCATGCGTGAGCAGGCAGTTTTTCGCAAAAATCTTGTTGGAGTGATGCCTGATGTAGGCGTAATCATTCCGTTGATTGTCCGTCACCCAGTCGAGTGTCACGCCATCAAAATGCGATTCCTGATCACTGGTGATGTTCACGTCGGAACCCACGAATGTGAAGTTTTTCAGCGGACCCATAATTCCGCCACACTCGATGTTAATGTCATAAAGACGTCCGCCCGATGCGGAGAACTGTCCATGCGGTACCTGACCAGGATCACTGCTGCCGAACACTTTCATGCCGCTGACCGTACCTGCAACACCGAGATCCCAGGTCACATTGGCGCCGTTTGCGAAATGCATGTGTCCGCCCGGCCAGACCTCAACGGTGTCATACATGGCCGTCGTGATGTTGATAGTGTCAGGACGCGTCAGAATACCCTGCATGTCTCCGCCCTGGAAGAACGAGTATCCCTGGAGATTGTCATCGATGGTACCACCGGAAGCCTTGTAGGCCAGGTACTGGTACACGTATGAAGTCCCCTTGTTGAGCCCATAATCGGTGACGACTCCACCATCGTCGCCATTGAGTGTTACGGTACCAACAAGCTTGGCTCCACGATAGAATTCAACCTTGGTGAACTTGGTGTCCGTCAGGTTGTACATCAGGATATCTGCACTGTTGTCGCCAGTGTAGATGACTGCGCCGAAGGGCTGGGCTGTCGCGTTGAACGCGAACAGCATGAGGAACAGCACTGCAGGCAGAAAAGCGGTCACAGCTTTTCTCATAGAAAACCTCGAAGTTGAAATAACAGCTGTTATCGTATGTTCAATGATAATCGCTTTCCAGGGTAGTGGAAAAGTGGGACAGGGACCCCCGCGGCGGTATTGAGATCCAATATCCGATACAGGGTGAAAGCTACTCTTTTTCCGGCGTAAAAATCAAGGTGGAAACGGCGCTTCTACGTGAATTGGGGAGGATTTCCGTGGCTCCGGCGCTTTTTTCGCTGACAGTTGCCGCGGAAGCACGGAGATGCGTAGTTTTAGCTTACATAACGAAGGAATTCCCGGTATGAATATTACCCGCATCCATTTCGAGAGCACGGATTCAACCAACGCTGAAGCAAAGCGGCGCATCCGCGAAGGCCTGAAGCCTGACGCTGCCGACGTGCACCGTGCAGGCTGTGTGGAAGGAACCGTGATCACCGCTGATCATCAGACGTCCGGCAGGGGACGATTTGACAGGCAATGGGAAGACATGGCGGGACAAAGCGTCCTTGCCAGTTATATCCTCTATCCCCGGCGTGCGCCTGAGGAATGGGGCGGACTCCCGCTGCTCGCCGGACTCGCTGTTCAGAGAGCGCTGTCGCCGCTCCTCCCGGGGGGCGTCCAGCTGAAATGGCCGAATGATGTACTCGTGGATGGAAAAAAAATCTGTGGGATTCTTGTCGAGTCAGGCATGCTCGGCAATCAGCCATGGGCCGTCGCAGGTATCGGTATCAATGTCCTGCAGCGCGAATTTCCTGGCTCATACCGGTACCCTCCGACGTCATTGCTACTCGAACGCGGACAGCTGACGGAAACCGGCGAAGTACTGCAGGCAGTTTCCATGGAACTCGGCGCACTGTATGATCGCTGGCAGAACGAAGGGTCGTCCTTCGTCATCGAGGAATGGAAAACGCATGCGCAGCATATGCTGCCAGCTGATATCGTGCTTCATCAGGATGGTGCGGACAGGGATGTCCGTGCAATCGGTCTCGCTCCGTCAGGGGCGCTCATCGTATTGAACGAGAAGGGGGAGCATGAGGAAGTCTATGCGGGTGATGTCAGTCTGCACACAGGCAAGGAAACGGAGGAATAATGAAGCGGATTTATCTCGACAATGCTGCAACCACCGGACTCCTCCCGGAAGTCGTTGACGCCATGCTTCCATGGCTGCGTGAACAGCACGGCAATCCCTCCAGCACGCATGCTGATGGACGCACGGCGCGGGTCGCTGTCGAAAAGGCGCGCGAACATGTTGCGCGCATGATCGGGGCGGATCCCCGTGAAATCGTTTTCACCGCGGGCGGAACCGAAAGCGACAACAGTGCGCTGCATATGGTCATGGAGCAGCAGGACACACTCAACGGCTGCCATATCATCTCTTCTCCCGCCGAACATCATGCAGTTCACATGCCACTCGATCTGCTTGCAAAGCAGGGCGTAGTGATCGATCAGCTGGGCGTGGACGGCGGGGCAGTGCCGCGTGTCGACATGCTCGATGCGTCTGTCAAACCGTCAACGATTCTTTGCACACTGATGCATGTCAATAATGAGACAGGCGGTATCCTGCCCCTGGCTGAGGTAGGACGCAGGTTGCATGAGCATGATGTGCTGTTTCATTCTGACACCGTGCAGAGCGCAGGCAAGCTGGATATCGCCATCCATGAGGCCGAAGTGGATTTTGCGTCCATGTCCGCACATAAGATTCACGGTCCGAAAGGCACCGGCGCCCTTTATGTGCGCAGCGGATTGGATGCCCCGGCCTTCATGGTGGGTGGGGGACAGGAACGCGGTCGGCGGGGAGGAACCGAGAACGTGGCAGGCATCGTGGGCTTCGGAGAGGCGGCACGGCTTGCTCTCCTGCACAGGGAAGAGCGATTGGAACGCTGGAAGGAATTTCATGCGCTGCTGCGTGGCCGCCTGCTCGAACAGTGGCCCGATCTCATCGTCAACGCATCCTCGGAGTACGACATGCTGCCGAATATTCTGAGCGTGTCTTTCCCGTCTTCATCATACGAAGTGGACGGTGCGGCACTGCTCATGAACTGTGATCTGGCAGGAGTTTCGGTGAGCGGAGGATCCGCCTGTACGGCAGGGAGCATCGAGGCATCGCATGTCATGCGAGCGGTGGGACACGATGAAGCAACCGGGGCTGCCACGCTGCGCATGTCATTCGGCGCCACGACGACAAGGGAAGAGGTGGAGGAAGGCTGCAGCCGCATCCTCGGCGTGCTCGAGGGAATGCTGAAATCCTGAGATCCCTCAGGAATGGCTGGAATTTTCGAAACCGCGTTCCCATTCCCGCATCGCGATGCCATAACGCAGCCCACGTTCTGATACCGTGATACCGTCGAGGTCGCGTTTTTCGGTAAGCCGTTTGAGAATGCCGATGCCGACGAGAATGATATCGGCACGGCCCGGATCGATATGCATGGCATGCTGCAGTTCGTCGCGCGTCAGTTTGCGGAATTCATCGAAGCGCTGCTGAATCATTGCACGCGTGAGGCGGAAGCCGGAAATCGCGGCACCGTCATACTCCTTCAACCCCAGTTCCACTCCGGCAAGCGTGGTTACCGTTCCTGCGACGCCGACGAAATGCGTCTCCCCGGCGGAAAAGCTCGGATAGCTTTCTATCGCTTCGTCGATGCGCGCTGTCATCGCCGCAATCTCTTCGTCCGTCGGAGGCGTGTGATGCAGATATTTCTCGGTGAGACGCACACAGCCGATATCCACACTCTTTCTGTCCAGGATATGGAACCCCTCGCCAACGGTCAGCTCGGTGCTGCCGCCGCCGATGTCGAGCACGGCAAAGCTGCCGCTGCGATCGGGGAAACCGGAGATGGCGCCGCCGTACGTCCACAGCGCCTCATCCTCGCCGCTGAGTATCTCAATCTCAAGTCCGAGTTTCTCATGCATGTAATCGAGGTAGTCATCGCCGTTATGGGCGTCCCGCAGTGCACTCGTCCCCGTCGCACGTATCAGCTCCGCACCATGCTCCTTCGCGCGCTCCACGAACGAGGCCAGGTACTTCTCGCTGCGTGTAAACGCATCCCATGCGATGGCACCGCTTTTATCGACGCCTTTGCCCACACGCGCGACCACCTGCTCGTCGAGGATGGGCGTCAGACTGCCGTCGGTGCCGATGTCGGCGACCAGGAGAAGGATGGTGTTCGTTCCGATGTCAATCGTGGCGATACGCATCAGGCCTCCCTCCGCGCGGCGATGGATGCCCATTCACCTTCGAGCAGCACTTCATCCACCACGAGTCCCACATGCTCAATCGCCAGGCGCAGATCGGCCACGTCCGATTCGTAGAAACCGGCGAGCAGCAGCCTTCCTCCGCCACGCAGCATTTCCGCGTAACGCGGAAGCAGCTGCATGTTGTCGATGCGCGTGATGTTGGAGAGGATGAGGTCATATCGGCCTTCCGCCTCTTCGAGTGATCCGTGATGGAAGCGGATGTGCTGCTGCACATCATTGCGCTCGGCGTTCTCCATCGCGTTGTCGTAAGACCATTCATCGATGTCTACACCGACAGCCTTTGCGGCGCCGAGACGGATGGCGGCGATGGCCAGCACGCCCGTGCCGGTGCCGACATCGAGCACGTTGTCGTTCTCTTTCAGATAGCGCTCGATGAGTCGCAGCATCAGCCGTGTGCTCTCATGGTATCCGGTGCCGAAAGACATTTTCGGATCGATGACGAGAACCAGTTCGTCCGCCTTCGCTTCCACCTCATGCCAGGAGGGAGTAATGATGATGTGGTCTGTGATGCTGATGGGACGAATACTCTCTTCCCACTGCTTGTTCCAGTTCTCCTGCTTCATGCGGGAGATTTCCGGCGCGATGGCTTTCTCCTCGTCGTTGAACGAATTCAGCAGTTCCTCAGAAATTTCCTGCCAGTCTTCTTCCCGGAAATACACTTCCCACCAGTCATCGTCTTCGAGAAAACCGAGAGGTTCGCGGGCGATAAGCATGGCCTGCAACTCTTCGTCACGTGTACTGCGGGAAAAGCGGGCGCGTATGAAAACGATGTCTGTCATGTGTTCGGTGCCTGTTGAATGCCATGGAGTATGTAAAGAAGCAGGGTGCCGACATCCTGCAGCGGTTGCGGAGCGCATTGATCCGGAAGATCGCGCGTCGTGTGCCAGTACTGCCGGCGGGGAGAGGATGTATCGTGTCCCACGAGAGAAGCGTCGATGATGTCTACCGTCTTGATTCCCGCAACGGTGTTCAGCGGTACGTGGTCATCGAGAATAGGGGAATGCTCCTCCTGCGTAAAGCGGCTGAGTCCGAGCGTCGCGGCAGCATCCCAGACCATTTTCAGAATGTCGCCTGCGTACTGCCTCGAAAACTCCTCCTGCGGGAAACGTGCATCCCTGTCGCCGACGAGATCGAGAAGCACGCCGAAGAGCGTGCGCGCTTTTCCTTCGTATGTGGCTGCGTAATAGCGGGAGCCGATCAGGAACATGCTCTCGTCGCCTTCGCGTCCGTAATCCTCTCCATCGAAGAGAATGATATCCACTCCAACAGGGGCCGGGTGCTCGCGAAGTACCTCCGCGAGATGCAGCAGCACGGCAACACCGCTTGCACCGTCGTTGGCGCCCGGCACGGCCTTCAGTGCGCGGTCAGGGTCGTTTTCGGCGTCAGCCCAGGGACGAGAATCCCAGTGCGCACAGAGAAGGACGCGGGAGGGATTTTCAGGCTGAAGACTGGCAATGACATTGGTCAGCTCCAGCTTCTCGTTGTCATAGCCGCGCAGCGTGAAATACTGTTCCTGTGTGGGAATGCCGAGGGAATCGAAGAAGGAGACGAAATATGCAAGACAGGCATCGTGTGCGTCACTGCCAGGGACACGAGGACCGAACGCAACCTGCCGTTCGAGCAGTTCGAATGCGCGCGCGCCTGAAAACGACGGGTATGCTGCGGGAGGGGAGAACAATTGCTGTTGTCCTTCATTATTTGTTCGCGGGGCGTCTCCGCAGGAGACAGCGAAGACGAACGCCAGTGCCATGAGACAGACCGTGGATATCCTGCGGATTTTCATCATCTCCAAAACTAGTGAACCCCCGGCGCGGAAACAAAGCGCCGGGATTTGATACAAAAAACAGAGGGTCCCGTGTTGTGGGACCCTCTGTCGTAAACCGATGATAGGCTGGACTTATTCGAGCAGCATCATTTTGCGCGTCAGACGGCTTCCGCCGCTGCGCAGTTCGTACATGTACAGTCCCGACGACAGCTTGCCCGCGTCGAAAGCAACCGTATGCGTTCCGGCACTCTGCACGCCGCTTTCCAGTACGCGTACGACGTCGCCCAGCGCGTTGTAGACGGTGAGCGTCATTTCTCCCGTCGTCGGAAGCGTATAGGTGATACTGGTCGTGGGATTGAAGGGATTGGGATAGTTCTGCCCGAGCGCGAGCGAAACCGGTGCAAGGGCGTCGTCGACGTCGAGTGCCGCGTTGATATCGAGAATTTCGAAATCATCAACGGCAGCTTCGACCAGCGATCCGGGCTCGTTATCGGCCGCGGTGAATTTCACGACGATCTTGTCGGTGAGGTCCACCATATCCTCGAGTTCGAATACCTTGGCCTTCCAGGAGGCATCCGACTCAAGCGTACGCTCGAGATACTCGTAATTGCGTCCGCCGTCGGACGAAATCTGTACCGACCAGTAATCCGTTCCCGGTGTTGCACCGGCGTCGTTCGAGTACCAGCGGTAATAACGCAGCACGGGATGCACCATGTTGGTGACGTCGTAGGAGCGCGTCGTAAGGTAGGTTTCACCGTCGTCAACATCATTGGTACCGAGTCCGGAACCCTTTGACGCATTGCCGGTCACCCAGCATTTATCCATGCCGGCGCCAGGAGTGTGGTCCTCATCCGGCTGCACGTAAGGCACATCGCCTTCGTTGCCGAGTTGTGTGTTCCACGTTCCGACCGGATCCGCGTTGATCCACTCACCGGTGGTGGCGTCGGAGAGCACCGACCAGCCATCCGCGCTTTCCGCGTCATTGAAGTATTTACGCTCGAAACCGACAAGGAAGAGATAACTCGATTCCGGTGCTTTCATGGGCTCGTGAAGGCTGCTGCCGAAGTTGTCAAAGGCTTCGACGTAATAGCGCACAATCGTTCCCGCTTTCTGTGCCGGGAATTCACCGGTGAAGGTTTCGCTGCCCGGATCGTAGTTGCAGGTGAAACGGGCGTTGTTCTGCCAGTTGTCGGTCGAATACACAATGTCGACGCGTTCGATATGCATGAGATCGGGATTGATCTCGGATCCCACACGCGCGACACCCGTGATCTGATACGTGCCGCTCGTGGTATGCTGATCTTCCATGCCGGCGTGCACGATGGTGATGGCTGATCCGGGGATGCCATGCGCCGCGAAAGCTTCGATGATGGCCTCACTGTTGGGCGTGCCGTTGGAGAGATCGCCGTCATCATCATCCGCGGCGAGGAATTCCACGAAATAATCCGCCAGTGCCACACCCAGCGAATTTGCATCGGGTGCACCGTACATGGCGTCGTGATACAGGCGCGTGGCGCGCTGCAGTCCGATGGCTTCACGCACATCCCATACCGCGCCGGTCAGAATCATACCGTCGTCGTGAATCTCGTTGACCACGTCGTCGGGGTAGCGCAGGGTGTTGTCGGAGTTGCGGATGATGCCGCCATTGGCGCCACCCTTCATGAAGCCCACGCCGATGCGCGGATCGTCGGCCAGGAAATTCGAGGTCATGTCGGCGATGGCTTCCTTGAGCGCACCGTTCGAGGGAGCGCGGCCGGTGAGCTTTGCCGTCAGCCAGATGTGAATGCCATGCCCCATCTCATGATGGATGACAGAGGCGATCTGGCCGGTGTTGCCGCACTGGAGACTGGACTGGAAGAAATTCACACCCGTACCGTCAAAAAACGCGTTGCAGGTATTGTCGATTTCTACAAGTCCGGGAATCTGGTCGTCGAGCTTGCTGTTGTTGGGCGAGCTGTCGAGGGCGCGGGACCAGTCGCGGACCAGATTCATGTGATAAAACGTGTTACGCTCGGAGGCGATGGAATTTTCATCGTCGAACACGATATCGAGATTCTGTCCCGCAGCCACGGTCTCACTGATATACGCATTTGCAGGTGCTCCGCCGCCGCGTGTCGTGTCGTCGCGGTGTACGAGCACGTGGGGACCACTCAGACGCGCAATCAGCTGTCCCGTCGTATTGCTGCCGAGATCGGCCGTAAAGCGTCCCTGATCGTCAGTAGTGTACATCGTACCGGCCACCCAGACGTATGCGTTGGCAAGCGGCAGGGTCTGCGCTTCTTCGGTGTAGGAAAGGTTGTAGACTTTCGCGAGTACGCGTCCGTTGACCACATTGGCGCTGGCATTGGGACCTTCGCCGCCGTGCAGATGCGTGATCATGTCGTAGCGCCACGCGATGCTGCCATCATGTGCATCCACGTACATGTCCCAGCGTTCTTCCGGACCGTTCTGCACCTGGAAATTATACACCAGGCGATACTTGATATAGTTGGCGTAACGGACGGGAAGGACGTAGAGTGTTCCGCCTTCGATGTTGTCGTTGGAAGCGCTGTAGGGGAGTCCGACTTTCGCAAACTCGCGGGCAGCTGCCAGACTGACGGTGGGATTGGTGTCGACGTCGATGGAGGGATTGAAATCAGACCCGAACATGAACACGCGACCCTCTGGACTGATACGCAGGTCGACGTACGAATGAAGCACGTCGATACCGTTGTATACCTGAACGTATTTCTGATAGGCTTTTCCACTCACGATCTCGCTGTACAGCATGCGCAGCTCGGAGGGACGCACGTTGAGCATGGCTGCGTGCGCCTCGATGAAGGCTTTTCCCGCCTGCGGGGCGTTCAGCAGGTTGATATTGCGAAAGCCGTCGATCTGAATGCCGGAACCCCATGCGCGATGCGGTGTGTTCCGCAGAGCGTCATAGCGGAAATTCCAGCTCGTATTCTTGTAGACGAATTGCTGAAAAGCGTTGTGCGCCTTGGATAGCGACATACTCGCCTGCAGTTCATTCTGCGTGAGCACGTAACGCTCTTCGGGAAGTGGGACGGCGATGCCTTCGTCACTGTGCATGTACTGCGCGTTCGCGACGGGAAGCGCAGCGATGACGAAAAGCAGCATCACTAGAAATCTTTGCATAGTATCCTCGAAGATGTGGGGATCGTGAGCCGTTTGCGAGATGCAAATCAATACATTGACATAGAATAGCTGGAAATAGTTACAGGATCAAGGGAAAAACCCGGATTCGGGACTGTTTCGGCAGGAATACTTAAAGTTCGGGACGGCGAACATCCGCGGGAAGCGCAACTTCCTTCCAGTTCCAGCATGCTACCGTATGATGCGCATCTACCGGGAGACGATCCGGTTCGTGCAGAACGCAGTTTTCGGTCGCGTATTCGCAGCGGGACTGAAAATTGCAGCCCGGGGGATAATGTGTGGGACGCGGAACCTGCCCGGGAATAATCGTCAACCGGTCCTTACGCGCATGGAAAGAGGGAATGGAGGAGAGGAGTCCGACCGTATAGGGATGCAGGGGACGCTGAAAGATGTCGTGGACACTGCCGCATTCCACAATATGCGAGGCATACATGATGGCGACACGGTCGCAGACCTCCGCCACCACACCCAGATCATGACTGATCAGCAGCACGGTCATACCGAATTCCAGCTTCAGATCGTTGATCAGCTTTAGCACCTGCGCCTGCACGGTGACATCAATGGCAGTGGTAGGTTCGTCGAGAATGAGCACTGAGGGACGCGCCACGAGTCCCATGGCAATAAGCGCACGCTGCCGCATTCCACCCGAAAGCTGATGCGGGTACACGGTCATCACGCTCTCCGGATCGGGAATACCGACTCGGTCGAGCATGTCGAGCGATTTCTCGTAGGCTTCCGACCAGTTGTTTTCCGAATGATAGAGCAGCACCTCGGTCATCTGATCCCCGATCGTGAACACCGGGTTGAGCGAGGTCATGGCTTCCTGGAACACCATCCCGATTTCATTGCCCCGCATCGCACGCATCTCACGCTCCGTCAGATCGAGCAGATTCTGTCCGTGAAACAGCACTTCCCCCGATGCGATGCGTCCGGGCTTGCGTATCAGTCGCATGATGGACATCGCGGTCACACTTTTCCCGCAGCCCGATTCCCCGACGAGGCCGAGTGTCTCACCGCGCTCGAGGGAAAACGATACGCCGTCCACTGCGCGCGCGATTCCCTCATCCGTTTCGAAAACGGTGCAGAGATTGCGGACATCGAGAATGGTGGATTTCTGCATGCGACGGCATTGCCTGATGGTGGGGAAACCCTCTTACGCCAAAATACTGCGCGCGCAGGCACGGTTCAACCGTTTTAGCCGCCCGGCGGGAATGCGGATTTGCCTTCTGCAGACTCTCCAACCTCCTGTTTGTGAACTGCATGCGCGTGTTATATCTTCATCACCTACGACGTACACATATCTCAGGCCGACATGAAGCAGCAAGCCCCATCCCGCGACGACGCATTTCTGGTAAACGAAGACGCCATGAAAAACCTCATCCGTATTCTGCATGCCCGTGAAAAACAGGTGCAGGCAGGCGGAGGGGAGAAATCCGTTGCGCGGCATCACGATCGCGGAAAGATGACCGCTCGCGAGCGCATCGATGCACTGCTCGATGAGGACAGCCATTTCCTCGAGATAGGACTGTTCACGGCATGGGAGATGTACGAGGAATACGGCGGTGCGCCTTCAGCGGGAACGGTGTTCGGCATTGGACGCGTGCATGGACGCGACTGCGTCATCGTCGCTAACGACGCGACCGTGAAGGCCGGAGCATGGTTTCCGATCACGGCGAAGAAAAATCTCCGCGCACAGGAAATCGCGATGGAGAATCGTCTGCCCATCATTTATCTCGTCGATTCGGCCGGCGTGTTCCTGCCGATGCAGGATGAGATTTTTCCCGACAAAGAGCATTTCGGAAGGATTTTCCGCAACAACGCCATCATGTCCTCCATGGGCATCCCGCAGATCGCAGCCATCATGGGCTTCTGCGTGGCCGGCGGCGCCTACCTGCCCATCATGAGCGACGAGGCGCTGATTGTTGAAGGAACGGGCACGGTGTTCCTCGCCGGATCGCATCTCGTGAAATCGGCCATCGGGGAAGTGATACAGAATGAGGAACTGGGCGGTGCCCGGGTACACAGCGAGCTGAGCGGCGTCACCGACTACCGCATGCCCGATGACGCCACGGCGCTGAAAACCATCCGCGACCTGGTGTCGAAACTCGGCGACAGGGGACATGCCGGCTTCAACCGTATCGACGCGGTCGATCCCGCACGTCCGATTACGGACGTCTACGGCATCATGCCGAAAGACCGCTCTCGTCCCTACGACGTTCACGCGCTGCTTACCTGCCTGGTCGACGACCACGAATTCGTTGAATACAAAGCCGACTACGGCCGCTCCATCGTTTGCGCATACGCGCGCATTGACGGCTGGGCCGTGGGCATCGTGGCGAACCAGCGCAGCATCGTCAAGGATGGCAAGGGAGAAATGCAGATCGGGGGTGTGATTTACAGCGACAGCGCGGACAAGGCCACGCGCTTTATCCTGAACTGCAATCAGAAGAAAATCCCCCTCGTCTTCCTGCAGGATGTTACCGGCTTCATGATCGGCAGCCGCGCAGAACACGGCGGCATTATCAAGGACGGTGCGAAAATGGTCAATGCCGTGGCGAACAGCACGGTGCCGAAAATCACCATCATCACCGGCAATTCATACGGCGCCGGAAATTACGCCATGTGCGGAAAGGCCTACGACCCGCGTTTCATCTTTGCCTGGCCGTCGGCGCAGATCGCCGTCATGGGCGGAGCGCAGGCGAGCAAGACGCTGCTCGAAATCCGTCTCTCCCAGCTGAAGCGCGAGGGAAAGGAAATCACAAAGGAGGAACAGGAGGAACTGCTCAAGACGATTCAGGATCGCTACGACAGTCAGATGAGTCCCTACTACGGCGCCGCCCGTTTGTGGGTAGACGGCATCATCGATCCTGCGGACACGCGCGATGTGATTTCCTCCTGTCTCGCCGCAGCGGAAAACAATCCTGACATCCCGCAATTCAATCCCGGCGTCATCCAGACATGAGTGCATGTCCCACACCCATCGCCGCATAACCATATTCGCCCGGAAATTGCTGCTGCCGGCTCTTGCCGCGCTGCTGCTTTCCGCAACTCCCCTGCATGCCCATATACAGCCGAGAGACACGGCATTGCATGCAGCTGATCACCTGAAGCAAGCTGCAATGCTCCACTGCGCAGGAGGGGAAGACAGAGATGAAGACGAAGGTTTTTTCACCTCGCTCTGGCTGCTGCTGCGGCATTTCATATTCCCGCAGGAATTGAATCTGATTTACGATCTCAGGGCATGGATTGCGGAGCTGCCAGCACCCGGGGACAGGACGAGGGAAGGGGATCTGCGTAGGACGGATGAGATTTACGATCACGCTGTGTATCTTGCCGAGGGCGATGCCGCGCGCGCCATTCTGGCCTGCGCCTGGGCGACGCTGCCGTATCACACGTTTCCTGCGCGCATTCCGCTGCTCGACATCGGCATCACCGTGCCGGTATCAACGGAAAGCCGTGCGGTGTTCGATCAGCGCATGAAGAATCTCCCGGGAAAGCTGTTCGAGGATTCGCCGCGCGGACTCGATCGCGACAAGGTGCCGCACTTTTTCGGCAGCGCCTGGCTGCAGCTTGCGACGCGGCAGCCGATGATCGCCGAGGCGGCGGGGGAATTGCTCGAACTCAGTGAGGCAGTGTTCAAGCTTGAAGGCTCCCGCGACCCGCGCGACATCGCTGTCAATCGCCTGGGCGTCTGCTTCGCCATCGCGCTGCAGCGGCAGCAGAATATACATCCATCAGACATACTCAAACGCGGACTGCAACACCATGAGCACTGCGCCGAATCCGAAAATTCTTCTCGTTGACGATGAACGCAGCATTCGCGATATGCTGCGCATGACTCTTGAATATGAAGGCTTCGACGTCGCCGATGTCGACAGCGGCATCCGGGCCCTGAAAGAGATTGATGCCATTCGTCCCGACGCCGTCATTCTCGACGTCAAAATGTCCGGTCTCGACGGCATGGAAACACTCGAACGCCTGAAAAGCTCTCATGCGCATATCCCTGTCATTCTGCTCACGGGACACGGCAGCATTGAAACGGCGGTCGAGGCGACGAAAAAAGGCGCATTCGATTTTCTGACCAAGCCGCCGGACAGGGAGAAAATTCTCATCACGCTGCGGAATGCGCTCAGGCAGACGTCCCTTCTGCGCGAAAACCTACGCATGCGCGAAGAAATCGAAGGCGCTGACGTCATGGTCGGGAGCACGCCGGCCATGAAGGCGCTGAAAGACACCATCGCGCGCGTGGCGCCGACGGAAGCCTATGTGCTTATCACCGGTGAAAACGGGACGGGCAAGGAACTCGTGGCCCGCGCATTGCACCGGCAAAGCACGCGGGCGGACCGCGAGATGGTGGAGGTCAACTGCGCGGCCATTCCGCAGGAGCTGATTGAATCCGAACTTTTCGGACATGAAAAAGGGGCGTTTACCGGGGCGACGGGACAGCGTATCGGGAAGTTCGAGCAGGCCGATGGCGGCACGCTTCTGCTCGATGAGATCGGCGACATGAGTACGTCCGCACAGGCCAAGGTTCTCCGCGTCCTTGAAGAAGGCGCCTTCGAGCGCGTGGGCGGCAACAAGCGTATCAGCGTCGACGTGCGCGTTATCGCCGCAACGAACAAAGATCTCAAGCAGGAAATCAAGGACGGCAATTTCCGCGAAGATCTTTACCACCGTCTCAACGTCATCCCGATTCATGTCCCGCCTCTGCGCGAACGGCGCGACGATATCTCCGACCTCATTCGTTTTTTCCTCACCGAAACCTGCAGGAAAAACAAGCTGCCGCAGCGCACGATCACAGAGGATGCGGTTACGCGTCTGCAGTCCATGCCCTGGTCCGGCAACGTGCGCGAGCTGCGCAACGTCGTCGAACGTCTCGCGATCATGGTCGCCGAAGCCATCACCGCCGACGACGTGGCGCGATTCGTGGTCGGCGGACCCGGCGCCTTCGACGACACGCTTTCGATGGAACTCACGTTTCAGGAATTCAAGGACAGAACCGAAGAGATGTTCCTGCGCAAACAGCTCGAGCGCTTTGAATGGAACGTCAGCCGCACGGCAGACGAACTGGGCATTCAGCGCAGTCACCTGTACAAGAAAATCAACAAGTACGGACTCGAAAGGAAGGAGGGCTAGAACAGATCGGCATCCCTGCCGAGCGCACGCAGGGAATCAACCCGCCTGAGGGAATCGGCGGCGGTTGAATCCGTTGTCGACAGCCGTTCGAAGCGTTCGATGGTGACGCGGTACAGCTCTTCGACACTCTCGCGATCGGTCGCCACTTCCCGCGCCATGGCGAACAGTTCGGTGGTGTCGGTGTGATGCGCTGCGAGAAGGGAATCGAAAGATCGGCGCATACGCAGGGTGTCACCGCGGTAGAGTTCCGACTGGTAAATCATCTCGCCGTATATTTCCCTGAAATTACCCTCCGAGAGGGTATGCTCCTTTTTCTCTCCGCACGAAGCCAACAGCACACAGGTCATGCACAGCAGCAACGATACAGACAGCAACGAAGGGAAGCGAAGCTTCTTTCCACGGGCCGACCGGTATCTACTTTCCATTACGCTCATCTGGGGCTCAACATTTTCGGTGACGAAATTCGCACTTGCGGATCTGCCGCCGCTCATGCTGCAGGGCATGCGTTTTTCACTCGCTGCCCTGATGGTGGGAATCTATACATGGAAGGATATCAAAACAACCACGCCCGAATCGCTGCGTGCGGGACTCCTGCTCGGCGTGATGCTCGGACTCGGTTTCGCCTTCCAGACTGTCGGACTGCTGTATACCTCCGCCGGAAAGGCGGGGTTCCTCACCGGCACCATGGTCGTGTTCACACCGCTGCTTCAACTCGCCATCGAACGCCGGCGTCCTTCACTCGGCAACGGCATTGGCGTGCTCATCGTGGCTGCGGGACTCTATCTCTTCACGTCCCCATCGGGCGGGGATTTCAATTTCGGGGATATCCTCATTCTCATTTGCGCCGTGGTATTCGCCTTTTACATCGTCTATCTCGACGTCTTCACCCGCGCCCGCTTCGACCGCGAAATTGTCTTTTACCAGTTCGTTGCCTCGGCCATTATCGGCTTTGGCCTCGCGCCGTTCTTCGCCCATGGGGAAACGACACTCACGCTTACCTCCACCGGAGCCGTGATTTATCTCGCCTTCTTTGCGTCCACCATCGCGATTTTCGTGCAGTCGAAATACCAGAGGGAAAGCACTCCCACGAAAGCCGCCATCATTTTCACGATGGAACCCGTTTTCGCCGCCATCATTGCCTTCCTCATGCTCTCCGAAACCATGAATGCCCTCGAAATCACCGGAGCGGCCGTCATGTTCGGCGGATTACTGTTCTCAGAGCTGTATGGAATGCGAAAACCGGCTTCCCACTGATTTTAACATACCCTAAAAAATAATTTTAATACGTCCTAAAACTGTCAGATTACGCCGCTGCTGCCTGCGTAGAGCACGTCTTTGACGCGGATATGGGGCAGGAGCATGGGGAAGTAGCCATCCGTCGTCGAGCAGCGGGAAACGGGACCGAGGTCCTGGATTTCCTTGAACAGGTACACCGGCGTTTCCCGAATGAGGACATTGCGCACGCCTCGCGTGATTTTTCCATCCTCGATCATGAAGAGTCCGTCACGCGTCGACCCCGTCAGCAGACAGTTGCGCGGATCGATCATCGAGAGCTGCGCGAAGCCGCTGACCAGCAGTCCTTTTTCGATACCAGCGATAAGCTGTTCTGCAGGAGTTTCACCGCCCTGCATGATCAGGTTCGTGGGTGAGGCCACGGGATCGCCTTTTTTGGAAAAGCGTTCGCGTGTGATGGAATCGATCACACCGTTTTTCACCCAGGTGCGGGGATGGACCGGCAGTCCTTCAGCCGTAAAGGGCATGGAAGGCAGCTCTGCATACATCGGATCGGATTGCAGGGTGATGCGTTCGTCGAACATTTTCGTACCGACGAAGGATGAGCCGTCGAGGCGGCGCAGGAAGCTCTGATCCTGTTCGATCGCGCGTTCGGAAAACTGCGAAAGCATTGGCTGCAGCATGTCTGCCAGCGCACGGGGTTCGAATACGGTGGAGAGCCGTCCCCCTTCAATCTGCACGGGTTCTTTCCACGCCGCGCATTTCTGCATGGCAACACCGAGCGCGGAACGCACGGCCTCGCGATCAAGTGCTCCGCGGTAGGTCTCCGCGAAACCCGTGCTCCAGCCATCCTTTGCATACACTCGCAGACTGCTGTGATGAAGGGTGGATTCCTGGTGCAGGAAGAGTCCTGCACTCGAGGCCAGGGCAAGAGAAGAACGGGTGGATGACAGGCTTCCGCTGAAGCGCATGTCCTTTGCGCGCACATCATCAAGCAACTGCCTGGTCACAGCGCTGTCGATGCCGTCCTCAATACGGAAGCCGTCCACAACGAGAGGCGCCGCACTGCTCTCGGCGGCGGAGGGGAAGGGATAAATTTCCGGAGACTCCGGCATGCTTGCTGCGAGTGCCACCGCGCGTGAGATGGCAGAGCGGATACCTTCCGCTGAAAGTTCGTTGCACTGCACGGTCATATACCGTTTGCCGACGCGCACGCTGATCTGCATGGAGGCATCGCTGCTGTACTGTGCGGGACGCAGTGTGTTGTCCGCCAGTGGCTGACTCATGCCTTCGGCCGAGCGCAGCACCGCGAAACACTCGTCGGCGTCTTTCGCCTGCACAGCGAGGCCAAGCAATTCCTGGGCTTTGGATCTTGTCATACTCATGACTGCTCCCTCGCTGCGTAGACGGGCACATCCGCGAAAAGCGTGGGGGGAACGGAAACGGAGAAGGGAGCCGACCACAGTGGATTCGCCCGCGAGGGGAAGAGATCTCCCGCCGTCATGGTTTCCTTGCCGCTGCCTATCGCGACGATGGCGTTCCAGAACTGTTCCACCGAGGTTTCGATTTCCACGCCGCGCACCATGTCCCCGGTTTTACCGCCTTTGATCATCCAGGCCGCCTGGGGTTTGAGACGGAACAGCGTGCGCTGGGGATTGGTGACGATGCTGCCGCGTCCCTTGACATAGAGTCCATCATCGACACCTGAAATCAGGTCGTTGAGATCGCCGTCCGTTCCTTCCTGCATGATGATGTTGGGCATGGAAGGACCCGCGGGTTCGCTCCAGTGCGCGGTGCGGGTGCAGGGAAAGCCGATGCCTGCAGGGAGAGCGGGAAGGGTGTCATCCCACGGCAGATGACTGAACACGCCGTCGGTGAGCAGCGGCATGCGCAGGGCAGGACGACCGCTGTCGTCCCATCCGCCGGTGGCGAGTCCGTCCGCCAGCGTCATATCCGCCTCGAGCTGAAGGGATGCGGGACCGATGCGTTTGTTGCCGATATCCGCAACGCGGAGCCATGCGTCTCCCGGACGCCGTCCGTCAATCTCCATCACGCTGCGCGGATCGAAATGCGGAAGCAGCGTCTCGAACAGTACATCCCACAGCACGCTGGGATGCAGCACCACCTGGTATTTGCCTTCCTTCACCGGTTCCGCGGTCTGCGTGCGCAGTACTTCCTGCATCGCGGTTTCGAGATCGCTTTTGAAATTCCGTTTCGTGATTTCCCAGCCGCCGGACTGCGCTTCGAAGCTGCTGCTTCTGCTGTCCATGCGCCGCAGCTTCTGATGAAACGCCGTCACCGCGAAGTTCGGGTAGGTCATCACATGCTTCTGCCGCAGGCGGGATCCGGCAGAATTCACGAGCAGCCGCGTGCTCTCCTGCATGAAGAGATTCGCGACCGAGTACGGTATCTGCTGAATCTTGAGGGGGTAGGTTGTCAGCTCTCGAAGGAAGGCGATTTTCTCTTCGACCGGAACTTTGAAAGGATCGATTTCCACCGGTGTTTCCCAGCTTTGTTCGCCCAGATCACCTCGCGTGGAGGCAGGATCGTTGTCCAGACGCTGCTGCGCCGCAACCGCATCCGCCGCGCTGCAGGCATGCATCGCCAGGTCCTTCGCGCGTCCCGCTTCCCAGGCCGCGGTAACCGCCGTGCCCCAGGCGCCATCCTTGAACACGCGGAGACAGTAGCCGCTTTCGCTGCTGTCGCTGAGCGTGTGCACATCCTCTTTCCGAAGCTGTATGCTTTCGCGATGCTCGTGCATCGAAAGGACTTCGGCGTAGGATGCGCCCTGCGATGTTGCGGCATCCACTGCGTCCTGTATCCAGTCCGCATTCGCCGCGATATCCCCATCGTCCTTCACGCCGCGTGCCTGTATTCCCGCGGGAAGTGTGGCGAGTGTTCCCACGACTGCGCTGCTCTTGAGAAAATCTCTTCTGTCCATACCCTGATGTACTGTTGCCTGTACCAAAAAGTTCATTGCCTGCTGCAATGCGGAAGATACGACATGCGCGGGAAGTTCTGAAAATCGAAGGTTTTGCCTTTCATATTCCACTGAGAAGGAATGCTTCCGGCCTATGCTTTTTTTCGTATTTTTCCCCTTATGAAAACCATGCATTGCCGCATATCGGGACTGGTACAGGGCGTGGGTTTCCGCTACTTCGTCCTTCAGCATGCCCGCACACTCGGAGTGCGCGGATACGTGGAAAACGAGTACAGCGGCGACGTCATTGTCGTTGCGCAGGGGGAGGCGGGACAGCTCGACGACCTCGTGCGTGAGCTGCGTGTGGGACCCCGCTCCGCCCATGTGCGAAACCTTCGGGTGGACTGGCTCGACGAGGACGAAATGTATAACAGCTTCGAGATTCGCGTATGAGCAGGACGACAGCAGCCATCGTTCAGGAGGTATGCATATGAGCAGCATGGATTTTCGCGTCGGTCAGGGCTATGACGTGCACCGTCTTGCCGAAGGTGAATCGCTTGTACTCGGTGGCGTCACCATTCCTTCTCCGCGCGGCACCGTGGCGCATTCCGATGGCGACGTGCTGCTGCACGCACTCTGCGACGCACTGCTCGGCGCGCTGGCGCTGGGCGATATCGGCGAACATTTTCCTGACACCGACGAGCGTTTCCGCGGTGCCTCCAGTCTCGAACTGCTGCGCGCTACCATGGATCTCATCACTGAACGCGGCTGGCAGGTCGTGAACATAGACGCCACGCTCATCCTGCAATCGCCGAAAATACTCCCGTATAAGGAGTCCATGCGCGAGAACATCGCCGGAGTGCTCGGCACGGGGAAGGACCGGGTCTCCCTCAAAGCAACGACCGGAGAGCGCATTGGCTTCGTCGGAAGGGAAGAGGGCACCGAAGCCATGGCCACGGTTCTGCTCACGAAGGAGCACTGAGGCGCAGATGGAAGAAATCGTTGCCGAACTCTCCCGCCTTGATGTCATCTGGATTTACGCCGCGGTCTTCGGCATTGCCTACATCGAAAATATTTTCCCGCCATTCCCGAGCGACATCATCGTCGTTTTCGCCGGTTCCCTCGTCGCCATAGGAACCGGCAGTGCCGTGATCACCGCAATTCTGGCCACGGCGGGCAGCACCCTCGGCTTCATGTCCATGTACTGGATTGGCGACAAGTTCGGCGACCGCTGGTTGGAAACGGGACGCATTCCTTTCATCTCCGTGGAATCCGTGCATAAGGTACAGGAGTGGTTCTGGCGCTACGGCTACTGGGTTGTGGTCGGCAACCGCTTCCTCGCAGGCACGCGGGCCGTCATCAGTTTCTGCACGGGTGTGGCGGAAATGGATATCACGAAAACCACGCTGCTCTCGGCGGTGAGCGCACTGGCGTGGAACTGCATACTTCTGTATTTAGGATATGTGGTGGGGGACAACTGGCGTGTGATCGGCGACTATCTCGGGACGTACAGTAAAATTGTCACCGCCGTGGTTGTCGTCGCTTTCCTGGGCTGGCTGCTCGTCAAGTGGCTGCGTGCGCGGCGCAACGGCGTGACGGACAACACTCCGGATGAAACGGCTTGAGAGGCTCAAAACGATCCCATGATTGACTGGCTCTACAGCATCGATGTCTCGCTTTTCCGCTTTGGCAATGAAACCATCGCCAATCCGGCGGGGGACTGGTTTTTTCCCTTCATCACCGATCTCCGGAATTTTATCGTTCCGTATATCCTGGTCCTGCTGGCGCTGATCGTGTTCGGCAAGAAGCGCGGTGCGATAACCGTACTGCTCATTCTTATCACCGTCGCCTTTGCCGACCAGATCAGCAGTTTCGTGGTCAAGCCGCTGGTGGGAAGATTGCGTCCCTGTCACGTACTCGATCACGTGCGGCTTCTCGTAGGCTGCGGATCGGGAAAGTCCTTCACCTCGTCGCATGCCACGAACAACTTCGCCATCGCGGTGATTGTGCAATACATGTGGCCGAAGGCCCGATGGTACATACTGACCTGGGCGGCGCTCGTTGCGTTTTCCCGCGTGTATGTCGGCGTCCATTATCCCTCCGACATCATCGGCGGCGCCGTACTCGGCAGTCTCATTGCATTTGCAGTCATTTTCCTGTATGAACAGACCCTCAAGGGAATACAATTCGTGAAAGCGCGTCGCAGCGCAGGTGCAGTCAGCACCGGCGCACGGGGCGATGGAAAGGAACAGGCATGAGTACCGATCTCACCGAACAGATAACGCAAATGGCTTCCGTCCCGGCCCCGCAGTCGCGTCCCAGGCGCATGCGCATCATTCTCGCCGTGACGTCCGGACTGCTTTTTGCCGCGGCGTTTCCCCCGGTGCCGATCGGACTCTCTGCGCTGGTGGCCCTGCTGCCCTTCCTTTTCCTTCTCGACGATTTGCGTTCATGGAGGGAAGTGTTCCGCTGGTCGTATCTGACCTTTCTCGTCGGCAACGCCGGTGCGATCTGGTGGATCAGCGGATGGTGGGGAGAGGATCCCTGGCTGAAAGCGGCCGGGGTCGCCGTGAACCTTATTTACCCGCTGTGGTTCATCGTTCCTGCCCTGCTGTATCATTTCGTGCGCCGCAGGCTGGGCACACTCGCGGCCGCGGGCGCATTCCCCGTATTGTGGACGGCCTGGGAATGGCTGGCGCATCTGCCGGAGTTGTCCTTCCCCTGGCTGCTGCTGGCGAATACGCAGACCTACGACATCGAGAACATCCAATTCATTTCATGGACAGGAGCGTTCGGACTCAGTTTCTGGGTGGCGATGATCAACGCCATACTCTTCGTCATCACGCGGCAGCTGCTGGCGGGGTCATGGACCATGAAATCCCCGCGCATGATCTTCTCTGTTGTTCTGCTACTCCTCTGCATCGTACTGCCGAAGCTGCATTCCAGCCTCGTACTTGATGACACGGTTACTCCCGTAGGCGAACTGCGTGTGGGCATCGTGCAGCCGGATGTCAATCCCTACGACAAGTGGAGTGACGGCGCAACGCCGTTCGGGAAGCTGAAGGGGCTCGTGCACATTTACGATTCGCTGTCCGTTTTCAAACCCGACCTCGTCCTTATGCCCGAAACCGCCATCCCGTTCCTCGTATTGCAGCCGAGCTATGAGCGTGAATGGCAGTGGCTGCGTCAGCACGTCGACAGCATCGGCGTGCCGCTGCTTTCCGGTTTCCCGCACACCGAGTTTTTCAACGATCCGGAAAACACGCCGCGCAGTGCGCGTCCCATACCGGAATCAACGCTGCACTATCTCAACTACAATTCCGCGTTGCTGCTGGAGCCGGGGGATGTCAATCCCCAGATATATCACAAATCCCGTCTCACACCGCTGAGTGAGCGCATCCCGTATCTCGACATGCTGCCGTTTCTGCAGGACGCGCTGACCTGGGGCGTGGGCATCAGCAACTGGGGACAGGGGAATGACACCACGGTGTTTCACATGCGGCATGAGAGAGAGGACATCGGCGTCTGGGCCATGATCTGTTACGAGACGCTGTATCCCTCTTTCGTCGCGGGCTTTGCCGAGCGCGGTGCCGAGGCGTTCTGCGTGATTACGAACGACGGCTGGTTCGGTCCTTCATCCGGTCCCTACCAACTCATGCAGTACACCGTCCTTCGTGCCGTCGAAAACCGCCGCGCCGTAGCGCGCTGCGCAAACAACGGCGTTTCCTGCTTCATCGATCCTTACGGCAGGGTATCGCAGCCGACACCGCTGTATACGCGACTGGGTATCGTCGGGACAATACCGCTCATCCGTGAGCAAACATTCTACACCAGGCATGGCGACTGGTTTCCCTTCGGGATCAGCGTCATCGCCGGCTTCATCATCCTTTTCACCATTACCGCCGGGTATTACAAGAAATGAGCACGCAGATGATCGACTTACGCAGCGACACCGTCACCATTCCCACCCCCGAAATGAAAACCGCCATGATCGCGGCTCCGCTGGGGGATGATGTGTACGGCGAGGATCCGACAGTGAATCGTCTGCAGAAAAGCATGGCGGCATTGTTCGGCATGGAAGCCGGACTCTTCGTTCCCACCGGAGTGATGAGCAATCAGATCGGCATCAAGGCATGGACGCAGTCCGGCGACGAGGTCATCGTCGAGCGCGAGTCGCATATTTTCAACTATGAGACCGCGGCACCCTCGATGATGTCCGCCGTTCAGCTGCACACCGTCGGCAGCGATCTTGGTGTGTTCGCGCTGGAGGATGTTGAGGCCGCCATTCGTCCGGGTGAGTATTACTATCCCCGTACCTCGCTGGTGTGCATCGAGAACACACACAACCGGTATGGCGGAACGCTGTATCCCATCGAGGACATGCGTGCACTGTCGCAATTCTGTGCTGATCGCGACCTGCGTCTGCATCTCGATGGCGCGCGCATCTGGAATGCCCACGCCGCCACCGGCACGCCGCTGAGCGCGTACGGTGAGGTAGTGGATTCGGTGTCCATCTGTTTCTCGAAAGGACTCGGCGCCCCCGTGGGATCCATGCTGCTGGGTCCCGCCGACTTCATCGCCCGCGCCCACAAATACCGCAAGATTTTCGGAGGCGGCATGCGTCAGTCCGGCATGCTCGCCGCCGCGGCGCAGTACGCCATCGAGCATCATCTTCCGCTGCTCGCGCGCGATCACGCGCGGGCAAGGACGCTGGCTGAAGGACTGGCAGATATCGATGCCTTCACCGTCGACATCGAACGTGTGCAAAGCAACATGGTGCTGCTCGACTTCACCGGCGCCGCGATGCGGGCAGGGGAGGCACAGGCCAAGCTCGCCGAAGAAGGCATCCGCATCGGCATGGGCATGGGCGACATGCTGCGCGCCGTCGTGCACATCGACCTCAACGACGACGACATCACCCGCGCCCTCGAAATCTTCCACCGCGTATTCTGATTCGCGCATACAGGTCATGAAGCGGGCGACGCAAACTGATCTGCACAAAAGCATTCTGAACGAAGCAAACGTATCCTGAACGGAGCATAGATGGCATCGAACAGTAAATCCCTTCCTGACATCGCGAAATTCCGCCACAGCATGACCAAGCGCGTCCTCTCGTACCACGTCGACCGCCAGAACGTCGTGCACAACATCTGGTACTTCTATTATTTCGAGGAAGCGCGCGTCGAATACATCCGCGCGCTCGGTCTGCCGATGGACGAAGGCACCTTCGTCACGCACAACAAATTCTTCGTCGTGCGCAACAGCTGTGACTACTACGCTCCCGCACTGTTCGATGAGCAGGTGCAGCTCCTCACCCGCATCACCACCGTCGGCAACAGCTCCATCGGCTTCGAACACCTCGCCGTCAAAGCCGACGGTACCCCCGTCGCAAGGGGCGAGCACGTGTTCGTCCACGTCGACGAAAACACCAACACACCCACACGCGTACCCGAATCCCTCCGTGAGCTCATCCGTGCGTTCGAAGGGGATAATGTTGTATTCGAGGGGTAGAGAATAATCAACGAGAACGCGGATCTTCACGGATCGTACGGATTCTCGCTGAGGAGGGGGAGGAGGCCGGGTTTGTTGACTGCATGGATTGATTAATTCGATCATGCCTGTCACGGCGTAGTTGAGCGGAGCGAAACAAAGCCGGAACTTCGATTTTGCCTGTCCGCCGTGGTTGAGCGAAGTGAAACGAAGGTGGAAGAGCGATGTACTCTGGGAGCCTTGCATTTTCAGATTTATTTCACCTTTTTTTGTCCACCACGGGCATTCGAGAGGTATATAGATACAGAGGCAGCCGGTGCTGCGTCTGGAAAATGGTGTCACAAGTGTTCTGAAAGCGGAGCGGGGTATGCGATTTACAACATTGATCCTTCTACTGGTGATTCTGCCGTCGTTTATGAGAGTAGGAGGGGGTGAGCCAGAACCATACGACATACCATGCATGGTTATTCGGAATGCAGGTCAGTGGGACAATTCCGTACGCTTTGCGATTCCCGGAGAGAATGGATCGCTCTGGTTTCTGAAGGACGGCCTGGCCATCACGCGTCCGAGATCGGGAAAAACGCTACCGGGAGAACTCAGCCTGAATGGCGCAGATGATGGAACTGTCGAGATGGAGATCATCCGCCTGCGCTTTAAGAATCACTCAGACGCCATGCGACTTATGGCAATGGACACCGCAGATGCTGTATCTCATTTTTATCTCTGCGCTGACAGCACGAAGTGGCGTGAGGACGTATCAAATCATGGGAGAGTGCGGTATGCGAATGTATGGGATGGAGTGGACATTGAGATTGATGCACTCGGAAGGTCTGCGGAGCCAGGTTGGAAAGAGATCACAGCAGCTGGAAATGGCCGTCCTGCTATAAGAATTCGGAGTCGTAATGAAATTACGCGTGAAAAGATGAAGTTCGAGCTCCAGCAAGGAAATGAAGTACAACAATTCCCATATGATCCTGCCGTCGCCGCAACGTTCATGAATTTTGTCAGACTGGGGGCAGACAGAGTTGTGAAGACGGAAGGAAACATGCTGGTTATATCAGGTTTAACACTAGATGCTGACTTTCCACAGGTCAATTCAACCCGTAGCTTCTACGCTGGGACTTGGAACAGTACTTTTGTGAAATATAATACAAGTATTAAGGAGGTAGTTTACAGCACTTACTTCGGTCCTACACCGTTGGGGCAAGGCGCCCGCGGATGGACAGGAAGTGAATCTATTGATGTCCATGAAGGCAAGGTGTCTGCTCTTACGAGAGGCGGAGCAAATTTCCCGATTAATCGAGCGATCCCGGGATCAGAGCCACCAAGCGCTAGTGTTGATGACTATCAGAGTGTAATTCTCGTGCTAGATGAATATGGACATTATGAACTAGCAAGTTACGTTGGTGGACCAGGTAAAATAGAGCCCGTATCAATACATCAAAGAAATGAAGAGTACTATATTTATGGTCTTGTGTCGGTCAATGCTGGGGATAGTGTTGCAGCGATTACACATGACGCCATCGAACCATACGCAGAATTTCGTCAACCACATGGCAGCGATACTTACACGTCGGTTTTTGGCATTGTTTCCACTCAGCTCGATTCATTGTCCTACATGACATACATTTATCCTTCAACGGTTCTAAATGCATTAATAGCTCCAGAAAATGACCATTTCCACATGCATGTCGATGATACAGACGGTAGCGTTGTCTTTGTCATGGGAAATCGATTCGCTGGTATCGACGATGTTCCGTTACGTAATACTTTAATATCCAAGGAACAAATATCGGGACAAGTAGGAGCGTATGTCGCGAAGTATTCGAGGGTGAAAAATGATTATGAGTATGCGACCTGGTATGGTTTTGCTGATCGTTCGTTCTGGTATGAAACCTCCCTCCTACAGGCAGATGGAGATTTAATCCTATATGGAAGAACATACCCGCGTTCTGGTACCTATTCGCTGCCTGGCATATGGACAACGTATGGCAACAATATCCCTGAGCGAATAGTGTCGACAGCCCGGACGATTGGCTGTATAGATGCTACAGGTAAGAGTATCGGCGGTGTTAATATCAATACAGGACTTGCATCGAATGAGAACATATCAAATATTATAGAAGGCCCTTGTAATTTAATACTGTGCACAGGAAACTTATATTATCCTAGTCAAGGGGCATTGGAGTCGGATGAAGTAATGCCGCTGATTAATGCATTTGATACTATGAGTATTGCCGCTCCGTCCCCATATAATATTGATGATCTTTTTCTGATCGCACTGGACGCCAACACTCTGGATGTTGTTTTTTCATCTTTTTGGAACCACCCATACAAAGCTGTACCAGCTCAACCTAATATCAGCTCAAGACCAAATGGATATCTACTGTATAGTGATTCCTACCTCCCTGATAGGATCTCAAGATTGCCAGATTGGCGGATCCTGGGTAGTAGTCTGACAGAAGGGAGATACTATGTGGATTTACGCATTCCCACGCCTTGCCGGCAGTTCAGTTGTGCAATATCGAGCATTGATACAATCAAGGTAGAGAAGACGCGTGGGTATGGTGAGCCACGAACATTCGATGTGCACTATACTCTTTCCAACCTCAGTGATGCCAAAGGTGCACGCGTCCTTCAGGCCACAATCGATGTTCCGCCAGGACTGGAAGTTGTCGCACCCTCAAGCGCACAGCCCATGCTTCCTGCGGAGATTGGCCCCGGAGAATCAGCAAGTTGCACATGGACGCTGCGTGTGAAGGATGCGTCTCTGATAGGTGATACACTGGAGGTGTTATGCAAAGCGTTCTTTGTTGATCCGGAATCCGGCGCGGAATGGCCTGCAGCCGAGGAATGGTGTACGTACGATATTGTCGTCAAACGTTTCGATGAGGATGATCCGCGACTTTCCTGCCTGATTGAGGGACCTGACCGCGTGTACTGGAAGGGTAATGGTTACGCAGAGACTCCGGACGGCGAAGTCGGTTTGCTCCACTATATGGTGACATACACGAACGTTACGTCCGCACCAGTCCCTGTCGCGTCCTTCCAACAATCCGCCATTCCGAACTGCCGCATTTTCCGCAATCCGTTCTGGCCGGGAGAGACCATTGCGCCAGGGGCTTCCGTCAGTTTCCCGGTCGAAGTCCGTATCGATGCACTTCGCTTCGATCGTGACATTATTGTGCGTACCAGCGCCATGGATGAGTACGGTTTGCCTTGGAGTGACTGCGAGATCCACACCAACATTCCCGGTGTGCCGGAGCTTCCCTGCGAGGTAGAAGGACCAGAGAAGATCGTATGGAATACCGCACTGAGTACAGCTGATCCTGCAGCGCCGCAATACACTCTGACGCTCAATAACCCGCTGGACACCGTTCGCGTTGATGTTCGTGTCCGTCTGGACTTGATTTCCGCTCCGCATCTGGGTCCTGCTGCAGGGGATTCCCTCGTACGCGATTCCTTCAACGTAGAGGCGAAATCTGATCAGAGCCTGCAATTCAACATGGTGCTGCAGAATCCACCAGCCGTGCCAACCGATGACACATTGCTGTTTGCGATCACGGTGGATGGATTCACGTACTACTGCAGCAGAATTGTGCATATCGATGTCATCGATAAAACAGTGGTGTGCACGCTGAACGCTCCAGATCAGATCGATGAGTCCACCGTGCTTTCCCGAGCTCTCGTTCCATTGCAATACAATCTGACGAACTCCGGGACTGTGCAGGTTGAAGTCGACCGAATCGAGCTTGAGATCGCACCCGGGAGTGGTGTGATGACAGAAGACGCACTGATTCGCAGTGGGGGAACGCTCACACCAGGTAACAGTATTCCGCTGGACTGGAATCTGCGGATTCTTGCTCTACGATCTGCACGGACAGCCCATTTTAGCGTTACCGCATACGGCAGAGACGATGAGGTTATTGCAGCATGCACAAAAGAAATTGAGATTGAAGCTGTGGAGAGTCCCAAATGCAGACTGAATGCAGTAGATACGGTGCGCTTTGACCGGGATCATGTTCGATATGAACCTTATCCTGTTCCTTTGACAGTTATGCTGGACAATCTCCTCGATGAGGAAGAAACGAATGTCGTAGCTGAAATCGCGCTCGATCTTGCCCCGAGGTTTGAGCTGAATGCCACCGAAGTCGCACAGAAGAACATGCCGGTGCTCGATACGCATTCAACTTCGGTGTTGGGCTGGCTTCTCATTCCGCAGAGAGCTTCTATTGCCGAAGATCAGGAAATCATCGTGCGCTACCGTTCCGACGAGCAGACGGAGTGGAAACAGTGCAGCATGATTATTCACATCGAAGCCTGGCCGGAGGAGACAGGTATTGCCTGTTCAACGGGTGGACACGATTCCCTGTACGCCGATCCCTACTACGAACGCTTCATCCCTGATCCGCTTTTCGTGTCGTACACCGTAACGAATACCGGGACGATAGCACTCACGGGCTGTGAGGCTTCGATTGTGTTGCCGAAAGAGTTCGTCCTTGCCGGATCGGACAGTACGCAGCTCTTCACATCGCCGGAGTTTGCAAATCAGCAAGGTGGACCCGTTTCTCCCGGCACACTTCTCCCGAACGCAACCTGCACGCGGTGGTGGATGATCACGCCGTCCAATCAGCTGACGGCAGCAGGACCCGTTGACATCACATGGCAATGGCGTTCCGATCAGCAGGGAAGTGGTGATGGATGCAGTTCCTCGATTGAAGTCGTTTTCGATTCCCCGGCCGGTATCGTCCTCTCCCCGAAGCACCTGTACTTCGAAGCCGAGCGCGGCGGACCGCTTCCCGCAGCGCAGAACGTGCAGCTGTGGACGGGTGGAGGATTGACCATGCCCTGGAGCATGCAGCCCACTGAAACCTGGCTGAATGCAAATCCACTCTCCGGCAGCCAGGAAGCCACGGTCGCCGTGCAGCCGAATAGCACGATGCTTGATGTTGGTGGACACGCAGCCGCACTGAACGTATCCGCGGCTCCATCGAATCGCAGCATCGCAGTGACATACGTGATTCGGAAGAGCACCAGTGTTGGCGACCCATCGATGCCTGCCGCGTTAACGCTCGAAGCATGGCCGCAACCGGTCACGATCGGTGGTATGCTGCAGGTGGCCATTGCAGGTGCGGGAGATGAGAGCTATCGGTTGTCCCTGTACGATATGCTCGGACGCGAACGCCTCTCCCGCACACTCGAAGCCGGTGAACAGTGGAGTATCAATGTGTCCGCCACACAGTTCACTCCGGGAAGCTACATCCTTCGCGTCACGGCGGTGGATGGCACCCAAGTATCACGATTACTCTCAGTAATCAGGTAACGGCCATGATCGGAAATATGCAGATTCTGCATAAAAGTGGTTCACCATGCAGCAATATGACGCTCAGCTTGGTGCGATTATTCTCGTTGGTCACTGCCATGGCAATATTGCTGGCAGGCTGTTCTGGATATGAGACGCTGTCGCTGGCTGAATTTGAGCAGTCTGTGCGTACGAATGCAGGGGACGGTTTCGATGTCGACAGCGTGCGGCTTAATGGTGATGTGGTTGCTGGGGCACTACGGTATCAGGATCTGGGGATATTCGTTAAGGAGGACAGGGTATACCGCGCCGTTGTCATCGAGGATGATACCTTGCTGTTGGGACAGGATGATACGGTCGAGATATGCGGCTCGGATACATACGCGGTTGGATACACTGATGGCGGGGAAGTGAAGGAGTCCAGGGGCAGGATTTGCATTGAGTACTGCGTTGAAGGGGCCACGGTCATTACCGGGTTCGATGATTCGGATCGAGGTGGTGTCGGTGACGAAGGACATGCTCTCCGTTTATCAGAGATCGAGCAGGTAGGCCGTCTGCGAAGCGCGAACGAGTATCTTCTGTACATCTTTGTTGGAGTGGGTGTCGCCGCGGTGCTGACGACATTGTACCTCCTGAGTCAGCTGCGGACAGGATGATTCAGTTAAGTCCAGCGAAATATCAAGCTGCTAGAAGGTGAGAGATTTGAGAATCAAATTGCATGTTCTTTATGCCATGGGAGTACTCATCATTCAGATGTGTGTTTTTTCCATGCAACCTGCTGTGTCGCAGGTCCCGTACCCGGTTGCTTCCAGGTGGACGTCGTTGGGACCGAACGGTGGGGACTGGGCTCTCCGCGTAGAGATTCCTACCTCATCATCTGCGCATATATATGCCTGCGGAATCAATGAAGTGTTTCGAAGCGACAACTTCGGCGCGCAATGGATCAATATCTCAAACAACATTGGTGGACCGGACTGCCTGAACGAGAATCCCAGACTCATTCTATCTGCCACTAATAACAGAGAACTGTTCATAATAAACTCGAGTGAGATAATCTACCACACGATGGATGCGGGTGAAACCTGGGAACGGATGTATTCGGACTCCGTCAATTTTCTGCTGCATGTTGATCCCAGGAATCCCGACCTCATGATCGCGCGGAAGTATTTATCCACCCCATACCTCAACTCTTTTGTGGCGTCAACGGATGGGGGACAGACGTGGCAAGACCGGTCCTCTGGAATCGACACCACCATGGGGCGGCTGCTTCTGAATCCAAATCCCTTCTTTCACGATCACTTGCTGGCTTTTCAACCAGCTGGTCATGGTTCGGATGTCATCAGTGGTCACCTGCTTTATGCCAGTTCCGATTTCGGTTTGCACTGGCGAAAAATCTCATCGTTGGACAGCACACAGACGGAAACCGTTGTCACCTTCGATTCACAGAATCCTTCAATCTTCTATGTCCGCAGTTTCGCTTCCGCCTCAGGTGTTCTTAAAACTACCGATGCCGGCACCACGTGGGAGGCGGTTGGAAATGGACTGCCAGCACCTCCGTCGTTTGGCTACAGACTGACCGTCGATCCATCGCGTTCGAATGTCGTGTATGCACACGATGGAACAGATATCTATCGCAGCACTAATGGTGGTAACGACTTCAGTGTTCTTTCGGCAGCACCGTCCCTCGGACGCATCAATACGATTACTATCGATCCCATTGATTCCATGCGACTGTATGTGGGAGCTGTCCCAACGGGCGTCTGGTTCAGTAATGATGGAGGTATTTCATGGGAGGCGCAATCGAACGGACTGACCATCAGCGATGTTGCAGCCTTCTCATGCCTTTCGAAGGATTCGATTTTCGCACTTGTTCACGGCAAGGGTCTGCTCCGCACAACCAATGGCGGCGGTGATTGGGAGACTCTGTTACCCGATCCTTCGAGTTCTGAGGCTTCGATGATTCTCGTTCAATCGGACGGTGAGCATGCGATCTATTCCACGCGTGTTCCGTCATCCTGGTATGGGAGCACCACCGCATTTGACACGACAATCATAGCTAGGAGCACTGACGCAGGAACCATATGGGAGCAACTTCATATTCCGCACAGGTCGGTCTCGCATGTTGGCGTCTCCTCTGATCGGCAGGTGATGTATGCAGATTTCTCTGCTGGTGTTGATTCAACTGGATCATTATTGGATGGGCTGATTAGAAGCTCGGACGCCGGAAACACATGGGAAATTCTTCAGCTTCCGGGATACCGGATCAATTCCGTGCGAAACATCATTGTTGATCCAGTGAATAGTGACCGGGTGTACGCAACAGTAATTGCGCTGCCTTCGGCCTCGCTTCCCAACCGTGGCAGCCTCGTGATCCGGAGCGATGATGGAGGAAAATCGTGGACTACCATTGCAGATACCATATACGGCTTTGTAGTGCGTCCCAGGCAGCCTCACATACTGTTTCATCTATCCAGCGATGAACATCACCGCAGGATCCTGAACAGGAGCAGCGATTATGGGGCAACCTGGGAGCGGATAGCTGTCGGCTACAAAGTCCGGGATATAGTCCCGCATCCATTGCATGTGGATATGCTTTATGGTGTAACAGATCCGGGACGCATCACCTACAGTACGGATGGAGGTGCGAGCTGGAGGGAAGTTGAGTCCAGTGGTTCCTGCAAAGGGCTCCTACAGGTCGCGCCAGTACAGGTTGATTCTTCCAGTTTTGTTCTTTTTGGTTCTACTTCGTATGGGGGACTCAAGGTCTATCAAGGCGATGTCGTTTCTTCGATCACTGTGGAAAATCAGCCGTTGGATATTCATCTTGGTCAGTCGTACCCGAATCCAACGCACTCCGGTAGTACCGGGATGAAAACGACAATCCCATTCTCCCTTGATCAGGATGGGTATGTCCGTCTTGTCATTCATGACATCATGGGCCGCCGTGTTCGCACGATTGTGAACCATACGTTGTCCGCCGGGGTTCACCACGCTGAAATCGATATCAAGGGACTGCGTCCAGGAATTTATTATTACACGCTGACAGCCAATTCGCAGACTGCTACAAAAACACTCGTTGTGGTTCGCTGATTGACAATCCACGCCCGAGTTGCTATTCTGGAGCATTCAGCGTATTGAGTGAAAAACTGACGAGATGCGGATGACTCGGATATTGATGTTGCTGGGAATTGTCCTGCTGATTGTTTCTGCAGGTTGTGATGATGACCACGGAGCATCATCACCTGATGGACCAAAAGAAGTGGTTTACGGCAATGGCGTCTTGGTTACAGATACTGTGACGATCGGCGATGTGAAACGACTTCGGGTATGGGGTGAAGTCGATGCAAGGATCGAAATGGGGGATACTGCGAGAGCAATCCTTACGACTGACAGTAATATTCGCCCGCACCTTTCTGCATCTAACTGGGAAGACCTATTCTGGCTAAAGCTAGATTATGAAGGTGTTGACGCAAGGCCCACAAAATGTGAGGTCATAGTTAACGTCCCCAGCATCCATACCATAACATCACAGTACTTGTCCAATTGCGAGATATCCGGCTTTGACATGCAGGATAGTGTTTGGATTCATGGAGTATATGGATCGGATTATAGCGGTGAACTCTCATCCAAGTACATATCGATTGATCTGTCAGGTTCAAGAATATCCATGGCAGGTGAAGCGGGTGAATGTGACCTTGTCGTGACAGGTACTCTTGCGGAGTTGGATGGTTTCGTCTGTAAGAATCTGCAGCTGAGATGCGAAAATGGTTCTACGGCATCGGTGTATTGCACTGATACACTGGAGATAATCAATAGAGGTAGAGTCACTGTCGAGTATTATGGCAATCCGAAGCACGTCGAGTTGTACGTGGATAGTCTGTGTACAGTCATAGCACATTAAAGCTGTGAGAAGCAACGTGCGGACAGGATGATTCAGATAACACGATCGCACGGAGCGTAATAATCTGGAGGTGGTAATGAGATGGGTGATGTTATGTTCTGTGCTGTCGGGAATGCTGCTCATCGGTATTGCATTTTCGTGTGGAGTGCTGGCCGATGTGGGAATTGCGTTACAATCAAATTATCGCCCTGCTCTTTCCGGGCATTGTCCTTATCGTGCTTCCGTTCCTTCTTGCGTCCCGACGAAAGAAGACCGTACGGGATACGAAAACATGACCCAGGTCGGAATTCTGCAACGCTGAATGGTCTTCGCCTATTAGCGTTCAGAGACGAACAAGCCGTCGAAACGGACTGGATCAAGAGCTTGATTTGATCGGGAGATCAGGTTGTGGGAGAGGCAGAGGGAGGGGGAATCCGGTTTGTGATACAGCGATGTGAAATGCACTTTATGCGCATGAGCGAAGACCATCTGCACAACATGCTCGACGAGCGCGCGCTCTCGATGAACCTTCGGCCGTACCAGGCTGAAGCGCTGGATGTGTTGACGCGAAAGCACGCAGAAGGCAAGCGTCGTTTCCACATCGTCGCACCGCCGGGATCGGGAAAGACCATTATCGGCATCGCATTTCTGCAGCGCCTGGGTGTGAATTCCGTGATTCTCTCGCCCAACGCGGCCATTCAGGCACAGTGGATCGACAAGTACGGTCGCGCCACCGCCGATCTGGTGGATACGCTGGGTGAGGTCTGGGGAGATGATGTGCGGCATCTCATCGGACACGATCCCGCGCAGCAGACACCGATCCTGTCGCTGACCTACCAGAGAATTGCCGTACGCAATGCCGTGGACGGCAGCATGCATGAAAACGTCGAACACCTGGTGGAGATTCTGCGCAGACAGGATTACCAGCTCCTCATCCTGGACGAGTGCCACCACCTGCTCGCGTTCTGGGCGGATGTATTGAAGGAAGTGCTCGCCCTGCATCCGATGATGGTGCTGGGACTCACGGCCACACCGCCGGTTGACCGTGCCGCGCACGAACAGTCAATGTATCTCGACCTTGTGGGACCCGTGGATTACCAGATCCCGCTCCCCGCCGTCGTCAAGGACGGCAACCTGGCGCCGTTCCAGGACCTCGTCTGCCTGGTCCACCCCGATCCGCAGGAACTCGCCTTCATCCGTGCGCGGCACCAGGAATTTCACGCGCTGTTCGAAGACCTGAACAGCGCGCAGGCAGATGTCACACCCCTGCATCTGTACGTGCAGGACGTCATGGACCATTGCGCATTTCGAGGCAGGAAATACGATGCATGGAACTCCTTTCTGAAAAACAATACTTCCGCCGCCATCGCCCTCGGACGCTATGCCCATCGATACGGCATTCCTCTACCCGCGCATGTGCCGATGCTCGATGAAATGGAAGAAGCGCTCACGCTCGATGATGTCTCCGGTATCCTGCAAGGCTATCTCGACGATGTCTGCAGCGGCGAGCACGCTCCGGAAATCGCGTCGCGTATCGGCAGGGTGACGCGTGCCCTAAGGCAGCTCGGGTATGAACAGCGCGGAGGGGGGTTCGTACGGCGGCGGAGCGTCATCGACCGCGTACTCGCGCTGTCGCATGCCAAACACGGGATGCTTCGTCGTATCCTCGCGCAGGAAATCCGGAATCTCGGTGATCACGTGCGTGCGCTGGTGCTGACAGATTTCGAAACAGCACAGGCGGGCGGAATGAAAGCGCTCGAAGGCATTCTCGATCCGGAGGCCGGGGGCGCGGTGGCCGTCATGCGTACCATCACTTCCGATCCGGAGACCGACGTTCTCGATCCCGTCATGCTCACGGGTTCTTCAGTGCTGTGCGACGACGACCTCGCGCAGCGTTTCTGCGCGGACATGCGCGCAATCGCGGCGGCGCGGCAGTGGGAGATACAGCTCGAAGCTGTCTTCATTGGTGAGGGCGAATACACGCCGGGGGATATGGCCGGCGAATCCGACGCTACACGAGGGATGTTTGAAATTCGTGGTTCAGGAAGCGACTGGAACACGCGCACCTACGTGCTGATGATCACCGAACTGTTTGACCGGGGCGTCACCCGCTGTCTGATCGGCACGCGCGGACTCCTGGGCGAAGGTTGGGACAGCGCGGCAGTAAATGTGCTGATCGACATGACCGCGGTGGCGAGTTACGTGAGCGTCAATCAGATGCACGGTCGCAGCCTGCGTCTCGATCCGTCACGGCCCGAGAAAGTGTCCAACAACTGGGATATCGTCGCCGTCCTGCCCGAGTTCGAGCGCGGCTTCGCCGACTGGGATCGCTTCCTGCGAAAACACCAGCATTTCTACGGGCTGAGCGATGATGGCGAACTCGAACGCGGTATCGGCCACGTACACCCGCTGCTGACGCATCTGCGTCCCGATGAGCTGACCGGGGCCATCGATCACATCAACGAAGACATGCTGGCACGATCAGCCCGTCGCGATGAGGTCCTCCGTGCATGGCGCATCGGACTCGAGTATCGCGGCGTTGAACTTCCCTGCCTCGAATACCTTCCCGACGCCGATGCCCCCACGCGTCTCCCGGCCACAGCGCGAAGCACGGCGAAGCTCGAGAAGGTGATCGAGGAATTCCGCTTGCAATCGCGCCGCCTGGGTGGTATCGCCGCTGTCGTTCCTGCTCTCACTGCCGCCGCGGTGAGCGTCGCAGTGAACACCTTCGCCCCGGCACTCACGGCCGGTGCGGGCTTGTCGACATTTGGCCTGCTGACCGTCGGTCTTCTTTGGTATCGCTCTCGGCGTCTGAATCGCGTTGTCACCGAGGAGCAGCACGTATCGAGCACCGAGCATGTCATGTCACTGGCGAACGTCGTACGCGACAGCATCGTCGCCCTGCGGGAGGAAACGTGTGACGCCGTTCCGCCCATTCGGAGCAGTCACCGTGACGACGGCGGGTTGCGCATATGGATTGAGTCCGAACTGGAAGAGGAGAACACATGCTTCACATCCTCGATGAACGAACTGTTTCGCCCGGTGCAGGACCAGCGCTACATTCTCCAGACCTACAGACTGATCAATGGACGGCGGGTCGGTGAACTCCTCCGAAAGCGCGATCCAGCCGATGCCTACGTCAAGGTGGGGGTTGTCCCCGTACCCTCGGACTTCGCCCGCAAACGCGAACGCGCCGATGTCTTTCACCGCTTCTGGGAAGAGCACCTGGGCAAAGCTGACCTGCTCTACACGCGGAAGGGTGAGGGCGCGAACCTGCTGAAGACGCAGCTGCGCACACGCTTCATGCAGGGTCGCCGCTTCGTGAAGGTCCTGTGGAAATAGCGAATTGATCTCGCCGATCAGCGCACCAACAGCTTGCTATGCAGCACTGTCGTGTTCTGAGTTACTGTCACAAAGTAAAGTCCCGGGGTGAGCTGGGGAATGTTCATCGAGTGGTGAAGTCTGGAGCCGGGTGAGTCGAGGCGCTTCATGATTACAGCACGACCAAGCATGTCAGACACGAGAATCCGGGCTGTGCCCGGACGCAGACCTGTCGCATGGATGGTGAGATATTGGTCTGATTGAGAAATTGGATTGGGTGAGAGGTGAATGGAAGGGGATTCCGGATGGGGGGACTGCCCAACGGATGTTGCCAATTGCTTCGCACCGACCCAGATCTGAAAGCGACAACTTAGTCCATGCTTGGATCCCGAGCCGAGAGTTATCACATCGTCATATCCATCACCATTTACGTCTCCGGCTGGATACACTCCTGGATCCACATAATCGACATTCGGAGAGGTTCCGAAAAACCCCAATGGAGTGCGGAACTCTGCACCACCAGGATAGAAATAATATCTGGTTGCCTGCCAGAAAATACCGTTCGACCAGCCCATTATCAGGTCTGGTTTGCCATCACCATTCATATCACCCACTGGAGCAATTACGGTCGGGCTAATATCAGCGTATGGTCCAGGTGTTGCATTCGGTATCGAGTCGTTTGGTAGAATCGTCAATGGCAGCTCTGCCTTACCACGAAACATCAGTGCGTCACCGAATTCCCTATGAATTGCGATATCGAGTATGTCCTGGTAGCCGTCGTTGTCGATATCCATCATTCTTGCCCGACCGTATTTTGGTGCCCATCCGTCTTTTTGCCGGATCACCCTGGTGGGTATTCCTGCTGCAGCTTGACTATTCCCCAGATAGAGATTCCAGTACACATTACCTGTGGTGTCAGCGCCGGCAATCAGGATTTCGTCGTAGCCGTCTCCATTGATGTCCCCTGTCAGAATATCGAGTGCAAATGTCAGAGTGGCCGCTAAGGGTGGCGTGACCAGGAACTCGACATCATATTCCGCATCCATCTCCGGACCGCCGAGATACAGAACCGCCTTGTATCTAACGGACTCCCGGAGGTCATTCGCCATCACGAGAAGATCCGGCCAGCCGTCACCATTGAAATCCGGGGCAAACACTGAGTTCCGGTAACCATACTCCAAGGTCTTACCGACACGTTCTTGCGGCTTTCCTTCGATCAGCAGGTCAGGCTCCCAGTCATACTTCACCGCGCCTTCTTTCTGGTAATAGACACGGACTTTACCCGTGAAATCCGGGGGATATTCTCCAGGGGGCCAATTATGGATAGCGGTGACAATATCCATGCGTCCATCACGATTGAAGTCCGCTGCACACACACCCGAACTGCCCCCCTGAAGTCGATAAGCCGGTACATGGCTGAGCGTATCACCACCGAAAAAGATATATGTGGTGTCGGATTTCGATGTGACGGCAAAGTCGTCGTATCCGTCTCCGTTGATATCCCCGAGTGGAGCCGAGTACCGGGCGAAATACGTCAAATCCGGCCGGTACACCTCCGCCCATTTCTTGATATGCCAATCCGGCAGCTCGGTCGTCTTCGGCACCTGCGCGTGCAGCAGTCCAGGAAAGCCGATGAGAATGAAGCACAAGATCGAAAAAAGAATACGCCGCATACAGCAAACCCCCAGTGGAATAAACGACGATCTATGGTACGGAAATACGAGGAGGGAATAAAGAGAGGAGATCACCCTCCATGATCACCTGGAAAATCGATAGCGATAACGATTTCGATATCGTATACGATTTCGATTTCGAATTCGATTTCGTGTGCGATATCGATTTCGATTTCGGTTTCGACTGCGATTTCGATTTCGATTTTCCGGCTTCGTTTCGCTTCACTCAACTACGCCGCGACAGGCGAAGTCAGTGGTACTTGGTTGATGTTGGGAAATCAGAGGGTGCGTGCCGACAACGCCGAACCGCAGGTGAGGCAAAAACGACTCCGCGCAGCGGAGGCAACACCGCCACGCGAAGCGGGGCAACACCTGTGAGTAAAAACGAAAAGGGCAGACCAAAACGCCTGCCCTTAACAAACAACGATGAACCCAGCCAACTACTCCGGCAGCAGCACTGCGCAGGAAATGACGGTGGTCCACAGGCCGAGTCGGCCTTCGGCGGATTGTGTGACGTTGAAGGATTTGAAAATCTTGCCACTGGTTTTGTATACCTGCTCGCGTTCGTCCCAGGCGGAGTCGGGATCGAAATCCACGCCCAGGGTCGTTGCCAGCATGGTTGCGGCGAGGTCTTCGGCGTAGTCGCCGGCCACTTTCTGCGTTTCGCCAAAGGGATGATGCTCTGAGAGGTAGCCGTAGGTGGTGCCGTCGGCCGGCATGGCGCCGCCGATGGAGGATGCGATCAGGCGATTGGCCTCGTTGGTGGCGTTGCGCGCCATGACCACAAAAGTGATTTCACCCGGATGCAGACGCTCGAGGCCGATTTTTTTGCTGATGCGCTTGCATCCCGGTGGATAAATACTCGAAACCGTCACGAGGTTCTGCTGTTCGAGATCCGCATCACGCAGCGCGAGCTCGAAAGACTGCAGATAATCCTTGTGTCGTCCGACGCCCTTGGTGAAAAAGATTCTTTTGGGAACGAACACGTGAGTATCCTCCGAAACTGGAAATGAGAAATGGGCTTTTCAGCCGCGAACTATCTTGATAAAACGCCGCTTGCCGACCTTGACGATGCTCTCCGCATCCGGCGGCACGGGTGCGGTGGGATCGGTGATGCGCTCGTCGCCGATGCTGACAGCGGACTGCTGCATCAGGCGGCGGCCTTCACCCTTGGACTTCACAAGTCCGGCTTCAAAAATAACTTCAAGTAACAACTTATCACTACCAGCCGGAAGCGCAAATTCTTCAATCTCCTCCGGCGCCATCTTGTTCTTGATCACGCGGTCGAAATGCTCTTCCGCCTGTACTGCTGCCGCGTCGTCGTAGTACATGGCCACGACGCTGCGGGCGAGTTCGCGCTTGAAATCGCGCGGATTCTCGCCTTTTTCCATGGCCGACTCGATGGCTGCCACACGCTCGCCGTCGACATCCGTCACGAGACGGAACCACTGCAGAATCTGCGGATCGGTAATCGACAGCGTCTTGCCGTACATGTCCTCAGGCGTGTCATTGAAGGCCACGTAATTATTCAGCGATTTGCTCATTTTTTCCACGCCGTCAGTGCCCTCCAGCAGCGGCATGGTGAGAATGATCTGCGGCGCCTGTCCGTATTCCCGCTGGATTTCCCTTCCCACAAGAAGATTGAATTTCTGATCGCTGCCGCCCAGCTCGACGTCAGACCGCACCGCGACGGAATCGTAAGCCTGCGCGAGGGGATAGAGGAATTCATGCACGCTGATGGCTTCCTGGCTGCGGTAGCGCTTTTCGAAATCGTCGCGCTCAAGCATGCGCGCCACGGTGTATTTCGCGCTGAGCTTGATGACTTCTTCGAAACTCATGGGTGCGAGCCAGTCCGAGTTGTAGCGAATCTGCACGGTGTCGATGTCGAGCACCTTGGCCGCCTGTTCGAAATACGACTGTCCATTCACCCGGGTTTCTTCCAGGGTGAGTGATGGACGTGTTTTACTCTTGCCCGTCGGATCGCCGATCATGCCGGTGAAGTCGCCGACGATAAGGATGGCCTGATGTCCGAGATCCTGAAACTGCCGCAGCTTGCGCAGCACGACCGAGTGTCCCAGATGTAGGTCAGGACGGCTCGGATCGCAGCCCAGCTTGATGTTCAGCGGCGTGCCCGTGGAAATCGATTTTTCCAGCTTGCGCACGAGTTCGTCCTCCGGCAGCAGCTCGGAAATGCCGCGGCGGATATGGTCCATTTGTTCGTTGACGGTGGGGAAGTGGGTGTTGGTCACAGCTGCCGTTCCATGTCTCGTTGAATTTCACGTTTTTTCAGCGCCTGCCGCTTGTCGTAAGTCTTCTTGCCCTTGCAGATTCCGAGTTCGATTTTCAGATGTCTGCCCGAGAAATAAATTTCCAGCGGAATCAGGGTCAGTCCTTTTTCATGCACCTTCTGTGCCAGCTTGCGGATTTCCTTGCGTTTCGCCAGCAGTTTCCGCACACGAATGGGATCGTGGTTGTGGATATTTCCCTTTTCGAAGGGACTGATGTGCATGTTGTGGAGGAAAAGTTCGCCGTTTTCGACCGTGGCGTAGGCATCCTGCACGTTGATTTTTCCGGCACGGACGGACTTCACCTCCGTGCCGCGGAGCACGATGCCGACCTCCAGGCTTTCCAGCACGTGGTACTCGTGCCGGGCGCGGCGGTTGTTGAGAATAAGATTGATATGTTCGGGGTCGTTTGCCATTCGAGTAATATGCGAAATGATCGCCTGCAATAATAAGAGAATTAATGAAAAAAGACCTGCCGTCAATTGCAAGTGAGACGGCAATCGGCTATATTAGGATGTTCTGAATGTGGGGCTACCCCGCATTTTTTATTATCGGTACGTTAACAATGAAGGCAGAGCTCAGAAACGCATTTTCACCCCTGATTTCCGATGCCGGAGCGCATCTCGTGGACGTTGAAGTCCGCCAGAAGGGGAAGAAGCGTCTGGTCGAAGTTTTCGTCGATACCGATAAGGGCATCACCGCCGACGAACTGGCGCAGATCAGCCGTTCGCTCGCAGATGCCGTCGAGAAGGGAGATCTCGTGCAGGATGCGTATACGCTGATCGTATCTTCACCTGGTCTCGAACGCCCGCTTGAGCATCCCTGGCAGTTCCGCAGGCACACGGGCCGCAATGTCCGCGTCCGCTGGAAAGACGGAGATGCCGAAAGCGAGTTCTGTGGAGAAGTCGCCGAGGTCACTGATGAGCAGCTTCTGCTGCGTGACGGCGAAGGTTTCCGCACCATTCCGCATGAAGACATTCTTCATGCGGTTGTTGAAATAACCCTGTAAACAACGTGTACAGCATATACTCTGCTGGAGGTAGAAGGTCACCATGATCCGCAGCATGAACTCAGAAATCGTAGAATCATTCGGCCAGATGGTCCGCGAAAAGGGCATCGACCGCGATCGCCTGATTTCGGTGATCGAGGACATCTTTGGCATGATGGTCAAGAAGAAATACGGCCTGGAGGCCAACTACGAGATCGTTGTCAACATGGACAAGGGCGATATCGAGATCTTCCTGATCCGTGAAGTGGTTGAAGAGGTTGAAGATCCTACCACGGAAATCGAAATCAACGCTGCACGCGACAAATCGGGTGAAGAGCTGGAAGTCGGCGAAGAGTATGTCGAGATCATCAATCTCGCGGAATTCGGCCGCCGCCTGGTTTCCACCGCCAAGCAGAATCTGAATCAGCGCATCAAGGAAATCGAAAAAGACCTCATCTACGACGAGTACTCCGACAAGGTAGGCGACATCGTGGTGGGCGACGTTTACCAGGTGCGCCGCAACGACGTGCTGATCAATCACAACCGCACCGAGCTGATCCTTCCGAAGCAGGAACAGATTGGCAAGGAACGCTACCGCAAGGGCGACGTCATCCGCTGCGTGATCAAGGATGTCGTGCGCAAGGGCAGCGGCATGCCGATGGTGATCGTATCGAGGGCGGACGTTCTCTTCCTGCAGAAACTTTTCGAGCAGGAGATTCCCGAGATTTACGACGGTGTCATTTCCATTCGCAAGATTGCCCGCGAGCCGGGTGAGCGCGCGAAAGTCGCCGTTGAATCCCATGACGACCGCATCGACGCCGTCGGCGCCTGCGTCGGCATGAAGGGCGTGCGCATTCACGCCATCGTGCGTGAGCTGAACAACGAGAATATTGACGTCATCAACTGGACCGATGATTCTCACCTGTTCATCCAGCGCGCACTGGCACCGGCAAAACTGCTGGATGTCAAGCTCGACCGCGAGACGCGCACTGCGCAGGTGCATGTGGACAGCGACCAGGCCTCGCTGGCTATCGGACGTAACGGACAGAATATCCGTCTCGCATCGGAGTTGACGGCATTCAAGATCGAAATCGTCAAGGAAGGCGAGGAGATCACGAAGACCATGGCCGAATACGAAATCGATCTGAACGAATTTATTCCCGACTTCGGCGAAGAGCTGATCAACAGCCTCGTCAATGCGGGATACCGGACGGCGAACGATATCATTCTCGCCCCGGTCTCCGACCTGCTCTCGAAGGTTCCAGGGCTCTCCATCGAACAGGTCAACGACATCGTCGTTGAAATGAAGAAGGCCTTTGCCGAAGAAGACTGATCCCGGCACGAAACATTTTTTTCATGCATGACTGGCGACATGGCTGTTACGGAAAAGAAGAAAAAAACACGTCTGTATAAAGTCGCGAAAGAGTTCAACCTCTCCCACGACACGTTGACGGAGTTCCTGACCAAGAAAGGTTATCAGGTCAAGAACCATATGTCCATCATCGATGAGGAGATGCTTGACCTTATCGAGAAACATTACAAGAAAGAAAAGACTGACGCCGAGCGCCACGCCCGGAAGCGCCGCGAATTCGACGAGATCGATCGCAAGCGCCGTGGTGATGATGAGACCGATGAGGACGTCGAGTCCACGGAGACGACGGAAGAGCCTGCAAAGGTCGAAAAGGAAGAAGCTCCGGCTGAGAAGGTAGAGGAGATTACTGCCGAAGCGGATGAGGAAGAAGAGGAAGCTCCCGCCGCTGAGGAAGAGGAGGATGCCGCCGAAGCCGAGGCCGAGGAGGAAGAGGTTGAGACGGAAGAAGAAGAGGCTGACGAGGACGTAGAGGAAGAGGCTCCGGAACAGGAGGAAGAAGAGGAAGCGCCGGCAGCTGAAGAAACTGAGTCCGTCGAAACGGAAGAAGCGGAGGCCGAGGAGGTCATCGCCGAGGAAGCCAGCGAAGAAGAACCGGCAGCCACGGAAGTGCAGGAAGAAACGCCCGCCGCGGAAGCGGAAGAGAAGGCGGAAGATGCTCCTGCGAAGAAGGCAGCAGAGAAGAAAGATAAGCCTCGCAAGAAGTCCAAAGAGGAAATCGACGTCTCGCTCGAAGCCAGCGTTCCGAAAATGCGCGGACTCACGGTCAAGGGCAAGATCGATCTCGAATCCACCATGGAAGCCGACCGCAAGGGCGGTGAAGAAGGCGCGGAAGGAGACGACAGCGGTGCTCCACGCCGGAAGAAGAAAAAGAAGAAGAAAGTTACCCGTACGGAAGGTACCGCCGAGCCCCTGGATGCAGAAGCGCTCAAGAAGAAAATGTTCAAGCGCAGCAAGAAGGGAAAGGCGCGCGAGGTGGACCAGGCGGAAGTCGACAGTGCCATCAAGAAGACCATCGCGTCGATGTCGGACTTTGGTCCCGTCACCGGACGCGCGGCCATGCGCAAGAAAAAACGCGCCCGTCGCGAAGAAGAGCATATCCGTGAGCAGGAGCAGCAGGAACGCGAGAAGCAGACACTGCAGATCTACGAGTACGCAACCGTAAGCGAACTCGCAGGCTTCATGAACGTCGGTGTGCCCGCGGTCATTCAGTCGCTGATCGGACTCGGTGTCATGGCTTCGATCAACCAGCGTCTTGACATGGAAACCATCGAACTGGTCGCGGCGGAATTCGGCTTCGATGTCGTGCAGCACGAAGAATTCACCGAAGACCTGCTCGTCGACGAGGGAGATGACGAAGACAGCCTCGAACCGCGTCCGCCGATCGTTACCATCATGGGTCATGTCGATCACGGTAAGACGAAGCTGCTCGATTTCATTCGCAAGACGAATGTCGTGGCAGGTGAAAGCGGCGGTATCACGCAGCATATCGGTGCCTACACCGTGACGCTCGAAAACCAGCGTAAAATCACCTTCCTCGATACCCCGGGTCACGAGGCCTTTACCGCCATGCGCGCCCGCGGTGCGCAGGTCACCGATATTGTCGTCCTCGTCGTCGCGGCCGATGACAGTGTCATGCCGCAGACCATCGAGGCAATCAGTCACGCGCAGGCAGCCAAGGTGCCCATCGTCGTGGCCATCAACAAAATTGACAAGCCTGAAGCCAATCCCGAGCGCATCAAGCAGCAGCTGGCCGACCGCAATATTCTCGTCGAGAGCTGGGGCGGTAAGTACGGCTGCGTTGAGTTGTCCGCCAAGGAAGGACTCAATGTCGAAGAGCTGCTCGAGCGTCTTGTGCTGGAAGCGGATATCCTCGAACTCAGAGCTGATCCCAACCGCGAAGCGCGTGGCGCCGTGATCGAATCCGAGCTCGACAAGGGCAAGGGTATCATTGCCACGGTGCTCGTGCAGAAGGGTACGCTGCTCGTTGGCGATACCTTCGTAGCTGGAAATGAGTACGGACGCGTTCGTGCGCTGCTCGACGAGCGCGGGAACCGGGTGGACGAAGCAACGCCGGCAACGCCGGTGCAGGTGCTCGGTTTCAACGGCTCGCCACAGGCGGGTGACGCCTTCGTCGTCGTCGAAACCGAACGCAAGGCACGTGAAATCGCATCCACCCGTCAGCAGATCAAGCGCGAAAGCGACTTCCGTCGCGTGCATCGCACGACGCTCGATGACATTTCCGAGCAGATCAAGCTGGGCGGCGTGCAGGATCTCCCGATCGTGGTCAAGGGCGATGTCGACGGCTCGGTCGAAGCTCTGTCCGATTCGCTGCTCAAGCTTTCGAACGAGGAAGTGCGCATCAGTGTCATTCACAAGAATGTCGGCGCCATTTCCGAATCCGACGTCCTTCTGGCCAGCGCCTCCAACGCGATCATTATCGGGTTCCGCGTCCGTCCCAACCTCAACGCCCGCAAGCTTGCGGAAACCGAGGATGTGGATATTCGCAACTACGAAATCATCTACGACGCCATTGAAGACGTCAAGAGCGCCCTCGAAGGCATGCTGCGTCCCGACATCAGCGAAAAGGTCACCTCCACCGTGCTCGTGCGTGAGGTGTTCAAGATTTCCAAGGTCGGCGTCATTGCGGGTTGTTACGTGCAGGACGGCAAGATCCATCGCAACAGCCGCGTGCGTCTGCTTCGCGATGGCATCGTGCAGTTCACCGGCGGTATCGATTCGCTCAAGCGTTTCAAGGACGATGTCCGTGAAGTCGACAGTGGCTTTGAGTGCGGTATCAGTCTTGCCGGCTATAACGATATCAAGGTAGGGGACGTCATCGAGTCGTTCGAAGAAGTTGAAATCAAACGTTCCCTGGATCAGGCGCAGAAATAAGTAATGTCCATTCGCACCGAACGTGTCGCGCAGCTGATAAAGCAGCAGATCAGCGATACCCTCATGCGGGATATCGAGACGGGAGGCTTTGGCCTGCTCACGGTCACCGAAGTGATGGTGACACCCGATCTCCGCATCGCGAAAGTCTATGTCAGCCATTATCAGTCCGGCAAAAGCGACGACGAAGTACTCGCCTTCCTCGAAGAGCATGCGAAGGAAATTCGCATGGCCGTGGGGAAGAGCGTGCGGCTGAAATTCACGCCGGAACTGCGCTTTTACATCGATCAGACACTTGATCGGGTGGAGCGGCTGGAAGAACTCATACGTAAAATCCACGAGGACGAAGATCAGCGTTGACCGCCTCGCAGGGACTCAATACCATCGAGCAGTTTTGCGCTCCTGCTGGGGGCGTCCTTCTGGTGGATAAACCCCGCGGCTGGACTTCCTTCGACGTCGTGAAGAAAGTGCGCGGCACATTGCGCGTCAAGAAAGTGGGGCACGCAGGGACACTCGATCCGATGGCAACCGGATTGCTCATTCTCTGCTCGGGTCCCATGACCCGCAGTATTGAAACCTTCCAGGCACTGGGAAAACGCTATGAAGGCAGTATGCGTCTTGGCGCGGTGACTGCCAGTTATGACGCAGAAACCCCGGAAGAGCAGCATCGTCCCGTTGGCGATATCGCTGACGATGCTATTCGTGAGGCCACACGTAAATACATCGGCGACATCCAACAGTTGCCCCCGATGTACAGCGCGGTCAAGGTTGATGGCAAACGTCTCTACAGTCTCGCGCGAAAGGGAAAGGAAGTGGAGAGGAAACCGCGTCCCGTGCATGTCAGTCGCTTCGATATTACCGCAGTGACACTGCCGGACCTCGCGTTCAGCGTTGACTGCTCGAAAGGGACATATGTGCGGACGCTCGCACATGACCTGGGACAGGATCTTGGCTGCGGTGCGTACCTGACGGCGCTGCGCAGGACGGCGATCGGAAATTTCCTGGCGGATGAAGCGTGGACAATCGACCAGATCGTCGACGCCGCTGTGCAGAACGGCATCTCTTTGCCGAGAAAGGAGCACAAGGATGCTGATCGCAAGGAGCCTTGACGAACTGTCGCACGGCAGTGCCACCGCGCTCACGCTCGGTACTTTTGACGGCGTGCATCGCGGACATCGCAAAATCATTCAGCGGACAGTGGACGAGGCGCGCGAACATGGATTACGTTCCATGCTGCTGACCTTCGATCCGCATCCCCGCGAAGTGATCGGACGGCGGGGCACGCCGACATACCTGCTGTCGACAATTGATGAGCGCATCGCGCTGCTCGAGGATACCGGACTCGATGTCTGCCTCGTGCTCCCGTTCACACGTGATCTGTCCATTCTCGACGCAGCAACGTTTTTTGAAGAGTATATCGTCCGCCGCCTCCATTCAAGCAGGGTTGTGGTTGGTGTTGATCACGCGTTCGGACGGGGGAGAAGCGGTACCGCTCCGGAACTGCAGCGGCTTGGTGCCGAGCATGGAGTGGACGTCACGGTTGTCGGCGAAATGATGCTCGACGGTGTAAAAGTGTCGAGTACAGCCATTCGCCATGCTCTGACAGAAGGCAACGTGCGCCGCGCGAACCGTTTCCTCGGTCGTCCTTATACCCTCAGCGGGGTTGTGATGCGCGGCGAGGGCATCGGCCGGTCACTGGGCTTCCCGACGGCGAATTTGCAGCTGTCGGGCAACAATAAACTTCTGCCGAAAAACGGCGTGTACATCGCCATGGTACAGGTAGACGGCGAAATGCATGAAGGCATCGTCAACATCGGACGCAGGCCAACGGTATCAAAACAGATGCATATTTCCGTGGAAGTTCATATTTTTATTACTTCGGGCGATTTATACGGACGCAGGCTGCATGTTGGACTGCTTGACCGCCTCCGTGATGAAATCCGCTTCGAAAGCCGTGAGCAGTTGTCCGCGCAGATTCGCACGGACATCGCCTATGCCAAGGAACTGCTGACTAAGAACAACGAAGAATACAACAAGGAACAATTCAATTTTCCCAAGGAGTAATTCCCATGCCTCTGACAAAGGAACGCAAAAACGAACTCGTCAAAAAATTTGGTGACCACGAGAAAGACAGCGGCAAGGCTGAAGTGCAGATCGCCATTCTCACCGAAACGATCAACCAGCTTTCCTCGCACTTCAGTGTGAACAAGAAAGACCATCACAGCCGTCGCGGACTGCTGAAGATGGTTGGCAAGCGCCGCCGTCTGCTGGCCTACCTGCAGAAGGTCGATATCACGCGCTACCGTACCATCGTGAAAGAACTTGAGCTCCGCAAGTAAGAGCGGACAGAATTTGACAGGGAAATTATCAGAGATAAGAAGGATATGATGACGAAGAAACATCTGGATCTGGGCGGTAAGACGCTCACCATGGAAACCGGCCGTTTCGCCCGCCAGGCGAGTGGTTCGGTGATGATTACCTACGGTGAGACTATGGTCCTTGCGACCGTCGTGCTCGCTGATTCACCGCGTGAAGGGATCGACTTTTTCCCCCTGAGCTGCGAATACCGTGAAAAAACCTCAGCTGCAGGGAAGATTCCCGGCGGCTTTTTCAAGCGTGAGGGCAAACCTTCCGAAAAGGAAGTGCTCTCCGCCCGCCTCATAGACCGCCCGATACGTCCGATGTTCGCGGATAACTACCGCAATGAAGTGCAGATCGTCGCCTCCGTGTATTCAAGTGACCAGGAGCATGACGGCGATGTTCTCGCCGCCACGGCCGCCTCGGCCGCGCTTATGATTGCAGGTGCACCGTTTGAAGGACCCATCGCGGAAGTACGTGTCGCGCGTGTCGACGGTTCGTTCGTCATCAATCCGACGTTTGAGCAGGTTCGTGCCGCCGACCTCGAAGTTGTTCTTGCAGGTACCGTCGATTCCATCCTCATGGTGGAAGGCGAGTCCGACGAGATTTCAGAAGCCGACATGCTGGCCGCGCTGCAGTTCGGTCACGAACATATCGTGAATATCTGCAACGCCATCTCGGAGTTTGCGGCGGAAGCCGGCAAGCCCCGCATGGAAGTGGAAGTAGCCGAGAAGCCGGAAGGACTCGAAGATCGCATCCACGGCATGTGCTGGGATCGTCTGGTTGAAATGGCGCAGACTGTCATGGCAAAAGAAGAGCGGGCAACCGCAACGAAAGCCGTGTACGAAGAAATCCAGGAAGCCCTGGCCGAAGATTACCCCGAGCAGGAAAAGCTCATCAAGGAAATCATTCACGACTACGAGAAAGTCGCCATGCGGCAGACCATTCTCGAGAAGGGCCAGCGCCTCGACGGTCGTACACTGACGGACGTTCGTCCCATCAGCTGCGAAGTCAGCATACTGCCCCGTGTCCACGGTTCAGCCCTGTTCACGCGCGGCGAAACGCAGGCGCTGATGAGTTGCACGCTCGGAACGAAATCCGACGAACAGATCATTGACGGACTGCAGGACGAATACCGCAAGCGCTTCCTGCTCCATTACAACTTCCCGCCGTTCTCCGTCGGCGAAGTCGGGCGCTTCGGTTTCACCAGCCGCCGCGAAATCGGTCACGGAAACCTGGCCGAACGCGCGCTGAAGAACATGATTCCTTCAGATGAGGATTTCCCCTACACGATTCGCCTCCTCTGCGACATCCTCGAATCCAACGGATCTTCGTCCATGGCGACGGTCTGCAGCGGTTCGATGGCGCTGATGGATGCCGGCGTGCCGATCAAGAAGCCCGTCGCCGGTGTGGCCATGGGTCTGATCAAGGAAGGGGAGAAGGTCGCCGTGCTGACCGATATCCTGGGCAACGAGGATCACCTCGGTGACATGGATTTCAAGGTGGCCGGTACCCGCGACGGAATCAATTCCTACCAGATGGATATCAAGATCAAGGGTATCAGCTTCGAGATCATGGAGCGCGCCCTTGAACAGGCGAGGGAAGCGCGTATGCACATCCTCGACAAGATGGAAGAAGCCATCGGTGGCGCACGCGAGGATCTCTCGAAATACGCTCCGCGTCTGACCACGATTTATGTGCCGGTTGACATGATCGGTGCGGTGATTGGTCCGGGTGGAAAGAACATCAAGAGCATCGTTGCCGAAAGCGGCGCCGAAGTCAATATCGAAGATGACGGACGCGTGATTATCGCCGCGATCAACCAGGAAAACAGCGACACCGCTGTGGAGATGATCAAGCGTATTACGGCTGTTCCGGAACCCGGTGAGACCTACACCGGTCCCGTCAAGCGCATTGCGGAATTCGGCGCTTTCGTGGAAATCCTCCCCGGCAAGGAAGGACTGCTGCACATTTCGCAGATCGACTTCCGTCGCATCAATTCGGTTGACGAAGTGCTGAAGGTTGGTGATATGGTCACCGTTAAACTCCTTCGCCTCGAAGACAACGGGAAAATGGTTCTCAGCCGCAAGGCGCTCATGGAACCGCCCGAAGGATACGAGGAGAAAGAAGAAGAGCATCGCAGTCGTGGTGGCGACCGTCGCGGTGGAGATCGCCGTGGAGGCGGGGATCGTCGCGGTGGACGCAGTGGTGGTGACCGCCGTGGAGGTGGAGACCGCAGCGGTGGCGATCGTCACAGATCCTGATCGATTTGAAGGAGCATGCTTCCGAGAGGGAGCATGCTTCCCCCTTAGAGGGGTTCTCGCTTACGAGAACAGTGCATTCCCTGAAATGCGCCCCCCATCCACGGGTGATGTAAAACAGCTTTTCACCATCGACAGCATGGAGTAATCATGCCGAAAGTCATCTTTTCGATATCCTATCCCATCATCGAGGAAAAACGGGACGATTACCTCGAGACCGTACAGGAACTCAAGAATTACCTGGTCAACGAACGCGGAAAGAATTACTCGGTGTTCGAGAGCAAGACGCGTCCGAATACCTTCAGCGAAGTCTATTTCTGCAATAGCATGGATGAATACGACGCGCTGGAAGACGACTCTGACGAGATCACGGAGCAGCTCATCAACCGCATCGTCGACGAGTTCATCAAGGATGGGAAAACCGAATACAAGACGCTGATCGAAACAGCGTAGCACTTACTTCGTGGCGGCACTGTAAGTGATACAGTGCTCCACGATCGCATCCTGCACCTCGCGGTATGGCCGGGGCCTGCCGTTGAAATTCTGCATGAGTATGACAACCGCCAGCAGACGTCCCCCGGGAGCCTGCGCGTAACCAGAAAGGGCGCTGACACCGCTGACCGTTCCGGTCTTTCCGCGGAAGAAGGCGCCCTTCCGCATATGACGCATCCGGCGCGCAAGCGTCCCGTCACTTCCGGCTTCAGCGAGCGTGGAGGCGTAGCGATCGAAATATCGTCCCAGCGCCATCTGCCGCAGCAGTCCCGACAACGCTCGCGGCGTAATTAAATTGTAAAACGAGATTCCCGATCCGTCACGCAGCGCAATCCCCTCGGTAGATATCCCGGCATGGCGCAGGATACGATCGATTTCCTTCAGTCCATCCTCCGCCGAAATTTCCCGGCTCTGCCGACGCAGGGCGAGTGCGCGCAGCAGCGCTTCCGCGCAGAGATTGTCGCTGTCTTTATTTGCTTCTTCGAGGACGGCTTCGAGTGGATGCGAGACCTCGGCGAGTTGCCGTACGGGTTCGTCCACGGAAGAGAACGCTATGACGGTGCTGTCGGCATCTACTCCCAGACCGCGGAAGGCATTCAACAGCAGATCTGCAAAAACATCTTCCGGACGCCAGAGGCTGAGTTTCTTGGCCGTTCGTCGCCCGGCGCGCAGACTTCCCTCGATAATGATATGATTGCTGCGTGGCAGCTTGCGGATGGAAAGCCGGTCATGCCGCCCGCTCGCCGCATGATTCTCCACATGCAGCAGGCTGCTTGAGGGAAAGACCTCAACTTCAATGGATTTCCCGTATTGCGCCGGTGCTTTCATGCGGAGTAGAACGGTATTGCCATCCACAGCGAAGCTGCCGAGATAGGGCATGAAGGGGTCGGACTCATCGTCCCACATCCACCCGGCACCGTAAAACTGTTCATCCAGTAACGAGGTGTCGAGCAGCAGGGTATCAATATGGCGCACGCCATTCTGTTGTGCGATTTCCGCAAGTTTTTGAATATCTTGGGAAGTCAGCAGAGGATCGGCAGCACCGGGACAGAGCAGTGTGCGAGCGCTGCTGTCTACGGCGAAGAGGCGCGTGCGAAAACGGAAATGCTCGTTCATTCCAAGTACAGCGGCAGCTGTCGTCACCAGTTTGGCGTTTGAAGCCGGCCGGAGGAGAAGATCGGCATGACGCGAGTACAGTTCCTTGCCACTGCGGATGTCAACGATATGCACAGCGGCAAGCGTCTTGTCGAAGAGCGGTGACTGCAGGGTTTTATCGATTGAAGAAACCAGTGCTTCCCGTGCAAGCTTTTCGGCGACACCGGGAGGATCATGCGATCCTTTCGCAACGATGCCGGACTGCGCCGATAGTCCGGGCGTGCAGAACATAAAAAGAGAGAAGAAATAAATCGCGATGCGCATTCTCATAGCACCCATATTTCTGACTGTGGTACTGACCGCAATTCCTGATTATGCAGAAACTGCATATTTTTCGGCCCCGGAATATGCAGAAACTGCATATTTGGTCGTGAATTCCTCGTTTTCAGATGAGAATCCATCGTTTCGGGAAGCTATCGCGACGCCCCGGGGACCAGCGGAGGGCGACAGCCTTGAATTCGCGGGTTTTTCCGAGGAACTGCAGAAAATTTTTTCCCGCGAAAAAATTCAGTCCATCATATCAAAACTCCCGCCGAACTGCAAAATCTACGGCTTTGACGTTGGCGACTATTCAGGCGACGATGGGATGGATGTTGTTGTTTCCACGAGGGATGCAGATGCGCGATCACGTGAAATGCGTGTACATTTCTTTATCAATGAAGGAGCGGAATTCCGCGTCGTCAACACATTGACGCGGCGCTTCGTGCTTGAACCCATTGAAGTAGGATTCTCCATTGAACGGGGACGCGTGCTGGTCACCGAAAAAACAGGGGATTTCGGGTGGCGCATGACAGGGTATGCCATTCGTGATCGCGTATTTCGACGAGTGTACGAGTGGCGTACGGGACGCGTACCGTACAGGGGAAGAGAAACCGCGGTCGCCTGGGAGCGCGCACGCGATTACATGGAGAATCTGGAGGACGAACACTACTTCGGCAGCAACACCAAGCGCAGTTTCCTTCGACAGAAATACTATGCGCTGCCGTTGTTCGCTGCGGGCTCCGAGCCACCGAAAGACATCAGGCAGTCCATCGGAGATTCCACCGCACTAATGATCGTGCAGGGGGGAAGCAGCTGGCATGGACCGGAAGACTGCAGTCTTTCCGTCTCCGGCCGTTATGACAGCAGCAACGTGTATTTCGATTTCCAGGTACGTGACGACCGGCTGCTGTACAACACGGACAGCGATTCAAGCGATTTCGCCGCCCTGTATTTCGATCTCAGCCGCAAACCGAGAATTCGTCCGGGCGGAGATGCGCAGGTGTATTCACCCAACACGCAGTTCGGCGTGGTTGTCCTCATGGGTGACGGCGAAGCACGGGGACCCGTGGTCGAACTTCGCGGCGCGAAACTGGCCAGGGCACACGCCTCCTCCATCAGTGTCAACATGCAGAAGCACGTCGACCCCTTCGCTCCGTGGCATTTCGAGGTCACACTCCCACGCGCGCTGTTTGCTGATGAATCCTCGCTGCCGCCCGCAGGATTTGTAGCTGTCTATCACGATGTCGACTATCCCGCCAATCTGCACTGGGTGTCGCTGGCTTCCACCTCGCGCGGTTATGTCGCGGATGCCCCGGAAACGTATGGACGCATGCATTTCGTACGTGACGTGCGCAGGGAGTGGGAATGGGAAAACCTGGCGACTCGCGACCTGTCGCGTGAGCTGCGCCGGGCGGGCGTTCTGCCCTGAGCGATTCTTGCTTCCCCAAATGAAATCCTGTAATTTGAATGATTGTGTAACGCGCAACCCGTAGGGTATGACTGGCTTTGTTTTCACATTTTCGCTTCTCTGTACTGCCGCGCTGCAGGCGGATCCCGCCGTGCTTCAGCGTCCGGAAGCGGCCATTCTGCGTCCCCTGCTCGAAGCTGCACTTCCCGCTGCCCACCTGACAAGTGCGCGGGGCAGCGAACTGCGCGTCCATCCCGTCTGTACCCGTCGATCCACTTCGGAAGAGGGGATCGACACCTACCGCACAACCTTCCTGTGCAGGGAATACCGGGCACCGGTGCCGCCGCTGCGGCGTCATCGTCCCATTCGCGCACCGACCTGCTGTTGAGTCATCAACCGTCTCCCAGGTATTCCCACACTACGAATTTACAAGAGGAAGCATGCTGAACTTCGTATCCAAATTCTTCGGCGGCAACAGGCATGATCGCGATTTGAAAACGCTGTATCCGATCGTCGAGGAAATCAATGAAATTTATGCGACACTGGAATCGTTGACGGACGATGAGCTCCGTGCAAAATCGCAGGGGTTCAAAGACCGTATCAAGGAAGCAACGGCTGAAATAGAGCAGGAAATTGAAGAGACGCAGCAGAAGCTGAAGGATGACGTCGGCGAGAGCGACAGGGATGCCCTCCACGAGAGCCTCAAGCAGCTGCGTGAGGATCTCAAGGACACCATTGAAGACGTCCTCGACGAGATTCTTCCCGAAGCCTACGCGGTGGTGAAAGATACCTGCCGGCGCCTTGTCGGACACGAATACGACGTGGTCGACGGCAAGATGACATGGAACATGATTCCATTCGACGTGCAGCTCATCGGCGGTATCGTCCTTCACAACGGGAACATCGCAGAGATGGCCACGGGTGAAGGAAAGACCCTGGTCGCTACACTGCCGATTTTCCTCAATGCCTTGCCGGGGAAAGGCGTGCACGTGGTCACGGTGAACGATTACCTGGCCCGACGCGACAGCGAGTGGATGGCGCCCGTGTTCGAATTTCACGGACTCACCATCGGCTGCATCCAGAATCACCTCGGTCCCCAGGAGCGTCGCGTTCTGTACAATCAGGACATCACCTACGGCACCAACAACGAGTTCGGTTTCGATTACCTGCGCGACAACATGGTCATCGATCCCATCGAAATGGTGCAGCGTCCCCACAACTACACCATCGTTGATGAGGTCGACTCCGTGCTCATTGATGAAGCGCGTACGCCGCTGATCATCAGTGGTCCCGTAGGCGAAACCGATCACAAGTTCGACGAGATGAAACCCCGTGTCGACCGCCTGGTCAACGCACAGAACGCCTTCGTGGCCAAAATCATTGCTGAAGCCGAGCGCCTGCTCAAAGATGGCAAGCCCGAGGAAGCCGGTGTGCTGATTTACCGCGCGCAGAGGGGACTCCCGAAGAACAAGCGTCTGCTCAAACTGCTCAGTAATCCGGAAAACGAAACGCTGATGCAGCGCACGGAAAACACCTATCGCGCTGACAACGCCAGGCGCATGCCGGAAATCATCGATGAGCTGTATTTCGCCATTGATGAGAAGACATACGTGGTGGATCTGACGGACAAGGGTCGCGAATTCCTCGCGCCTTCGAAGGATGAAACCGACTTCTTCGTTCTTCCCGACATCGCTGCCGAACTGAGCGCGCTCGAGGGACAGGGACTCGACCCGAAGGAACTGCAGAAGGAAAAAGACAAACTGCAGCAGATCTATGCTGAGCGCAGCGATCGCATTCACACCGTGCATCAGCTGCTCAAGGCCTACTGCCTGTATGAGAAGGATGTGGAATACGTCGTGCAGGACGGCAAGATCATGATCGTCGATACCTTTACCGGGCGTATCCTGCCGGGACGGCGGTATTCCGAGGGACTGCACCAGGCCATCGAGGCGAAGGAAAACGTCAAGGTCGAAGGCGATACGCAGACACTGGCGACAATCACCCTGCAGAACTATTTCCGTCTCTACAACAAGCTCGCCGGCATGACCGGTACCGCGGAAACCGAGGCAGGGGAGTTTTATGAAATCTACAAGCTCGACGTGGTCGTGATCCCCACCAATCGTCCCATCGTGCGCGACGACCAGGAAGATCACATCTACAAGACCAAGCGCGAGAAATACAACGCGGTCATCGATTACATCGAGGAAAACCGGGAAAACCGTCAGCCCACGCTCGTCGGTACCACCAGTGTCGAAGTATCCGAAACCCTGTCGCGCATGCTCAAGCGACGTGGGGTACCCCACAACGTACTGAACGCCAAGCAGCATCAGCGTGAGGCGGAAGTCGTCGCCAACGCCGGTCTGCCCGGCGCCGTGACCATCGCCACGAACATGGCGGGACGCGGTACGGATATCAAGCTGGGTCCGGGTGTGAAGGAAGCCGGGGGACTGGTGATCATCGGTACCGAACGCCACGAGGCACGGCGCATTGACCGTCAGCTCCGTGGACGCGCGGGACGACAGGGTGACCCCGGTGTGTCGCGATTCTACCTTTCGCTGGAAGATGACCTGATGCGTCTTTTCAAATCCGACCGTATCGCTTCGGTGATGACACGGCTCGGTGTCGAAGAAGGCGAGGTCATCAAGCACTCGATGATCACAAAGTCCGTCGAGCGTGCCCAGCGAAAAGTCGAAGAAAACAACTTCGGCATCCGCAAGCGTCTGCTCGAATACGACGATGTCATGAATCAGCAGCGTACGGTGATTTATTCCCGCCGTCGCCAGGCACTCATCGGCGAGAACCTGCGTGACGAAATCTACGATATGGTCGACCAGTATGCAGAGGATCTCGCCGAGCAGTACTGGGGAGCAGGGGATATGGACGGACTCCGTGAGGAAGTGCGCCGCAACCTGGTCATCGATCTTGAACTCGACAGCGAACGCATCAGTATTTCAGGCGCATCCGAGCTCAAAGAGCAGATCGTCACCACGGCAATGGATTTCCTGCGCCGCAAGGAAGAAGACCTCGGAAGCGACGTCATGCGCCAGCTTATGCGCATGTCGCTTCTTCAGGTTATCGACATTCGCTGGAAAGAACATCTGCGCGAGATGGACGATCTGAAGGAAGGCATTCACATGCGAGCGTATGGTCAGAAAGATCCCCTGATCGAGTACAAACGCGAGGCGTTCGACCTCTTCGTCCAGATGCTCGGCATGATCAACCGTGAAGTTCTCGGCATGGTCTTCCGCCTGTATCCTGTGCAGGAAGAAATCCAGCAGCGCAGACCGCAGGGACCGAGCGTTTCACAGCTCGTCACGCAGCATCAATCGGGCGCAGGCATGGGATACCATGCGAACCAGGAGGCGCAGCCCGGTCACGAGGCGCCGCAGGAGGCGACAGCCGGAAAGCGTCAACCCATCCGCGTGGAGAAAACGCCGGGACGCAACGAACCCTGTCCCTGTGGCAGCGGAAAGAAATACAAACATTGTCACGGCGCACAGTAAGAATATCTGTGCGCGTGTACGCCAGAACACGCAAGAGGAATACCTGATCACGCAGCAGGAGGTGACACCGTGACGATTCGCGGTGACGTAATGCTCTGCAGATCCTGCGGGGCGGAAAACTCCGCGCTGGATCTTCGCTGCCGGGAATGCGGAGCGTATATCCGCGACCGCGTGCCTGCGATGGACCTTTTTTCCTCCCTCTGGGGAATGATTGAGCGTCCTTCGTCCACGCTGCTCCGCTTTGCACGCAGTGAGCAGAAAAACTACGTGCATCTGCTGTTCGCGTTCACCGGTCCGCTCTGTATCACCGTGCTGTTCTCCGTGCTGCAGCTCGGAGACAGGGGAGTGGCATTCAGCTATCTCCTGCTCGGGATCGCGGGTGGTGGCCCCGTTGCCGGTCTGTTGCTTTTCCCGCTTCTCGCATTGCTGCTCATGCGCCTCCAGCCGATGTTCGGCGTCCGTCTCGGGTATCGATTGACTGCCGGTTACCTGGCCTACAGTATGTCGCCATTGATGTGGGCGTCGGTTCTGCTGGTCCCTCTGCAGCTCGGGATTTTCGGATTGACGCTGTTTTCCGTCAATCCTCCGGCATGGAGCATGCAGCCTGTTCCTTTCTGGTTGCTGTTCGGGCTCCAGGGCATCGCAATGATCTGGAGTATGCTGCTGCTGCCGCTTTCCCTGAAAGTGCATGGTGTCGCGTACGGACGCGGATTGCTGTACACTATGATCTGTTACCTTCTGCTCGCCGCGTTGCTCACGGTCTGCGGCCTGATAATAATGACGATTTTCCCCTGACCAATACCCGGATACCCCATGGCCGATGCCCGCATGACTCCTGACGCAATTCTCTCCGCATTCAATGACGGACTCATTGTTTCCTGCCATGTCGAAGAAGAGGCAGGGGAGAAGCTCGGACTCGATGCGCTACGGTATTTCGTGCATGCGGCCGTCGAGGGCGGGGCTGCCGGGCTGCGTATCGAAGGTGTCGAGCGCATGCGTACAGTTCGTGAGCTCACGAAACTGCCACTTATCGGCTTCATCGAAGGAAGCTATGCTGACGGGTCCGCGCTGATCACGCCCACACTCGACGATATCGACAGTCTGCTGTCCGCCGGCGCTGATATCGTGGCCATCGACGCGACAAAGCGGAAGCGTCCCGGAGACATCGACGGATTTATCTTCTTCGAACAGGCGCGGAAGCGCTTCAAAGCCCCGCTCTGGGCCGATGTCGCGACTTTCCGCGAGGGCGTACGCGCTGCCGAAATGGGTGCGGATATCGTCGCGACGACGCTGGCAGGCTATACTGCGGGCACCGCTGTGCAGGATTATCGTACACCCGATTTCGTCCTCATCCGCGAACTGGCATCCGCTCTTACCACACCGGTCATTGCCGAGGGTCGTATCTGGACACCCGAAGATGCCCGGCATTGCACCGCACTGGGAGCCCATGCCGTGGTCGTTGGCTCCGCCATCACCCGTCCCCAGCTCATCACGCGCATGTATGTCGATTCCCTGCAGGGACCGATTCCCCCCGCGCTGCAGCGTCCGCATTAAGGAGAAAAGGGGACGGATATTTCTCGCAATATTCTCATCGTTTTGTTGTACTTTAGAACCTATGCTTCCTTGAGTTTCGGTGCAGGGAGGCGTATTTTAGTGCTTATGCGACCGACCGGGAAGCCGGTCAACCACTCTTACCGGACAGCAGGGGCAGCGGCCCAGCCGTTCAGGTACCAACAGAGCTACGACGTGAACAACCACTAATCTCTATAATGGAGGCATATTAAAATGCAGCATGTTCTTGGAACCTTTTTACTGCTCCTTCAGGAAGCCGGGGACAACTCGGGCATCGTCAACTTCCTCGTTGAGAAATTCAACCAGGGTGGCGGTTTCATGTGGCCGATCCTTGCCTGCCTGGTGCTGGGTCTCGCCTTCGTGATCTTCAAGTTTATTTCCCTCGCTCGCGCGTCGGTGAACACCAAGAAGTTCATCGTTGAAGTCAAGAAAGCCCTCGATAACGGTGGCGTCGACAAGGCCATTGAAGTCTGTTCGACCAGCAGCGGTTCCGTTGCCAGCGTCTTCCAGGCCGGTCTGATGCGTGCCGACGAAGGTATCGATGCAGCAGAGAAGGCCATCATCAGCTACGGTTCCATCGAGATGTCCTTCCTCGAGCGCGGAATGATCTGGATCTCGACGTTCATCTCCATCGCACCGCTGCTCGGTTTCGCCGGTACGGTCGCAGGTATGATCCAGGCATTCGACAGTATCGCAGCCGCAAAGAACATCTCCCCGGAAATCGTCGCAAGCGGTATTTCCGTCGCACTGCTCACCACGCTGTTCGGTCTGATCGTTGCAATGATTCTGCAGGTGTTCTATAACTACTTCATCTCCCGTATCGACAAGCTCGTTGTCGACATGGAAGAGAGCTCCATCGAGCTCGTGGACTCACTTGTCATGCTGGAACGTGGAAAGAAGGTCGCCAACTAACCATCTCTTCCGTATCCAATCATCACTAGGAGTCACCCATGTTTCGTAAGAAAAAGAGACCGGGCGCGGAGATCAGCTCGAGTGGCATGGCGGATATCTCCTTTCTGCTGCTGCTGTTCTTCCTGGTGACCACGACGATCGACGTGGACACCGGTATTGATCTCGTTCTTCCGCCCTGGGTCGAAAATGCTGAGCAGGTTGCCGTCAAGTCGGACAACATTGCAAACCTCCTGGTCAATGAGGTCGGCGATGTGCTTCTCAATGAGAAGATCATCGGCGTGCCGCAGATCAGGGCGGAAATGATTTCCCGCATCAAGGCGAATCCCAAGCTCATCATTTCCTACAAAACAGTGCGCGATACACCCTACAAGATTTATATCGACGTCATGGATCAGCTGAAACTGGCATACACCGATCTCCGTGAGGAATACAGCCGTGAGAAATTCGGCAAGCCCCTCGACGAGCTCAACGAAGAACAGATTCAGGAAATCCGCAAGGCCATACCCCAGCGTATCTCCCTTGCAGAGCCGACCCAGGCGGAAGGGTAAGGAGTAACGCACCATGAAATTTCAGAAAAAAATCTCAACCTCTGACCAGGGCATTCCCACATCGTCACTGCCGGATATCATCTTCATGCTGCTGATTTTCTTCATGGTTTCGACCGTGTTGCGTGAAGTCGACATCCAGGTGCAGTACTCGCTGCCGGAAGCCATCTCGGTCGAGAAAATTGACAACAAGCGCCTGCTGTCCTACATCTGGATCGGCAACGACGAGCGCATTCAGATCGATGACAGCATCGTGCCTGTCAGCTCGATCAGCAACATTGCATATCAGAAACGCATGAACAATCCCAACGTGATCATGTCCCTTCGCATCGACAAGGGCTCGCGCATGGGTATTGTCAGCGATGTGCAGCAGGAACTGCGCCGCGCAGACGCTTTACGTATCAACTATTCGGCGCTGGTCAAACTCTGACCCGCCGTACCGAACGCGGAAAAGGGCAGACGTCTTCCGGCGTTTGCCTTTTTCTTTATACATGACTTTCCCTGTGAACCTGGAGGTACAGGATTGAACGAAACAGCAGTACCGGGGGACCATGATACGGCGCAGGACGCCGATGTGAACCCCATGTCTGAGGAGTCCGGTCAGCTTCCCGCGGATCCATATCAGGATGCAGCGCGAACGCTGGACTTCCCGCGTATCATCAATCACGTAGCCGGCTATTGCATCACCGGCTACGGAAAGGAACGCGTGCATGCGCTCGCGCCATCTGATGTCTTTGCCCTGGTACGCGATGAACTGAATCGTGTCGACGAGATGCGGGGGCTTATCGACGGTGAGGATTCCCCGCCGATTGAAGGACTCGAGGATACGCGTCCCGCGTTGCACCGCGCGGCAAAAGCCGGCAGTATGGTCGCAGCGGAAGACTTCCGAGACATTCTTCGCACCCTGATCACGTCGCGCAAGCTCAGGACGTTCTTCCTCAAGCGCAGAGAGCGCTGCGGCATGCTCGCCAACATGGCAGAGGAACTGCATGAAGACAAGATGCTGGAATACCACATCGACCGCGTGGTTGACGAGGAGGGAGGCGTCAAAGACGGAGCGAGCAAGGAATTGCGCGCCATACGCCGGGAAATCATTGAAAAATCCGGCCAGCTGCGCCGGCGCATGGAGAATATTCTCAAGCGGGTTTCCGAAGATGAAATTGTCATGGAGGAACTGGTCACCATGCGAGACGGACGCCTGGTGCTGCCGGTCAAAGTCGAGTACAAGCGCCAGATCGAAGGTTTCATTCACTCGACCTCGGCAACCGGACAGACGGTATACATCGAACCGACCGAAACCCTGGATCTCAACAACGAGATTCGCGACCTGCAGTTCGCCGAGATCCGTGAAGTCAACGCCATTCTCACCGAACTCACGGGACGACTGCGATCTGCGGTGGAAGCGCTGCTCCGCAGTATCGGCATGATTGCGGAGTTCGACAGCCTCTACGCCCGCGCACGGTATGGACGCGAGCATCTTGCGTCATCTCCCGTCGTGAAACTGGAGGGTCCTCTCGTCCTGCATCACGCGCGGCATCCGCAGCTGCTTCTGCACAGGCAGCGTAAGGACGTTGTGCCGCTCGATCTGACACTCGGCGATGAGGCAACGACGATTATCATTACCGGTCCGAACGCGGGCGGGAAAAGCGTCACAATGAAAACCGTCGGACTCTCCGCTCTTATGGTACAGAGTGGCATTCCCGTGCCCTGTGATCCTACCAGCGAATTCCCCGTGTACAAGAGTGTTCATGTAGACATCGGGGATGAGCAATCCGTCGAGAATGACCTCAGCACCTTCAGCTCGCATATCAGCCGCCTCAAGCGCATTGTCGAGCTGGCTGACCGCCACGCCCTCGTCCTCATCGACGAAATCGGCACCGGAACGGATCCCGCGGAAGGCAGCGCGCTCGGTGCTGCCATACTCGAGCATTTGACGCACACCAGGGCGCATGTCATTTCCACCACGCATCACGGCATGCTCAAGGCATTCGCGCATGCGCAGGAAGGAATGAGCAATGCCGCGATGGAATTCGATCTGCACACGCTGCAGCCCACATACGTGTTCCGTGCGGGACTCCCCGGAAGCAGCTACGCGTTTGAGATCACGCGCCGGCATGGCATGGCGAGGAATATCATTGATCGTGCGCGGGAGATACTCGGGACGCAATCGGACGCACTTGAACAGCTGCTGGCGGAGGTTGAACGGCAGTCGCAGGATCTCGGGATACGCCTGCGCAAGGCCGAGCAGCAGGAGGAGCAGTATCGGGCCCTGCTTGCGGAATACACAGCGAAGCAGAAGGGACTCAAGCAGGAGGCGCGGCAGATCAAGCGCCAGGCCCTCGAGGAAGCGGAGAACATCGTTCAGCAATCCAATGCCGTCCTCGAAGAAGCGATTCGTTCCATCCGCGAGCAGCAGGCGTCGAAAGAGGCCATCCGTGAAGCGCGTGATCGCATGCATGCACAGAGGCAGCAGGTCGAAAAGGCCGTCGAGGAAAACAGGCCGCAGGAAACACGCGGAGAAGACACCGGCGACGCCCAGCTGCAGCAGGGAGACCAGGTGGCCATGCGTGATACGCCATCGACCCAGGGTGTCGTACTTGAAGAACCATCAGGGGGAAAAGTGGCGGTCGCGTTCGGAAGCATCCGCATGCAGGTTGACGTTGACAGCGTTCGCGTTCTCCGGAAGCAGAAGCCGAAAGAAACCGTGTCCACCACCCAGCACCTTCCCGAACCCGTGAGCGGAAATGAAGTGGATGTGCGCGGGATGTACGGAGACGATGCGATTCGCGAAGTCGATCGTTTTCTCACGCAGGCATGGTCGAGCGGACTCAAGCGGGTGGACATCATTCACGGCAAGGGAACGGGCGCATTGCGCAAGCGTGTGCATAGTTACCTCAAGGATGTGCATTTTGTGCGTGAATTTGCCCTTGGCGAGTGGAATGAAGGCGGTTCCGGGATGACAAAGGTCTATTTTCGCGAGGATTAGCGCGCTTCGGGCGCTGCGCCTCTTCTTGGAATTGGGGGCTCTATTCCGTATTATGGGCGCGGAATAACCTGCCACAAATACGCAACAGAGCGTGATTCAGTCCATTCGTTCCATCCTCGTAGCGAATCGGGGAGAAATAGCAGTACGCATCATCCGTGCATGCCGTGAAATGGGTATACACACGGTGGCCGTGTACTCTGAACCCGATGCCGCAGCACTTCATGTACGTATCGCCGATGAGGCCTGGTGTATTGGTCCGGCCGAATCAGCCAAAAGCTATCTCCTGCAGGACACCATCATCGAGGTGGCGAAAAAGACAGGCTGTGACGCCATCCATCCCGGCTATGGCTTCCTGTCGGAGCGCGCCCCCTTTGCGCGTGCCGTACGCGAAGCAGGGCTTCTGTTCATTGGTCCCGATGCCTCGGCAATCGAAACCATGGGCGACAAGACCTCGGCACGAAAACTGATGATCGAACGCGGCGTTCCGGTCGTTCCCGGTACGGAGAGCGCAGTCACTTCGCCCGATGAGGCGGAACGCATCGCAGCTGAGGTCGGCTATCCCATTCTTCTCAAGGCAGCTGCCGGCGGCGGCGGAAAGGGGATGCGCGTAGTCGAGCAGCCGGATACCCTGCGCAAATCCCTCGAATCCGCACAGAACGAGGCGAGGGCAGCGTTTGGTGATGACAGGGTCTACATCGAGAAGTTCGTCGTCGAACCACGGCATATAGAAATCCAGGTGCTCGCTGATGCGCACGGGAATACCGTGCACCTCGGTGAACGCGAATGTTCGATACAGCGCAGGCATCAGAAAGTCGTTGAGGAATCGCCCTCCGCCATTGTGGACGAGGACTTGCGTCAGCGGATGGGCCAGGCGGCAGTGGAAGCTGCACAGGCCTGTGGCTATGTCAATGCCGGTACGATTGAATTCCTGGTAGACAGTGACCGGAATTTCTATTTCCTCGAAATGAACACGCGCCTGCAGGTTGAGCATCCCGTCACGGAGATGGTGACTGGGCTCGATCTCGTCAAGCTCCAGATCCGTGTCGCGGAAGGACACCCGCTGCCCTTCGAGCAGAAGGATATCAGCTTCCGCGGGCATGCCATCGAGTGCCGGCTGTGCGCTGAAGACGTACGGAATAACTTTCTACCCGATACCGGCATTATCACCACCTATCGTCCCTCCCAGGGCTTTGGGTTCCGTGACGATTCCGGCGTCACTTCAGGCAGCGAGATATCGATTCACTACGACCCCATGTTTGCGAAGCTCGTCGTGTGGGGAATGGACAGGGAAGACGCCATACTGAAAATGCGCCGGGCGCTCGATGAATTTGTCATCGAGGGAGTGGAGACCACCATTCCATTCTGTCGTTTCGTGATGGATCACCCGAACTTCATCAGTGGCGATTTCCAGATCGATTTCGTCCAGAAGCATTACAAACCTGAGAAGCTCGCGCTCCCCGATGAAGATGTCGAGATTGCCGCAGCCATCGCTGCAATCGAAGCCCTGGAAGTTCGCGTGCCCATGCCGGTCAACGGCAGCAATGGAGCGAAAAAACGCTGCTCCACCTGGGCACTCAAACATCGCGCGGGAGGGATGTTATGAGTCAGTGGACAGTACGTATCGGTGACAACGAATACCACATCGAACGAAGCGATGACGGCGGCTACATTGTCAATGACACCCCGTACGAAGTCGAAATGCATGCGCTGGCGGAAGGGAAGCTGCTGCGGTTTCAGCAGCGCAGTTATGAAACGAGTGTCCGCGTTGAGGATGCCGATACCGGTCACTGCCAGGTGATGGTCAATGGACGTCCCCTTCGTGTTGAAATAGAAGACGAACGCGCAGCACTCATGCGCGCCTACCAGTCCGACAAGGCGGCACAGTTGCAGTCCGCAACCGTACGTTCGCCCATGCCGGGAAAAATCACCCGCATTCTCGTCACAGAAGGCGAGCTGATCGAAGCGGGACAGGGATTGATTCTCCTTGAAGCCATGAAAATGGAGAACGAAATCAAAGCACCTACGGCCGGTATCGTCAAGGCGATACGAATTCAGGAGGCCGATGCAGTCGAGAAGAATGCCATTCTTATAGAGATCTCCTGATTCGCACACCTAACGGAGGATACCGTGAACAGATTCGTACTGTTTTCGGCGTTGCTGAGTTTCAGCATCGCCTGTACCTCTTTGGCATCAGCCGGAGGCTTCCAGCTCAATGAACATGGCGCCCGCGCCATGGCCCAGGCAGGAGCCTTCGCAGCTCGTGCCAACGATCCATCCGCAATTTTCTTTAATCCCGCCGGACTCTCGCAGCTTCGCGGCACAAACCTGATGATCGGTGCCACGCTCATCGCTCCCTCGTACACGTATTACGGTCCCAGCAACCTGAACAGCAACCAGGAATGGGAAATGAACAGCAACATGTTCTATCCGCCCAATGCCTACCTGACGCATACATGGACGGATGGCGTGCTCAAGGGACTTGCTGCGGGTATCGGTGTAACAACGCCGTACGGACTCGGAACCGAATGGCCTGATGACTGGGTGGGACGCGCTGTTACCCGTGAAATCGAGTTGCAGACCTTCTATGTCATGCCTACGGTCAGCTACGCCATAAACGACTGGGTGTCGGTCGGTGTCGGCGCCAACATCGTTTTTTCCTCCGTCATGCTCCGGCGAGCGGTCACCAATTTCGATCCCGTGATGGATCTCGAACTCGATGGTACCGGTAATGTCGCGTTCAGCTTCAACGCCGGCGTTCTGTTGCGTCCCACCGAAGACGTTTCCTTCGGCTTTACCTACCGCGCGGAAACACAGGTCGATTTCGAAGGCACGGCCGATTTTCATCCTTCTGCCGGACTCGCTTCGATGTTTCCCGGAGGTGACGTGACGACAGCCATCGCATTGCCCGAGACCTGGTTCGCAGGTGTTGCCTGGTCGCCGTCCGAAAACTTTGACGTCGAATTCGACTATCAGTTCATCGGATGGGAAAGCTACAATGAACTCGCCATCGATTTCGCAACCGATGCCACGACGAATCCGAATGTCGTGCAGGCGGATGTCGCTTCTCCGAAAGATTACGAGAACAGCTTCATCGCCCGCCTCGGAGCGGAGTATCGTCTCCCGGCCCTCGGACTCGCCCTGCGATGCGGGTATCTGTATGACAGTAATCCCGTACCCGATAAAAGTCTGGAGCCCCTGCTTCCGGATTCCGACAGGCATGGACTCAATATCGGCGTCGGCGTGAACCTGCTGCCATATATCACACTGGACGTTGCCTATCTGCACCTGTTCTTCATGGACAGGGTGACGGAGGAGACCTCCTATCCAGGAGGCGTGTACCTTGACGGCAAGTACCAGGGCAGCGGCGATCTCCTGGCTCTCAACATCAGTTATGCGTTTTAAGGAGGAACACATGAAGAACAAAACCTTTCTGCCTGTTCTCCTCGCCGCATTGCTCATGTTCGCGTGCTCGGAGGACGCTCCCATAGCCGATCCATCAATCGGCGATATCAATCCTGAAGTCTATGTGGCGATCGGCAACAGTCTTACCGCCGGTTACCAGTCCGGCGCCCTGTTCGCTTCCGCGCAGCAGTACAGCTATCCCAATCTGCTGGCGAAGGCGCTCGGCACGCCGACGTTCATACAGCCGCAGTTCGATGATCCGGGCGTCGGTGCACTCATGGTGCTGCGCCAGATTCTTCCTTCGCCAATCATCACATCAAATGATTCGACCTTTGCTCCACCGTCGAATTTCATGCAGCTCGCACCGTATCACAATCTGGGTATTCCCGGTGCGATCATGTACGATGCCATTGACAAGAGCAGTGTGCAGCAGCGCTACGAGCAACGCGGCAATCCGTTCTATTACCTGATCATGCGTGACCAGGAGAACCTGGGCGAGTCGCTGCTCGAGCAGGCTTTCAAGCTCAATCCCACTGTACTCACGTTCTGGCTCGGCAGCAACGATGTGCTCGGCTATGCCGCCAGCGGCGGTACGCGCGGCAGCAATCCCACGGGAACGGGTCCCACGGACGTCACTGCGTTCCAGACCATCGTGCGCAGTGCATTTGCGCTGATCAAGAACAATCTGCCTGATACGAAAGTCCTCATCGGGAACGTCCCTGATCCCACCGTGGCGCCGTTCTTCACGACCGTGCCGCGTGCGCTGCCCAATCCGACTGACCCCGAAAATCCCATCAGCCTGTGGTACCGCACGGCAGACAACACCGTCAAAACGGTAGGGGAAGGGGATTACGTCCTTCTCACCGCACAGGCCATGATTGCACAGGGGTACGGTCCCAATCCACAGCAGCCGCTGCCATCCATGTTCGTGCTCGATGCGGCTGAACTGAAGACTGCGCAGGACGCCGTACAGGCGTTCAACGATATCCTCGAAGCCGAAGCAGCCGCATCCGGGTTTACACTTGTGGATCTTCATCAGCTGCTGAACGATCTTCGGGACAACGGATACAATGTGGCCGGTGAGAGTTATGGCACGAGCTATATTTCGGGCGGACTCTTCAGTCTTGACGGACTGCATCTGATGCCGCGCGGCAACGCCATTGTCGCCAACGAATTCATCAAAGCAATGAATCGCGACTTCGGCGCGAACATTCGTTACATCCCGCTGTACGACCTTCCCGGGTTCCCTGCACCGACAGGCTTGCATCCGAAAGCGGCTTCGGATTGGTCGCCAGAGATGCGATACGAGCAGCCGGATATGCCATGGCTGTTCGGTTCCCGCTGACTCTGTGTGTCTGCCCCTGCAGGCACCAGCCAACACGAATAATCTGAGCCTGTTCGTGTATCCCGTCCCACACTCCGTGGGACGGGATTTTTTTCAGGGATTGTCGCCCCTGCTTCGTATTTTTGGTATTGGACACATTGATGTCCCTCCCGTGACATTTCTCATTACTCTTCCCGGAGCCTCTCCATGCAGCAAGAACCCGTGGTCACACTCGATATCGCCAGGGAACTCGGTCTCACCGACGATGAATACCAGATGGTGCTCGATTACCTTGGCCGTACACCGACCTATACCGAACTCGGCATGTACAGTGTGATGTGGAGTGAGCATTGCTCATACAAGAATTCCATCGCGCAGATCAAGACACTGCCGCGCAGCGGGGGACGTCTGCTGGTTGGAGCCGGGGAAGAGAATGCGGGACTCGTTGACATCGGTGACGGACTCGCGGTCGCGTTTAAAATCGAAAGCCACAATCATCCTTCAGCGATTGAGCCGTTTCAGGGTGCGGCGACAGGCGTCGGCGGAATTCTCCGCGACATCTTCACGATGGGAGCGCGTCCGATCGCTGCCTGTGATTCCCTGCGTTTCGGTGATCCGTCCAATCCCCGTGTCCAGTACCTGGTCAAAGGCGTGGTCAGCGGAATCGGTCATTACGGCAACTGCTTCGGCGTCCCCACGGTGGCGGGAGAGATTTACTTCGACAGTTCGTATCAGGGCAATCCGCTCGTGAACGCCATGGCCGTCGGCATCGTCAAGCACGATCAGACCGCCTCGGCGACTGCGGAAGGTGCAGGCAATCCTGTCATGATCGTCGGGTCGAGCACCGGGCGCGACGGCATTCACGGTGCCACATTCGCTTCCGTCGACCTGAGCGAAGACAGCGAGTCCAAGCGTCCCAGCGTGCAGGTCGGGGATCCCTTCACCGAGAAACTGCTGCTCGAAGCAACGCTGGAAATTATCCGCGAAGATCTCATTGTCGGCATTCAGGACATGGGCGCCGCTGGCATCACCTGCTCCTCCTGCGAAATGTCGGCAAAAGGAGAGAGCGGCATGAACATTGACCTCGATCTTGTCCCTGTGCGTGAGGAAGGCATGAGCGCCTATGAAATCCTTCTCTCCGAATCACAGGAGCGCATGCTTGTCGTGGTGAAGAAGGGGAATGAAGGACGGGTTCGCGAAATCTTTTCAAAATGGGATCTCCACGCTGTCACCATCGGAGAAGTCACCGATGACGGCATGGTGACCGTTGCACGCGGTGGGGAGACCAAGGCTGTCGTTCCTGCACACAGTCTCGTGCTCGGCGGCGGAGCCCCGGTGTACCAGCGTGAGACGCGCAGGCCGGAGTATCTCGATACGACGCAGGCCTTCCGTATGGAATCCATACCCATTCCTCCCGACAGCAACGCCGTTCTCCTCGAACTGCTCGCATCCCCGAATATCGCGAGCAAGCGATGGGCCTACGAGCAGTATGACACCTCCGTACGCACGAATACCGCGGCGGGACCCGGAGGCGACGCTGCGGTGATTCGTGTGAAAGACACGAGAAAAGCGCTGTCTGTCAAAACCGACTGCAACGGACGCTACGTGTACCTGAATCCCCGTCGTGGCGGATCCATCGCGGTAGCGGAAGCTGCACGAAATGTCGCCTGTACAGGCGCACAGCCGCTGGCCATCACGAACTGCCTCAACTTCGGAAACCCGTACAAGCCGGAAGTGTACTATCAGTTCGCCGAGGCTATTGCGGGAATGGGTGAGGCCTGTCGCGTTTTCGACACGCCGGTGACGGGTGGCAATGTCAGCTTCTACAATGAGAATCCCACCGGTGCGGTGTATCCTACACCGGTCATCGGTATGCTCGGACTGATCGAGGATCTCGATCACATCACCGGAAGTGTGTTCACGGCAGAAGGGGATGCCGTCATCCTTCTTGGCACGACGCGCAACGAAATTTGCGGCAGTGAGTATCTGGCGCAGCGACATGGCATCGTTGCCGGTGATGCGCCTTCGCTTGATCTGGAGGAAGAGAAGCGGCTGCAGAACGTTCTTCTCGCCGAGATTCGCGCGGGACACATTCGCAGTGCGCATGACGTTTCAGACGGCGGACTCGCAGTCACCCTGGCAGAAAGCTGCTTCCTCGGAACGAAGTCCATCGGTGCAACCGTTACGATAGAAGCCGGCGATCTTCGACGCGATGCGCTGTACTTCGGTGAGTCACAGTCACGCATCGTCATCAGCTGCAACCCGGATCACTCTGACGCCATTCTCGCGGCCGCAGCGGCGGCACAGATAGGAGCCACTGTCATCGGCAGCACCGGTGGCGACAGACTGCGTATCAACGACGATATCGACTGCAGCGTCGAGGACCTCGAACAGGCACATACACAGACACTCGACAGAATTCTCGAAAGCATGTGAAACACACGTACATTCAGCGGGTCTGGCAGGGATATCTCCGAAGGCTGCGATACTTCGTGTCCCTTCGCAGCGTGAGAGACGCCTGGATGTACACCCTGCGTATTTTCGACCGGCTGGAGGACAATCACCTGTTCCTCTCAGCCGCGGGTATCAGTTTCAATGCGCTGCTCTGTTTCATCCCCCTCGTACTATTGATTTTCTACGTCCTGGGTTTCTATCTCGAGACCAATACCGCTATTGCCACGGTTGACACCTGGCTGCAGAAACTCGAACTCTTTCCATACCAGCGCGAGCAACTGCGGGATCTCGTGATTCAGCTGATACAGGATTTTGTCAGCGGTTCACAACTGGCCGGTGTGCTTGGTGCGATTGGTCTGATATGGACCTCGAGCGCATTGTTTGCTGCCCTGCGTACCGTGCTGAACCGTATTTTCAGCATCCGCGACATGAAAAACATCGTGGTCTCAAAACTGAAAGATTTCGCCATGCTTTCCATTGTAGGCATGGCGCTGATTATCGTAACCGTATTCCTGTATACGATCAGTTTGATCAAGGGACTGGGGCATGATGTTTTCGGTCTGGAATTGAATTCCTGGATATTCAACGACGCACTGAATATCCTGTCTCCCTTTGTGCTCAGCTTCCTGCTCTTTTTCCTTGTATTCACCCTGGTCCCGGACAAACGCCTTCCCCTCCGACTGGTATTTACCAGCAGCGGCATTGCTGCGCTGCTCTGGGGCGTTGCGAAATTTGTATTCGCCTACTACCTCGAGCATCTCTGGAAATTCGGTTCGATATACGGTCCCTACGCCATTATCGTCGCCACGGCGATATGGGTGTATTATTCAAGCATCACCGTCCTGCTCGCGGCGGAAGTGGGTGAAATGAACGAAGAGCGGCGAGAACTCAAGAAGCTGTTCTCGCAGAATAATCTGCGTGGTGTTGTGGAACAGAGCCAGAACATCAATCTCGAATTCCCGCGTACTCACCCTGCAGACAGTAATGTCAGAGGGGACGACGACTGATATCGAGCAGATCGCTCACCTCGAGATACATGTGTCCGTCAGTCCCACTCAGCCTGCCTTTCACATAAACATACTGCTGCTCCATCTGCTCAACCCATTCCGCTGAAGGAGTGGAGGGGAGACGTACTTCGAGCGACTGATCTTCCTTGTGGGGAAGGCGAATACTGCGAACCTCGCTGTCATCGTCTATCCAGTCTACCGCGCCGAATACCACAACATCTTTCCCGTTTTGCAGCATGAGGCGTTCCCATTCGCCATCGCGTCCGAGGAAATAATGCGACGCATCGTCACTGTATTTCGAGAGATAATCCATGATGGCGTTTCCGCGCGCATCCCACCAGCGCATGCGTTCGTCGTAATCGGGATAGTGCTGGGTAGAGGGACTCCATATCCCGCGCTGCGCCTTACGCGCTTCTTCCTGGGCTCGTACGAAATCGTCATGGAAGCGTTCGCTGAATCCATACTTGCCGTAGTACGGCGACTGCCCTTCACGCACACATGCGAGGTTGTAGAGCTGCCACCTTCCGGCTTTCTTCGCGAATACGAGGGCGAGCCACCTTCCGAAATACCCGTACACATTGTCGTCGCTGTCACGCTCAAGGCGAATACTGTCCACATCCGAAAACCACGCACGTGCCCATGCGGCGGATTCCCATCCCATGGGAGAGGACATCTTGATGGGAAACGTCTTATCGCCGCGCCTGTCGTAATACGGCTGAGGCCAGGTCGCGCGCAGATCGGAAATCTCTTTTTCAGCCATGTTGCCGTGGGGAATTTCTTCCGTGTCGATGAACAGGAATCGCACGCCACGCTTGAGTCCTTCAATACGAAACGTATCTCCATCGACAACGCGAAACTGACCGTAGACACCGATAACAAAGTGCCCATCGTCCGTCTCCGAAGCGCTATGCATCGCGGAATGCGTATCAGCCGGATCATCATGATCAGCCGGATCATCATGATCAGCCGGATCATCATGATCCGCAGCGCAGGAAATGAATACAAACATTATCAGAAACGCGGCCGCGAAAACGTGCAGCCGGCCGTGGTTGGAAGGGACGGTGAATGTATGGATCACTTCGACAATTTCTCCATGAATGGTTTGAGAAGATCGATGGGAATGGGGAAGAGGGTGGTGGAGTTGTTCTCCGCGGCAACGATGGTCAGCGTCTGCAGGTAACGCAACTGCAGCGCGGCGGGGTCGGTACTGAGAATTTTCGCTGCGTCGGCCAGTTTCTGCGAGGCCTGGAACTCCCCTTCCGCGGCGATGACTTTGGCGCGTCGCTCGCGTTCCGCCTCCGCCTGCTTGGCCATGGCGCGCTGCATCTCCTGCGGAAGATCGATGTGCTTGACCTCGACGAGGCTGACTTTGATGCCCCAGGGCTCGGTCTGCATGTCGATGATTTCCTGCAGCTGCTTGTTGATCTTGTCGCGTTCGGCGAGCAGTTCGTCAAGCTCAGACTGTCCGAGAATGCTCCGCAGTGTTGTCTGCGAGAGCTGGCTTGTTGCGAAGAGGAAATTCTCCACCTCCACGATAGCCTTGGACGAGTCGAGGACGCGGAAATACACGACCGCGCTGACCTTCACCGACACGTTGTCACGCGTAATCACGTCCTGCGCAGGTACGTCGAGCACGATGGTCCGAAGACTGACCTTGACCATGCGGTCTACGAGGGGAATGAGTAGGATGAGTCCTGGTCCCTTCGACCCGACGAGACGTCCGAGACGGAAGATGACACCACGCTCATACTCGCGCAGAACGCGAATCGCGCTGGCGAGAATAAGAAGGACAAAGATAATGATAATGCCGAAAATACTGCTTGCGGGATCCATGACAGCTCCTGCATAAAATGGATAATGCATTGATTTGCGTTCAAATTGCGCTAGGACGCGGGTATTTCCTCCACGACCAGCGTCAGGTTCTCTATGGCGACGACGCGCACAGTGGCGTCTGACGGAATGCGTTCACCGCGGCTGCGTGCCTTCCATATTTCACCGTGCACACTGATGCTGCCGACGGGATCGATGGTTTCGCGTGTTTTACCCAGTTCACTGAGCAGTCCTTCAATTCCGGTGGTCGGCTTGCGACGCATGATGGCGATTCCCTTGCCCACGACAAAGAGGAAAAACGCCGCGGTACAGGCGGTGACCGTAATGATTACGGAGAGCGAGACTTCCATGAATTCTACACCCGGTGGTGATTCGATAAGCATGAGAGAGCCGAAGAAAAGGGAGATAATTCCACCGACGGATAGCAATCCATGACTGACGATTTTTATTTCCAGTAAAAACAGGATGACACCGAAGATGATCAGCGCGAGTCCTGCATAATTGACCGGCAGTGTATTCATTGAATAGAACGCCAGGATGAGACAGATACCGCCGACAACACCCGGGAAAATCGCCCCGGGATTGTAAAGCTCGAAGAAGAGTCCGTACATGCCGAGCATCAGGAGAATATATGCGATGTTCGGATCAGACAGAATATCCAGGATTTCCTGCTGGAAGTTCATGGCGCGCCATTCGACCTCTGCGTCGGCGGTCCGCAGCGTCACCACGCCCGACGCGGTCTGCACTTTGCGTCCGTCAATACTGCGCAGCAGCTCCCTTTCATTCTCCGCGATAATATCAATTACGGAATCACGCAGCGCCTCCGTTTCGGTGATGGAGGAGGAACCACGCACCGCACGTTCTGCCCATGCGACGTTACGTCCCCGCTTTTCGGCTATGGTACGCGCAAAGGCTGCCGCGTCATTCGTGGCTTTTGTGAGAGGAATGTTTGTGGAGTCGGCAATATTTTGCCCCTCGCCCATTGTGATGGGATGCGCGGCGCCGATATTCGTCCCCGGTGCCATGGCCGCGATATGTCCCGCCATCGTAATAAACGCGCCCGCGGAGGCAGCCTGTGCGCCGCCGGGAGCGACGTACACGATGACGGGGACGGGAGAGGAGAGAAAGGCGGAAACCATATCCCGCGTGGCTTTGAGGAGTCCACCTGGCGTATTCAGCTGCAGCAGCACGGCATGATATCCTTCACCATCGGCATCGCGCACGGCATCACACACGTACTTCGCGGATGCAGGATTGATACTGCCGTTGATTTCGATCCGCAGGATGTGTTCCTGGCTTTGCAGTGCCGCGGGGAGCAGCATAAGGACGAGAAGGAGCAGTATGGGGCGCATGACGTTCCCTCGCTGAAAATGTCTGTATATAGCGATACTACTGATACCCTCTCTGAGACGCAAGTGCCGGTCAGGCGGGGGAAAACACTCCCGCTTTCATGCCGGAGGCACACCCATTGTGGATATATTATATCTGCGATGCATTGAGACCACGCATCGGCCTGTATTAATGCGCAGAAATCCGTATTTTCTGTATTCATATGAACGTGTTTTTGAATTGTCTGATGGATGTGCGTAGTCACATGCATCATCAATGCAGAAATGCGGCAATGGCAAGCAAGGAAAAGACGATTGCACGATACGGTACATAATACCGGGGCGGAAGCACGCGGGGACGGGATTGATCCCGAACTCCTCGAGGCGTTGCGTGATGGCCGTCTGACGCTGGAAGAAGTTCTGGCGCGGGAGCGCACAAGGCTGGAAAAGGAATTCAGCCTGGTCCCACGCAACGGACACTGGCATCGTCCTGCCGAACATGCGTTCACCCGCACGCAGCGTGAGCACACCACCGTCCTTTTCGGCGGCCTGACCTGGAAGCATGAACGGCTCATCCAGGCAAACCTGCATCGACTCGGCTATCGGGCGGAATACCTGGAGGCACCGGATACCCGCGCATTCGAAACCGGGAAGGAATTCAGCAACAACGGTCTCTGCAATCCCACCTATTTCACCGTTGGCAATCTCATCCTTTACCTGCAGCAGCTCGAAGCGCAGGGGATGTCGCGCAAACACATCATCGATCACTACGTATTCTTTACCGCGGGTGCATGCGGACCCTGTCGCTTCGGCATGTACGAAGCGGAGTACCGCCTGGCCCTGCGCAACGCCGGCTTTGAAGGCTTCCGCGTGCTCATCCTGCAGCAGGAAGGCGGGCTCGATCAGTCCGTTTCCGATGCCGGACTCGAGATGAACCTGGATTTTACACTCGGTATCATCAATGCCTTCATGATTGCCGACCTTCTCAATGACATGGCCTATAAGCTGCGGCCATACGAGATCGAGGCAGGCAGCACCAATCGTGCGCTGGAAGAGTGTATGGAGCACGTCGCCGGGGCGATTGAACGTATGCCGGTTTATGCACTTTCTGCATATTTGCAGCGGGTGGGATGGCTGCGCCGACACCACCGGGGCGCGGAGAATATCGTGAAATTCATGCGCCAGCTGTTCGGCAGGGAACTCCCGACGCTGATGGACGAATGCCGCGAAATCTACGCGAAAGTGAAGGTCGACCGCAGCCGCGTGTGTCCCGTCGTAAAAATCACCGGAGAATTCTGGGCGCAGACCACGGAGGGAGACGGCAACTTCCGCATGTTCGATTTCCTCGAGAAGGAGGGAGCGGAGGTCATGATCGAACCCATCACACCGTGGCTGATGTACCTGCTGCACCAGGAGAAACAATCACGTCGTGATCGCCGCTGTCTCGACATACCGGATGACCTTACAGGATGGCGCCGACTTCGTGCGCGCTTGTCCTCACGCCGACGGTATCTGCGCGGTTGGCTGCTGCTGACCCTTTCAGAGCATCTCTATGCGCGCGCCTATCGAAAGCTGCGCGCACGTTTCGATGATGTACCGCAGGACATGCAGGACCAGGAACATCTGCAGCATATTGCCCATCCGTATTACCATTCCCGTATCGAAGGTGGGGAAGGACACCTGGAGGTGGCCAAGAATATTTATTACGCGCGGGAAAAACTCAGCCACATGGTGCTTTCGCTCAAGCCATTCGGCTGCCTTCCCAGCACCCAGTCAGACGGCGTACAGACCGCCGTCGTCGCACATTTCGACGACATCATTTATCTCCCCGTGGAGACCTCCGGTGAAGGTGAAATCAACGCGCAGAGCAGGGTGCAGATGACGCTGAACGACGCGAGGGAGCGGGCCAGAGAGGAGTTCGCCTCCACGCTGGAGGAATGCGGCCTCACCGAAGAACAGCTGCGGGCAGCTGCGTCCGAACCGAAGCATGGACATGCCTTCCTTAAACTTCCGGGTGGAAAGGCTGGTACCGCCGCACGGCTCGCGCTTCATGTAGCGAAACGGGGAGAGATGTGATGAAGGGACAACAGCCGCGGTACATCATCGGACTCGATGTCGGCAGCACGACAGTCAAGGCCGTGGTACAGCGAAGAGGGGATGAGGAAATTCTATGGAAAGACTACCGCAGGCATGAAACCAGGCAGGCGGAAACTGTACTGGATTTCCTGCGCCGTATTCTGTCGCATCTCGGTGCCTCCCCGGAGGCCTGTCAGCTGCTCGTCACCGGTTCCGGCGGCAAGAATATCGCGCCGACCATAGGCGCGAGATTCGTGCAGGAAGTCAACGCCGTTGCTCTCGCTGTGGAGCACCGGCATCCCTCCGCAGGATCTGCGGTAGAGCTCGGGGGACAGGATGCGAAGATTCTCATTTTCCAGCGTGATCCGGTGACAGGGAGGAGCAAGAAATTCACATCGATGAATGACAAGTGCGCCGGTGGAACCGGGGCCATCATCGATAAGATCAATGCCAAGCTTCGCATCCCATCCGAGCGTCTGGCACAGCTCGGCTACGACGGCGTTCGACTGCACCAGGTTGCAGGGAAATGCGGTGTGTTCGCCGAAACCGATATCAACAGCCTGCAGAAACAGGGCGTCCCACCGGACGAACTCATGGCGTCGCTGTTTGAGTCCATCATCCAGCAGAACCTCTCCGTGCTTACCCGCGGCAACACGCTGCGTCCTGAAGTCCTTCTGCTCGGAGGACCCAACACCTATATCCGCGGAATGGTCGAATGCTGGCGGCACAATATCCCTCTGATCTGGCAGGAGCGCGGTCTGCGTCTCGATGATGGGCGAAGCAACGAGCAGCGCATTTATGTGCCGGAGAACGCGCAATATTTCGCGGCGCTCGGCTGCGTCGTCTATGCAGAGCGGAATGAAGTGAGCGAGCGCTTCCGGGGGCTTGACGGACTCATCGATTACATCGAGCATGGACGCAGCGCACAGAGGAAAAGCAAAGTCGGAAAGGGATTGGTGGAAAGTGCCTCCGAGTTGGAGGAATTCCGCCGTCGCTACAGCGTCCCTGTGTTTACTCCCCGCAGGCTCCAGCCTGGAACAACGTTCGAGGCATATCTTGGCATCGACGGAGGTTCCACCTCAACGAAAGGTGTTTTGATCGACCGCGATCTCAATGTCGCGTTCAAATCCTACCGCCTCTCTGACGGCAATCCCATCGACGATACCAGGCGTATCATCGCGGACCTGCACGCGCAGGTTCGTGATCAGGGCGCTGAACTGCGCATCCTTGGAGCGGGCACCACGGGCTATGCGAAGGATGTACTGCGTGACACGATTGGCGCCGATGTAGCGCTGGTGGAAACCGTCGCCCACACGCAGGCCGCGCAGCGCTTTTATGAAAGTGTGGACGTGATATGCGACGTCGGAGGTCAGGACATCAAACTCATTCTGTTGCACCAGAATAGAGTGGTCGACTTCAAGCTTAATACGCAATGTTCTGCCGGCAACGGGTATTTCCTGCAGAGTACGGCTGAAGGATTCGGATACAGCGTCGAACAGTATGCGGATATCGCCTTCGAGGCAAAGCAGGTGCCGGAGTTCGGCTATGGCTGCGCGGTGTTTCTGCAATCGGATATCGTCGATTTTCAGCGACAGGGCTGGAATGCAGCGGAAATCATGGCGGGCCTCGCCCGCGTGCTGCCAAAGAATATCTGGCTGTATGTCTCACAAATCAGCAACCTGGAGATGCTCGGCAGTACCTTCGTCCTTCAAGGCGGAACGCAGCGCAATCTGGCGGCGGTGAAAGCGCAGGTGGACTTCATCGAGAACAAGTTTCGAGACCTCAAACCACGCATTCATGTGCACGAGCACACCGGGGAGGCAGGAGCGATCGGGGCAGCTGTCGAGGCGGCGCGTCTGCACGGCAACGGCCGGGAGACGACATTCATTGGACTCGAGTCCGCAGAACATATCCGCTTTGTCTCACGCCGGGATGAGAGCACACGCTGCAGCTTCTGCAAAAACCGCTGTCTGCGCACGTTCATCGACGTCGAGACTTCCGCAGGTGAAGCTGCCACGGACGATACCCGCCGCCTGATCATTGCAACCTGCGAGAAAGGCTGTGTCGAAGAGGTTTCGGAAATGCGGGATATCGCGAAAGACCTCGCCCGTGTGAGAAAACAGTATCCGAACTACGCCGAGATTGCAGGACGTGAAGTTTTCCGTCCCTTCACCGAGACGCACGAAGAGCGTGCACAGCATGCGCTGCAATGGCAGGGTCAGCGGCGTACACGCGGGGAACTCCGTATTGGAATCCCGCGCGCCTTGAATCACTATGCGCATGCACCGCTGCTCACTGCGTATTTACAGACGCTGGGCTTCCGTTTCGAAAACCTCGTGTTTTCAGAGTCCACCACCGATACACTGTACCGTGAAGGCAGCAAGCGGGGCAGTATCGATCCCTGCTTCCCAAGCAAGCTGGCGCTGGCACATGTGCACAATCTGCTGTATCGCAAACATGCGGAGAAAGCGCTCGACTGCATATTCTTCCCGATGATCGATGATATGCCCACGGATCTTGTCGGCACACAGGCTGCGAAAGCATGTCCCACCATTGTCGGCAGCGTGGAATCCGTCGAAGCCGCGTACACGAAGGAAGGCAACGTCTTCGCCCAGCTCAACATTCCTTACGTACACCCCTTCATCAACCTTGCGGATCCAGCCCTCGCATCGAGGCAGCTCTTCGAAGAAATGCATGTGCGTTTCGGTATCGGCCTCGAAGAGCATGCGGAGGCGCTCGCGAAGGGATACGCCGCGTTGCAGCAATTCCACACCGCGCTTCGTGAACGCGCTGCGGTGACCCTGCGTGAACTCGAAGAGGAGCGGCGCCTCGGCATCGTCCTGCTCGCGCGTCCCTACCACAACGACGAAGGTGTCAACCACGGGATTCTCGCCGAGTTCCAGAAGCTGGGCTACCCCGTGTTCACGCAGGACAGTCTGCCAACGGATGAGAAGTCGTTGCAGCGCGTATTCGGCCCGGATCTGCGCGAAGGCAGCATTGCACATCCGATGGAAATCTCCGACGTGTGGAAGAATTCGTACAGTGAGAATACCAATCGTAAGGTGTGGGCAGCAAAATACGTCGCGCGCCATCCGAATCTGGTGGCCCTTGAACTATCAAGTTTCAAGTGCGGCCACGACGGTCCGATCTACGCCATCGTGCAGGAAATCGTCGAGTGCTCAAACACACCGTATTTCAGCTTCAAAGACATCGACGAGAACCGTCCCACCGGCAGTATCAGAATTCGCGTGGAAACTATCGCCTATTTCCTGCGCCGGTATCGCGAAACCCTGGATACCCGTGCGATGATGGAATCCGCCGTCGATGCCAAGCTTCGTGAATACGAGGCAAAACTGCTCAAGGCACTGCACGAACAGCAACAGCAGCCGCATTTCTCAGGCACGGTGGACGCTCCTGTACCCATCGATCTTCCCGGACGACATTCTCATTGACCATGCGGATTCAGTCCCTCATCGGCGGCTTCTGCGTGTTTGTTTTCCTTCTGACCGCCGGGGCCCTCGCACAGCAGCGGCTCTGCTGTTTCGGTGATTCCATTGCGGAAGGATGGATCGACGCCGAGCGCAATCCGTCTGCCGCCTGGCCAGCGCTGCTCGATTCGATGCTGCGAACACAGGGACGGCAGGTGATGCTCTCGCGCGTCGCGCACGGGGGAGAGACCACGGGCGATGCGCTCCGCCGCGTTGAGCACGAAGTACTTCCGCTTGCGCCGGACTGCTGCATCCTCGCCTTTGGAAGCAACGACATGTTTATCTGGGGAGATCCACCGGCGGTACGTGTACCCCTTCAGCAGTTCAGGGAACAGCTGCGTCTCGTCGTGCGAAAGCTGCAGGGAAGTGGCTGCCGTGTCCTGCTTCTCGGCATGCCGCCGATGCTCGAACATCGCTTTTATCATTATGCAGATTCTGCATATTTCGCTCCGTACGGGGGCGCCCGTCAGCTGCAGCAAAAGTATGAGCAGGTGATGATGGATGTGGCTGCAGCAGAACAGGCCGGATATGTTTCCCTCAACGACGCATTCATGAATCCTGAAACACTGCTCGGTTTTGATGGTGTGCATCCTTCGAAAGAGGGACACCGGTCCATCGCCTCAGCCTTGCTCACAGACACCGGACATCAGCTTGACGCCGACGCACGAACATTCGCCGATGCGGCGCTGTCCGTTTTTCCTTCCCCATACATGCGCAAGAGCGAGGCATACCTGACACTGCAGGTTCGCGCAGCCGCAGGAATGCGTGTCTGCTTTACGATACTCGATCTCGCGGGACGCATGCGTCGAAAAATCGTATATTTCACGCAATCTGATGGTGTGCACTTCTACCGATGGGACAGCAGGGGAGACGATGGAACTCTGCTTCCGCCCGGTGCATATATTGTGCATGTGCGCATTTCAGGGCGCTCATATTTGAAAAGCATTCTGCTGTACTAATCCCCGCAGTCATGAAACATACCACTGTTCTCATCGCACTCTGTTTTCTGCTTCAACCCGCGTTTCCCGCATTCTCACAGGATACGCCACCAGGACTGGATCCTTCCAGGTATCGGGAGGGATACGACATTCCAGCAGGCGTGGATCATGGCACCTGGGACTTTGACGAATGGCCCGGCGTGGATCATGGCGCGGTGTATGTGCGTGATTTCATGTACGGGGATGCGGGCGATAAGGTGAAGATCGACTACACGCTCACCGTATTCGATGACGACGATCATACCGGTTACCTGCGCACACCGTCGGTACTTGCCGAGCGATTTTCCCCGATGTCGGATGTGCTTCGACGCGCGAAAAAGGTGATTGGTATTTTTGCGCATCCTGACGACGAAGTGCTGCTCGCCGGGGGACTCCTGGCCGCGGCAGCCGCGCAGGGAAAGGGCGGTGATGTTTTTCTGCTCTCCAACGGCGCCGATGGCTCTGCCGGTTTCGATGAGAACGAAACCGAGGGACTCGACGGATACAACTGTGCCGGGATCATGCCGGATGGGAGCATCCGTGTGGCGACGGATCTCAAAGGAATCGAAAAACCGCGCGTTGCACGCCGGTACGGAAAATCACTTGGTGTCGACATCCGCATCCTGCCAGTGCGCTATGAACTCGATGGCCAGACCTGCGTACAGATCGGGGAGTATCCCGGACTCGATTTCAAGAAAAGCTTTGGTCCCGGGACGGTGATGCGCCGCGCCATGGCGCGCAGTATCCTCGACCTGCTTCGCAGGGAGAAGCCGGACATCATCATTACCCACGGCTCAGGCGGCGAATACGGGAATTACTTCCACGTGACTGTGCATGATCTCGTTGCTGATGCCGCACGCAGGGCTGGAAACGAGTTCATCCTTCAGCTCTTTACCGGTTTTCCCGAATACAATTACAGCGATCATATCACGCATTACCTCGATCTCGATGCGGATGGTGGAGTATTGAGAAAACGCAAGTTTGATGCCTTCAGGCATATCAGTTACATCTACCGGGCCGGCAACGACTACGACAAGCCCTGGAATCCGAACGACAAGCTGATGGACGGCGTGTTTGTCAAGGATTACGGCTATACTCCCACCGAGGGCAAACCGCCGCGGTACGAGTTTTTCCAGCAGGTCAGACTCCGCTGATCCGATGCGCATCATCCACATCGTCAACCATTTTCTTCCTTCGCCCGGCGGCGTTGAATGGAGCGTCTTGCGGACAGCCGAGGCACAGAGCCGGCAGGGTGACGATGTGACGGTGATTACCGAAACATCCCGCGGTGATTATAACGATGATGCGCTGCCGTTTCGTGTACTGCGCTTCCGGGTTCATCTGCTGCGACCTTTGACACGTGTGTTCTACTGGCAATGGATGTGGAAACATCGCGACATGCTCGCCGCAGCGGATGTGCTGCATTTCCACGACTACACACCGTTCTTCCACTGGTTTATCCCTCTGCGCTTTGTGCTGCGGCGTCCACTCTACGCGATCACCTTTCACGGTTTTGAACACTGGCCGGTAAAGTTGCGGCACAGGATGATGCGCGGCATCACCGCAAGACTCTGTCACCTGCGCTTCGCCGTAGGGGAATACGTAAGAAAAATCTACCGCCATCCGGTGGATGTCGTGTACCTGGGTGCCCCGGTGCGGAGCGTGCAGTCCCGGAGTCCTTCACCCGATCCGGTATTCGTCTATGCCGGCCGTCTCGAAGAGGATACGGGTATTCTCGAAACAGCACGGGCGCTTTCGCGGACCGCTGCAACGCAGGGCATTGCCGTGCATCTCGAAATCGCAGGGGAAGGACGACAGCGTCACGCCCTCGAATCGCTACGGAGTCCGCATTTCCGTATCACATTTCATGGGCGCGTGGAAGATCCGGAGCGGCTCTTCGCGCATGCGCGCTTCGTCATAGCAGCGGGCTTTCTCGGGATGTTTGAAGCGATGCAGAGTGGACTCCCCGTGCTGGTCCCTGCACTGACGGACATCAGGAAAATGTACGCAGCTTCCATCCCTGACGTCGATGCGCTCATGACCGTCATGAGAAGCCCGGAAGGACTCGAAAAGACTCTCGCGGAAAGTCTGCAATCACCGTTGGCGGACGCCTTTCTGCGTCGTGCCGAAGCCGCCCGTATGTTTGTTTCTGAGCACACATGGAAGGATATTGCCGAGTTGCTCGCAGCGTCATATTCCGCCGCAATGAACGCACGGAATCGGAGCTCGGAACGCATGACAGGAGGGGGAGTAAAGACGGAGCACTGATAACACATGCAGAACGAATCCACATATCATTTCATTTTCTTCGGGCTGACCAGTTTCAGCAGTCTGCCGCAGCGTGAGCAGGGACTGGCGACGGAATGCGCAAGGCTTGGGCACCGGGTGGACTTCATCGAGATCGCGCCGTCCCTTGCAGGTCGTACGCATGCACTGAAAAACCGCATGTTCGAACCTCTCGCGAGAGACAGTGGATTTGAACGCAGCAACGGCATTCCCAATCTGCATATCCATACACCACCGACGCTGCCGACGGGGTTTCGCAACAGCCTGACGCCAGGTATCGATCGGACCGTGTTCCGCCGCTGGTTCCGTCGCCGTTTCCGCGACCTCGATCTGTCAGCCAGCATCGTCATGGTCATGATGCCGCTGTGGTGGGGAAACTTCATTGACAGGGACTTCCTGAATCCCCGCCTGCTCATCTACGATATCTGCGACGCGCTTGAAGTGCAGAGTCGCAGCCGAAGTACGCTCGAACGTCTTCGGGCAAGCGAATCCGCACTTGCCGCTGAAGCTGATCTCATTACCTACAGTGCGCGCGAAATGGAAACGGACATCAGCGAACGCTTCCCGGATACCTCCGCGTTTTTCCTGCCCAATGCGGTTTCACGTGATTTCATCGCCGCCATCGACGACGAGCCTGTTCGTTTCCGGAATGGTGACCCCAAGCACATCGGGTACATCGGCGCCACCAATGGAAAGTGGTTTGACGCGGATCTCGTCATCGAGACCATGAAGCGATTTCCCGACTGCAAAATTTCCGTTATCGGTCCGGTAGACAAACCGTTTGCCGACCGCTGCACAGCCCTTCCTCATGTGACCCTGCATGGTTTCGTTTCCCATGATGCGCTTCCGCAGCATCTGCGTTCTTTCGATGTCGCACTCATTCCGTTCCGCGACAATGATATCACCCGCGTGGTAAACCCGCTCAAGCTGTACGAGTATGCCTCGGCCGGACTGCCCGTCGTCGCTACACAAACGGCGGAGCTGCGGCATTACGATGCATACTGCTATCTCGCCGCAAACAGGGAAGACTATTTCTCGGGCATTCGGCGCGCACTGCAGGAGGACGATGACCACCTGCGTTTGGTGCGGCATCGTTTCGCCGCCGCGAATACCTGGGAGCAGCGCGTTTCCCAGTTGATCGCATTCCTCTACCGGCACGAGGCGGCAGCCTGATATGCGTCGACTCATCAACAGCATTCGTGAACTGCTCCCGCATAGCGCCCGCGACGCCGGCGTGGTGTTTGGTGGTGACGTATTCGCGAAATCGCTGACGTTCCTGATTACACTGTTGATGATGGATCAGCTTACTCCGGACGAATATCGTCTGTACGGACTCTTCATCACCGTCCTTGCTGCGGTCAACCAGTTCACCGACAGTGGTCTGCATCAGAGCTTCATCCGTTTCTCAGCGCTGTACAACAGGACAAATCCCTCCCGCGCACAGGCGCATTTTCATTTTGCCATCCGCGCCAAGACCATCATCATTCTCTTTACCGCGGCCCTTCTGTATTTCCTGGCTGACACCATCAGCAGCACGCTGCTGCGAACCCCCGAGCTCGGCGGACCGCTGCGTATCATGACGATCGCCATCATCGGCGGGGGAATGATGGAGTTTATCCTCGCCGTGCTTCAGGCGCGTCAGCAGTTCGTGCATTTCACCATCGTCCGCATCAGCGAAGCGGTGATCAAAACAGGAGCCATCTATGCAGGGCTCCTGGCCGGCGCATTCTCTCTGCTTCTCGTCTACTACTCCTACGCCGCCGCGCCGCTGATCGTCGGTTTTGTGGCGGCCTGGTTCGTCTCATCCCGTAACGGGGCAGCGGATGGCGTGAACTGGAAAGATGTCGGACGTGAAATCTGGGCATTCGGGAAATGGATGATGATTACATCCTTCGCGACAATGTTCCTCATGCGACTCGACGTTTTCATGATATCCCCGCTGCTGGCACATCAGCCGGAGGAGGCAGGACTGTACATCGCTGCGGCGAGACTCTGTACCCCGCTTATGGTTCTGGCGGGTTCGGTGTCCACCGTGTTTTTCCCGAAGGCCATGGAATTGCGTACGCTCGATGAAATGCGCCGGTACGTACGGCGGACCTTCAGTGTGAGTCTGCCCGTCACGGGGATTGGTCTGCTGTATCTCGTCGCCATGTATTTCATCACGCCGCAGTATTTCCCGAATTACACCGCGTCGATGCCACTGTTCGCCGTGCTATTCATCGGATATGCGTGGACGATCATCGGCAATCCACTGACCATACTCATCCTCAGTCTCAACCGCGCGCGCATCGCGACATACATCGCGCTGGGGCAGCTCGTGCTGACTGTGGCTTCCCACTACTATTTCATCACCACACTCGGTTCCATGGGGGCCGCGATCAGCAGCGTCCTCGTCTGGTTCATCGCTGGCACCGTGTCGATGCTGTACATCTACAGGCATCGGCATGAAATCGTAAGCGCGACGAACACGGAGGCGGCGTCATGAAATTGCTGATGGCGCGCATCGCTTCCTGGCTGTTTCGCAAAATGCAGGGCGCCGACCTGTTTCTCGCATTGCGGGATTTGCGCAGCCGCGGTCACGGAATTGATTCAACGGCCACGTTCGGTCCCCGCGTCCAACTGCAGATCGACGCATCCTCATCATGCCGTATCGGTGCCGGTACGGAGGTTCTGCATGACAGCTGGCTGATTACACATCCAGGCGACACGATGGATATCGGCAGCCGGGTGTTCATTTCCCAGCACTGCACCGTATCCGGCAGTGTGCGCATCGGTGACGATACGCTCATCGGTGGCTTTGTTACCATCATCGACGGCAATCACGTCACCCGGAATGCAGAGCGCAGCATACGTGAGCAGGGAGGAAAGCAGGTTCCGATCGAGATCGGCAGTGACGTCTGGATAGGCAGCAATGCTGTCATCCTCCAGGGCGTAAACATCGGCGATCACGCCGTCGTCGCCGCAAACGCCACCGTGACGAAGGACGTCCCGGAATACGCCGTGGTCGCGGGCACTCCCGCACGTGTGATCCGCGACAGGAGGGAGGAACGATGACCGTTGCACGCACGGACTTCAGCGATCGCGAACTCCTCTCCTGGTGGCAGTCCGCGTATGACAACAATCGCCTGCTGCGCAACACCTTCTTTCAATCTCCCACCTGGAATCATGGCTGGCACCGGTGCTTCGTGGAAAATGACGCGCGGCGGGAACTTCTGCTGCTGCGGATTGACGACAGCCATGGTATCGCGGCTGTCGCGCCGCTGTTTCTGCAGCAGCGCAGGACGGCCGGATTCGCCGTCTGGCGCTATGTGCTTTTTCTCGCCGACAGGTTGGCGCAGTACACCGATCTCGTCACGACGCGAAGCGATGTGGCGGAACTGTGGAAGGTTGTCCGCTCCTGGATCGCTGCCGAGCTGCCTGATACGTGGATTCAGCTGCACGACATCCTGCCTGAATCCTCAGCAAAGACGGCGGGAATTCATCCCGATGAAATTCTGCATGGTGATCCGTACCTGCGGCTCGTTCTTGAAGGACGCGATGAGGATTCTTTCCTGCAGCACTGCGCACCGCATATGCAACGGGAGATTTCCCGCGCCCGCAGACGCTTTGAAGCGGAAACAGACCTGACCTGGGAAGCCGTTTCCTCACCAACTCCAGCACTCGTCGAATCACTCATCTCTCTGAACCGTGCCCGCTTCGGATCAGCATCATGGTTTGAAGCCGCACAGGCGCGGGATTTTTTTCACAGTGTCTGCGCCAGGGCGGGCAGTGATGTCCTGTTCACGGTCCTCCGTCATCGAAGCGCCGTCATTCATGTCATGTGCAGCTACGTCCACGACAGTGAAATGCTGTATGTGCTTTCTGGAATGAACGAGGATTGGAAACGGCTGAGTCCGGGAAGCATGAATCTCGACCTGAGCATCCGTCACGCCCTGCGCTCCGGATACCGCGGCTTCGACTTTCTGCGCGGTGACGAAGCATACAAGAGGGAATTCAATCCCGCAGAGCGACGCAGCGAGCACTGGGTATTGCATACAGGCACAAGTGCGCGGCGGTATCGGCTGGCGACAGGATTGCGCCGCGCCGCCGGTATCGTGCAGGGAGGAGGCGCATGAAGCTGTTTTCCCGTCAGAGCCTGCGCTTCTACCGGCGAAGCTGTTTTCCCGTTGTGCTGCTGACGGGAAATCCATCCTATACGATACTCGGAGCGGATGATTTTCCATGGGACGCGCATCCATTGCAGGAGTTTCTCGGTGTGTACCGCGAACGTTTCGCGCGTGGGGATCGCGCGCTGCTCGGTCATGATAATGGCGCGATTGTATTCAGTGCCTGGATCTGTTCAGGTACCCTTGAGATCGATGAGCTCAACTACACGTGGCACATCCCGGAAGGGGACGCCGTTGCGTATGACTGCATCACCATGTCCGAACATCGTGGCAAGGGGATATACACTGCCGCGCTCAGGCGTGTAAGTGGACTGCTGGCAGAGGAGGGCGTGCAGCATCTCTGGATTTATGTCGATGAAGCGAACACGGCATCCCGGCGTGGCATTGAGCATGCGGACTTCGAATACCACGGCAGCATCACATCGCGGCGCATCCTAGGCCGCGTCTCGCTTGAGGGCAGCGTACCGGGAGTGAACGCATGATCGGGGTTCGTCAGTTGATGGACTATTTCACGGGGCGCAGGCTGCGTCTGCGTGTGCGTCAGATCGCGGCGCTGGCCGGGAACAGCAATGTGACGGTGTACCCGGTTCCGCTTGTTTTCGACGGACCGCCGCAGCGGGTCCTTGTGCTCACGCCGCACGCCGATGACGAAACGTTCGGCATGGGTGGGAGCCTGCAGCTGCATCGTGAGAGGGGAGACGACATTCACGTCCTGCTCTTTTCCGACAATGCAGCATCCATCGACGCCCCCGGAATGGCGACCGCAGAGAAAATCTCCCTTCGGGCGGAAGAGTTTGCAGCGGCCATGCAGGCACAGGGGATTTCCTCGCATCAGCATTTGCAACTCGGGAACCGCGACTTCGAAAAGGACGTATACCCGGAAGCGCTTTTTCAGTGCGTGATTGAGAAAGAACCCGAGGTTTTGTATCTTCCTTCGTTATTCGATAATCACCATGATCATCGGGTGCTGAATATCTGGTTACTGCGGGCGTTACGGACACCGTCCGGCGTTCGCCCCCTTATCAGAGGATTCGAAGTCTGGAGTCCGCTTCCTGCAACTGCCGTTACTGATATCACGCAACACATCGAAATCAAGCGCAAGGCAATGCGCTGCTACGCGAGCCAGCAGGAGGCCATCGACTACGCGCATCACATTGAAGGACTCAATGCATACCGTGCGATGACATTTGGTGAGAAGAAGACGCGATACGCCGAAGCATTTCTTGAATTGCCTGCAGATGCGTATCTTGACCTCGTAGAAACAACATTGCTTCAGTAGATCCCTGAATACGTTCCCAGGAGGAATTTCAATGCGGAAATCGTCGAAAGCGTTTATGAGCATCATCTTGGCAGTCACGGCCTTTGTTTTTTGCACAGTGCAGGTGGATGCCCAGATCGGTCAGAACCTTGTGATCAACAGGTTCGTCTCCGATCCTGACAACATCGAAACGCATGTGGTGATCAGCGACGTCGACGGCGTCGGTCCCAATCTGAAAATCACCATCTACAACGAGGAAGGCCGACTGGTGTACGAGCGTTATGAGACGCTGAACGCATTCGGGAAAATCAACTACAATCCTCTGACCTACCTGAACGCCTATCAGCATGGCTACAATCAGAACCCCAAGTTCACCGGTACCGTGCGCATCGAAAGTGACGGTGGCAATATCGCCGGACAGTACTGGGAAAAATACCGCAATATCGATCAGGCGTATCTGAACATCGCGGTGCCTGCAGCAGACGGCAAGGGATATGACAAGCTGGTGTGTCAGCACTTTGTCAGTGACAAGTCCGTCAACAGCCAGATCATCGTCAGCAACACCGAGGCAGCGCGTCCTGTGACCGTGGATGTGAAATTCTACAGTGATAACGGCGGGCTGGTCGGTGTCGAGAAGCGCGTCATTCCCGCCAACGGCGTGGTGGCTATCAACCCGTACAAATCGCTCAAGGGTGTGCAGATGACCGGAACGGCATACATCGTTGTCGTCGGCGCCGGAAAGATCACTGGCGAATACTGGCAGCAGGCCGATCGCGAAAAATACCAGGTCGCACTTCCGCTTGAAGGCGTGACGAAGATCCGGTAAGGACGCCCCATGGCGGCATCCCTCCGCGGCATATTCCTTCTGACTTTTGCAATTGCGTGCGCAGTTTCTCCACTGCGCGCGCAATTTGCGTTTGAAGGTGATCACGCCCCGCAGCTGCGCGTCGGGGATCAACTGGTCGTCAACTACTTCGAAGCAGACCCCGCAGTATTCGAAACGCATCTCGTCATTACGGATCACGAGGGCACGGGATCTGTCGTCAATGTGCTCTGCTACGATCTTGACGGCGCACTCGTGGATCAGCAGTCGTATTTCCTGCCCATCTTCGGGAAGGTAAACTATAATCCCGCAGAGCATATCGGGGACCGCAGCTTCAAGGGCACCATACGTATATACAGCGACGGCGGAAGCGTCTCGGCACAGTACTGGCAGTTCTATCGAGACTCCACACGTTCCGCGTTCAACACGGCCATACCGGCATCGGATGCGCACGGCGCACGAGCGCTGCTCTGCCAGCACTTTGTTTCTTCGCCCGATATTGATGCACGCCTGGTGCTGGTCAATCCTGCCGCCGACAGCGCCGTCACGGTTTCCGTCACCTTTTACCTCGATCGCGGGAAGCAGTTGACGCGGGACAAGCATGTCATTCCGCCCAACGGCATGAAGGTGCTGAATCCCTACACGGAGAATGAAGGTTTGATCAAAACGGGACTCGCATACTGTGAGGTCGTTGGAGAGGGACGCATCACGGGGGAGTACTGGCAGTACAGTGAAGCTGAGCAGTACCAGGTTTCACTGCCGCTGGACATCATTCCCGTCCGCAAGAAACACTGGTAACACCCGCGTGAAAGAGCAGCACATGAGCGAAGACGAAAACGTCAAATCCTTCATCGTCGGCAAATACGATGGGGAAGCGGAGGAGAAGGATAACCCGCAATGGATGGAAAAAGGGAAGAGCGTTCGCGTCCCTGAGTCCACCGCCGCACATTATTTCATCGACCGCAAGGTGGAGATGGCGCTGAAGCTGTCGCCGCCGGAGCCAGGGCTCCGCGTCCATGAAATCGGCTGCAGCTTCGGTCACATGACTTCGCTGCTCGCCAGGAAATTCGACCATCTCATCGCGTCCGACATATCTCCGAAAAGCGTGGAAATCGCTGCAGAGCGTTTTCGACACTACGGTATCGACAACGTGGACTTTGTCGTTGCCGATGCGGAAAACATGCCGCAGTTCAAGGACGAGGAATTCGACCGCGTGTATTCTTTTTCCACCATTCGTTTCTGTCCCAATCCCGATCGCGCCATGGCGGAAATTTTCCGATCGATGAAAAGCGGGGGGACACTGGTGGTGGATTTTCCGAATCGCGTGTCTCCCTGGCATGTTCTGATCAAGGCGATATCGGGCATCAACAAACACGAGCACGACAATCTCTACACGAAGCGCACCGCCGTGCAGCTTGTGGAGGATGCAGGCTTTGTCAACGTCGAGGCGGTAGAGTTCCTGTTCACCACCAAGCGGCTTCCCAAAACGGTCCTGCCCATATTCAAACTCGCCGATCGCGTCCTTGAGAAAACCCCGCTGCGCCGTCTCGCCGGCATCATCATGATACGCGCCCGCAAATCCTGACTCGAACAGTAAACCCTGACTCTACGAAAACCAGTGCCATGATATCCGCAGCCTGCTGCAATGACTGACGTGTGCCTGATATGGCCTCCGGCGCCATACGCGTCCGGATTCTGCATCACCGACGATACGGATGCGGCCACCATGGAGCAGGTCCGCTCCGTCTACAACTTTCTCTCGGATCGCGGATTCCCGACCACGAAAACCGTCTGGGCTGTTCCACCTGCGGAGCGCTGCGGACTGCCGCCACTTCCAGATTCCACGCTGCGCGGTATTACGCTGCAGGACGAAGAATACGCCGCGTACTGTGATGCGCTGTTTGCAAAGGGATTTGAAATCTGTCTGCACGGCGCATCCGCGGGAAACAACAGGAGGGAGGTACAGGCGCAGGCACTGGATCTGATGCGCCACCGCTACGGGAATCCCTCAACCTACATCTGTCATTCAAAGAATGCCGACAACCTGTACTGGGAAGAGCAGGTGACGCGTCTGCAACCGTTTCGCATGCTGTTGCAGCGGATGTCCCATCACCGCACGCTCGGCGCGGTTGAGGACAGTCCGTATTTCTGGGGAGACCTCTGCCGGGAGCATGTGAAGTACATTCGACTGCTGCGCACGCGTGCCACTGACACGTTGTCCGCCAATCCCTCCATGCCGTATTATGATCCATCCCGGCCTTATGTAAAGTACTGGTTCAGCGCGACGAAGCGAGCACTGAAGGACTGTGCAACACCAGAGGCGCTGCGCAGTCTGCGCGAGAATCACGGTCTCACTGTGCTGTACCAGTATCTGCACCGATACGCGTATCCTGAGACGCTGGAGTTGAACCCGGATTTTGCAGCGTCCGTTGAGCGCATCCTGCAGAGCGGGGATATCCTCGTTGCACCCGTGGGACGCATGATGGACCGTCTGCGTCTCATGCAGGGTGTTTTTCTGCTTACTCATGGTGAAAGAAACTGGCTGCTGAATATCAAGGATGAGGATGTGACGCATGTCCAGCTTGCGACTCTCGCAGCAAGCAGCAGTACTCTGGTACTCGAGTCCGTCCCTGCCGGTCATATGATCGAGATAGAACTCCCGCGCGACTGGCGTCCCACCGGCCGCAACGTCATTGAGCTGCAATCCGATCTGACGGCCGTACACAGGAGCAAAGCGGGCACGCTCACAGTCAATTGCTCCGACACTGAACGCCGCGCTGCAGACCGATCCATCGGATCTCAGGCAGGCACGCTGCAGCCAATGTCATGGCATTACACATCGCATACCGGTGCCGCACATCGTCCGCTTTCCGTTCTCAGCCGGAAGGAAGAATTCTCCATGCTGGCCGCTCAGAGCTGGATCATCCTGAGGGAAATCCTGCTCAGACGCCGCCACATGAATCCCGAAAAACACCTCGGCGAAGAAGAAATCGCGCTCGAGAACCACGACAACTGGTAAAAACCGAAAAAAATATGCAGTTTCTGCATATTCTGCTGTCTTGAATTATGCAGTTTCTGTATAATTCCCGGTCATCGCGGCTTTAAACGAAGGAACGATGCACCAGAGCAGGTGTCTTTGAGACAAGTACAGACCGCCGGATTGACAGTCATACAAGGGCTGGAGGGAATATGCACCCACTTTGTAAAATCACCATCGTCTGCGTCGCGATCGGAATCTGTGTTCCGCTGACCAGTTCAGCTCAATGGACAGAAGTCGATCTTCCTCGTCCTGACTACCTTGCGACGCCCCCTGCGATTCCTAACCTTGGTCCCTTCGAATGGGCGGATTCCCTCAACGGCTTCGTATTTGAGATGAATGGCTCGTTCTACCGCACGCAGGATGGGGGAGAGTCCTGGTTGCGTGATTCGCTTAACATGGCCGGATACGACAGCGTCCGCCACCATTTCACCGTCCGAACATGCGATTTCGCGAACGCGAGTTTTGGTGTCGTCACGATAGCGCGGTCATATGCTGATCGAGATAGTCTATTGTTCATTACGACCGATGGGGGGAGCAGCTGGGAGCGAAGACCTCTTTCTGTTCCTGACAGGTACAAGATGATTGCAGAGCAGTTGCTGCCACTCGACAACGGAAATCTGATTCACTTTCTGTCAATCCACGCACCGGACAGTCTCGGCGACTATAGCGTGCGACTGGATCTTATGCGGTTATCCACCGACCGGGGTAAGAACTGGTCCGTCTTTTCCATCGATACCGTGGATCGGCGGGTATCGTTTCTCCCAACTCGCTTCTGGATCCGTGTCGATTCTCTTCACTACTATAAAATCGAATACGGCTTCGAAACAGTCAGTGAGCATGTCGGATTCACGTCGTACAGTGCTGACGGCGGTCAAACCTGGATCATGCTCAAACATCCATACCCGAGCAATCATCCACTGTACGTTGGCCGCATCTCAGGAAGTGCAGGGCACGTGGCGAGAGTGAACGATACCGGAATAGTCGTTTCATTTGGAGGCAGGACGCTCGTTACCCGTGACGTAAAGCGTCATTATGCCGACTGGGGTTGGATTCGGTCAGAAGATGTTTTTCCTGAAACACCGGGTTACTATGTCACGGACATGTCCTATATCGACGGTTGGCTGCTTTGTTTTCGCAAAAGCCCTTACAACTCAGACGCATCTGACACCGTGTGGATTGCCAACATGCAGGGAAATCGCAAACAGCATGGATTCCCAGCTCCGAAAAAGAATCTCAATGAACCTCGACTTCACACTCCTGCGGCAACGCGCATTTTTCTCAAAGACGGTGCCCATATCTGGCGTTTCGATCGCGACGTTGTGACCGTACAGCGCTTCGAAATTCCAGCCGAAATTGGACCAGGTTTCGAGATATATCCGAATCCACTTATGCTGCGAAATACATCAAGGACACTACATGTGGATTTCAGCAGGGACGGAACGGGGTCGGATTTCGGTACGGTGCGGATCCATGATTTGCGAGGCAGGCTCTGCGCTGAACACAGATGGAACTGGCACGGACAAACAAATCACGTTGTCGATATCACGCTTCCGGAATGGCTGCCGGCTGGAATGTATCTGGTCACAACCGAGACAAATAAATTTCAGATGGACACCAAGAGACTCATCCTGATGGACTGACTGGCTTTTCGTCTTTGACGCAATACGAAAAGAATGTAATTTGAGGGAATGAACCGTGTAAGGACAAAGTCTGCGCAACGATCGCCGCTCTCAGGACGTCTCTGAAAGCAGGGCACAGGCAGACATTATGTTACTTTACATAATATTTATTATCGGAAGTTAATACAGCATATATAGAGCGTTATGAAGGAATCCACTAAAAAGAACTGGGACGATTTCTGGGATCAGAAATCCGATACCAAGGAAGTTTATGCGAATACGGATCGCATACGGCACAACCTTTCCCGCAATATGGATCTCGATGGCAAACGTATCCTTGAAGTCGGCGCCGGTACAGGTCGTGACAGTTTTTACATGTCACAGGACGGCGCGTCGCTCGTCCTTCTCGATTATTCAATGAATTCCCTGAAGATCATCCGGAACAATCTGCCGAACACGGACAATATTGGGGCTGTCGGCGGCGATGCTTTCGCGCTGCCGTTTCCTGATAATTCTTTCGATGCGGTGTTTCATCAGGGACTGCTGGAACATTTCCGCGAAACGGACGCGGAAAATCTGCTGAAGGAAAATATCCGTGTCCTCAAACCCGGCGGACTCCTGGTCGTCGACGTACCACAGCGCTGGCACATTTACACGGCCATCAAACACGTCCTTATAGCCCTGAATTCCTGGTTTGCGGGCTGGGAACGTGAATTTTCCGTCTCGGAGCTTCGTAAACTGCTTAAAAAGCTCGGAATGCAGCCCGTGGACGCCTACGGTGAATGGATGTATCCCAGCCTCTTTTACCGGACCTTCCGCGAGGCATTCTACAAAATAGGCGTCAAACTCCCTCTCTATCCGCGTATGATTCCGCCAGTTTCGCGCCTTCGTGAGAAAATCCGCAAAGGAATGGACGGTTCCCCGCTCAAACTCAACACCTCGCTCTCCATCGGCGTCATAGCGAAGAAATGACATACCTCAGATTGCAGATGTCAAATTGCAGATTACAGATTGCAAACTTGGCCGGAGCAGGGATTGCTTTCCCTGCCCTGTCCTCTGAAGCCTGTCAACTTCATGAAAGCAATCCCTGGCTACGAATCCGGAATGGAAAAATGAAATGAGTCAACGATGGAAATATCACATCCACGAAGTATGTTTCCATCTTTCCATTCTTCAATCTTTCCATTGTAAAGCTATATCTCTATATGCTATTATCAACATGAGATAATGACAGATAACAAGCTAAAAATACTGGTATTTAACTGGCAGGACCTTACAAATCCGTTAGCAGGTGGGGCTGAGGTACATCTGCACGAAGTGTTTGAAAGGTTGGCTGCGCGAGGACATGAAGTGACGCTGTACTGTCACTATTTCAAAGGGGCAAAACACGAGGAAATACGAAACGGGATACGGATTATTCGTCAAGGGGGACGATTTTTCTTCAATTTCCACGTTCCACTGGCCTATTTTCGTCGTTTTCGCAGGGAGAATTATGATGTGGTGGTCGATGACGTCAACAAAATCCCCTTCTATACGCCTCTTTTCTGCCGTGAACCCGTCCAGGGCGTAACGCATCACCTCTTTGGAAAGAGTATTTTCCTTGAGACCGTGTTCCCTCTGGCTGCCTATGTCTACCTGATGGAACGACTCATTAAACCGGTATATCGGAAGGTGCATTTCATCATCGGTTCTCCAAGTACATCGAAAGAATACCTGGAATGGGGCTTTCCCAAGGATCAGGTATCCGTTGTTAACTACTGTGTCAACAAGCAGATATACTATCTTGATGAAAGTAATACCTATCATCGTAATCGGATTGGGTATTTCGGAAGATTGAAGAAGTACAAGTCGGTCGATCACCTGATCAGGGCGATGGACAGGCTGCGTGACGACTATCCGGATCTTCATCTCGACATCATCGGTGATGGTGATGACAAATCCAGGCTCGAGGCGCTCACAACGGAACTGAAGCTCGGGGAACGTATCACGTTTCACGGTTTCATTGATGAGGAAGCCAAGGCTCCCCTTCTGCAGCAGATGAACTTTGTAGTGAATACGTCTTCAAAGGAAGGCTGGGGACTCACCGTCGTCGAAGCCAACGCCTGTGGCGCTCCTGTCGTCGCCGCGAATGTACCGGGACTCAGGGATTCCGTCGTCGACGGAGAGACCGGGCTGCTTTACGATTTCGGCAATATTGACGACCTGATCGCCAAAATGAAGGTGTTTCTCGACTCCACAGAAACGCGTGACGCGTTCCGTGAGCGCGCACTGGCCTGGGCTGCGAAATTCGACTGGGAGCACGCTGCCACCGAAACCGAGCAGCTCATCCGCCGTACCATCGCCCGCTGGCGGTAACTGGTGCTGTATCAGTAACCGAGATTCTTGAGGAAGCCCTCGGTGATACCAGACTCCCCGGTGCTGGAGCGAACGTAGTTCAGGACGTATTTCCCTATCATATCGAGTTCGATGTTGACGCGTGTGCCGCGGGTGTAGGTGTGGAACAGGGTTTCCGCAAAGGTATGCGGGATGACGGAGACGCGGAAACTGCCACCGAACTTTTCAGCGACGGTCAGACTGACACCATCGACCGCGATGCTGCCGACGGGAATGATGTTCGCGGAGGCCGATTCAGGGAATGAGACTTCTACCATCCAGCTGTCATCGCGCTTTTCCGTGCCCAGAATTTCTGATGTGAAATCCACATGGCCCTGCACGAAGTGCCCGCCCAGCTTCCCATTCGCCCTGAGTGCGCGTTCGAGGTTCACGGCTGCGCCACGCTGTAATGCACCGAGGGTGGACTTCAGCATGGTTTCCTCAACTGCTTCGACAGTGAAGCTGCGGCCGGAAAATGCGACCACCGTCAGACAGACACCGTTGATGGCGATACTGTCCCCGATGCTGCAGTCCTCAAGCGCTGTGCTTGCCTCAATTTCCAGTTTCCTGCCCTTGCCGAACGGAAGCACTGTCAGGAGGCGTCCCTGCTCTTCAATGATACCGGTAAACATCTCAATCCTCCCGTGCTGGTCTGAGAATAGTATAGACATCGTCGCCCATGCGAAGGACGTCCTCAACGCGGAAACGCCAGGCATCGGAGAGATGCAGGGGACGCAACGCGGAAAAAGCCCCTCTTCCCTGCCCAATGATCTTTGGAGCGGTGAACACGTCCAGTCGGTCCACAAATCGTGCCCGGAGAAACGCTGAAAAGATCTCGGCTCCTCCCTCGACAAGTATGGAGCGAATCCCGTACTTGCTGTACAGCGTCGTCAGAGCCGCCTTGAGGGATGCGAATTCCATGACGTCCGTCGTGGCTTCGAGCACCTGCACTCCACGCTTGCGGAAGCGCGCGACGGACTCCCCATGCTCACGTGCGCTTTTCTTCGAGGTCACCACGATGGTTTCATCTTTTCGTTCATCACTGAATACAACCGCGGATTGCGGAAGATTCCAGGAACGCGTAAGCACGATGCGTTTCGGGTGCCGACCCTTGATATGACGGACGTTGAGTGATGGATTGTCCTTCCGTACGGTTTCCGCGCCGACGAGGACGGCATCGTACAGCGATCGCAGGCGATGCACTTCCGTGCGGGATTCCTCGGAGGTAATCCAGTGCGAGGTGCCTTTCATCGCAGCGATGTAGCCATCCATTGTCTGCGCGACCTTGCAGAGCACGAAGGGACGCTTTTGCACGGCGTTTACGAGATACACTTCATTGAGTGCCTCACAGCGTTCGCGCTCGACATCTTCGACTACGGCGATGCCCGCCTGGCGAAGCCGTTCGGCCCCGGAGCCAGTGACGTCGGGATTCGGATCGGGCATGCCGATGACGACTTTGCGCACTCCTGCTTCAATCAGCGCTTCGCTGCAAGGTGGCGTTTTGCCGAAATGGTTGCAGGGCTCGAGTGAGACATACACAGTGCTTCCACGCGCCTTGCTTCCGGCGTCCCGCAGGGCCTCGACTTCCGCATGCGCACCGCCGTACTGCTGATGCCATCCCTTGCCGACAATGCGTCCGCCATTGACGATGATGCAGCCAACCATGGGATTGGGTTCGACGCTGCCGCGTCCCCGCTCCGCCAGCTGCAGGCACTTCATCATGTACTGGCTGTCTTTTTTCATGGCTACTCGAGTCGCATGATTTTCCGAATTTTCGGGAATTCCCGTCCCGTAACAATACCCAACCGCTCGTACACCATCAAGGCCGTGGAAATTTTTCTGCTGCCGCGATTGCCGCTCAGTGGAACACGCGTTTCTCCTTCCACAACCATGGTGGCACTGCTGCCGCCGTCAAGGTTCATCGCCTGCCAGGCACCGCGTGCAATCTGCAGCCGGGCCAGTGTGGCGAGTGGAACGCCCCTGCGCCTGTGCCTGCGATTGTAAGGTTCGACAGTGATGAGAATCAGCGTATCACCGCTGCGGGACACACCGATGCTGCTTCTGCCGTAATGTCCCTCGACGAAGCGTGTTTTCCGGAGTCCTTCTTCTTCCCATTCCACACTCACTTCCCCGTCGCGGACGATGCGGGGCGTGCCGCCCGTCATCTGTACGACAGGTCCAGGAACGACGGGATCGAGCCGGCTGGCTATCGAAAAGGTGTCGCCCACGAACAGTGAGGAGAACAGCGGGAAAGGGCCTTTCCCGAATGAGAGTACGCCACCGTTGTCGGGTATGGCAACGAAACCGGTGTCCATTCCCGTCACCCGACATGGGATGATCGTGTTCGCCGCAGGCGGATACAGGTAAGTGAACTGCAGTTTCAGCGTGCCGGATTCGGGACTGATCGACCACACGCTGTCCATTTTCGCCATGATCAGCGTATCGATGGCGGATTCGGAATCATCGGTGATGGTGTCACGTGAGGATTCCCGTATGCCGAGTGTGTCGATGAACGGGACGCTGGGACCAAAAAATGACGTGTACAGTACGACTTCGGCGGAGTCGACCCTGCGGTTGAGGCGGCTGACAGGGATATCCCCGAGCCGCGTCTGCATTGTGACGTCCATGCGGAAGGTGTCAATGACCACGGTGTTGTTTTCCGTGAAAGCGACAGACGACCAGTTCTTGTATTGCCGTGCTATCAGCAGTTCTCCGTCGCTGACGGTGGGACCCATGGGATGAATCGTGCCGGCCTTCCAGAAGTTTGCGTTGCAGCCTGCCAGCACACGCACAGGGGCCACAATACTGTCGTAACGATGCAGTATGCTGTGTACCTGTTCGAGTCCTGAAATGTGATCGAGTCCCTTCCCCAGTCTCACACCAACGAGAGGGTTTTTGAGGTCAATCTGCAGGGTATGCACGGAGAGCCGGGTCTTCGGTACGTACGCATGCGAATACAATACGCCCGGGGCCAGCTCGCGGCTGCTGTCAGGCGGCAGCGCCGTTTCGCGGTCCGGCTGAGCCTGCGCCACTGAAGGCGTCAGCAACACGGCGCAAAGGAGCATGACAGAGACAATGCTCACATGTCGCAGAAAGTGTTTTTGTGATGAGCTGCGCACGCCATGGAATATGCGGGCCGCGAGTGTCGATGGGGCTACAGCGCGTAAAGATACGGTATGAGGATTCATCCTTCCGCGCGGTCAGGCAATATTTTCAACAGCTGTACTGAGCGTGACACCGGCAAGATCGGCTGCAGTACGCGCAATCCCGAGCGCATCGAGATTGAGACTGCGATGCAGTTCCTCCTGCGAGCCCTGCTCGATGAACTCGTCCGGCAAACCGTGGACGCGGAGATGCATGTTCGGAAGCTTCTTCTGTGCAAAATACTCCGCAACTGCCGAACCGAAACCACCGAGCACGGCATTGTCCTCAACAGTAAGAACGTACTGGAAGCGCGTCGCGATATCGTCAAGCAGATCGGTATCAAGTGGTTTGACGAAACGCATGTTTACGATCTCGGCGTTGATGCCGCCGTTCTGCAGCAGCTCGGCAGATTTCATGGCATACGACACCATATTGCCGACAGCGAGAATGGCAACGTCCTCGCCTTTCCGCAGACAGACGGCTTTGCCGATCTGAACCTGCTGGAATTCCTTGCGCAATTCGAGTCCTGACGCCTTGCCGCGCGGATAGCGCAGTGCAATGGGACCCTTGTGCTCCACAGCGGTGTAAAGCATGTCGCGAAGTTCCTGTTCGTCAGCAGGCGCCATGATCACCAGTCCCGGTATGACGCGCAGATAGCTGAGATCGTACGCCCCATGATGCGTGGGCCCATCAGCACCGACGAGTCCGCCCCGATCAATGGCGAACACGACGTGCAGATCCTGGATGGCGACATCGTGAATAACCTGGTCGAACGCGCGCTGCAGGAACGTTGAGTAGATAGCGGTCACGGGAACGTAGCCTTCGGTGGCCATTCCGGCCGCGAAGGTCACCGCATGCTGTTCGGCGATGCCGACATCGAAATATTTATCGGGTTCCTCACGCTGCAGTTTGTCGAGTCCGGTACCTGAAGACATCGCGGCCGTAATCCCGACGACCCTGTCGTTCTCCCGAACGAGGTCCACCAGTGCATCGGCAAACACCGCGGTGTAGCTCGGTGCGACCGAAGCGCTTTTCGGCGACTTGCCGGTCATCTTGTCAAAGGGACTCACACCGTGAAGGTTCATGCCGTCCTTCTCAGCCGGCGCATAGCCTTTGCCCTTCTGGGTGATGACATGCACAAGGACGGGACCACTCCAGTCCTGCACTTCCTCGAAAATCTTTGTAAGCGTCACCACGTTGTGTCCGCTGATGGGACCGAAGTAACGGAAACCGAGCGCTTCAAAAAGCATTCCGGGGGTAAGAACGGACTTGATTCCTCCCTCGAGTCGCGCTGCGACCTTACGGAGACGGTCGCCGATATGGTCGAGCTTCCCGGCGAGATCCCAGATGTTCGCGCGGAAACGGTTGTATGTCGGTGAGGCGATGATCTCGTTGAAATAATTGGAAATCGCCCAGACATTCGGTGCGATGGACATGTTGTTGTCGTTGAGGACCACAACCATATTCTTTTTCAGCAGTCCGCAGTTATTCATGGCTTCATACGCCATTCCTCCCGTCATGGCGCCGTCACCGATGACGCTCACCACACGGTAGTCTTCTCCCTTGAAATCACGCGCAACGGCGATGCCCAGCGCTGCTGAAATGGATGTGGTGGCATGTCCCGCACCAAAGACGTCGTATGGACTCTCCTTCCGCTTGAGGAAACCACTGATACCGCCATACTGGCGAATCGTATGGAAACGATCCTTGCGTCCTGTGATAATTTTGTGCGGATACGCCTGATGGCCGACATCCCAGATAATCTTGTCTTCCGGTGTCTGGAACGCGTAATGCAGCGCGACCGCCAGTTCCACGGTTCCGAGCCCTGCACCCAGGTGTCCACCCGTACGGGCGACATTATCGATCAAAAATGTGCGGATATCCGCACAGAGCTGCCGAAGGTCGTTTGCTTCGAGCTTCCGGATATCGGAGGGATCGTTTACCCTGTCAAGAATGGGTGTATGTGATGAGGTGGACATGCGAACCAGGGTTGTTTCTGGGGTACTATTCTTCGTCGACGTCGAGCAGTTCGAATACGCCGTCAGACCGCTTACGTAATTCCTTGATTTTCTGTCGAGCTTCAGACAGATACGTAACACATTTTTCGACGATAACAATCCCTTCCTCGTAGAGTTTCATGCTTTCTTCGAGAGCGGTGTCATCGTCGTCCAGCTTCTGCACGATCTCGTTCAGCCGCGCAAGCTGCTTTTCGAAGGTTTCATTTGTCTTTTTCGCCATGGTCTTCCGTTTGAAGAATATTGGCCTGCGCATTTCCATCGCGCAGAGTGAGTGAGATAAAATCGCCGGGCTGCAGCTGATGGACGGAGGTGACGGGTTCGTCGCCGCGACGTATCAACACGGCGCCCCTGCGGAAGAAGTGGGCGGGATTATGCGCCGCGAGACGCTGTTTGAGCACCTCTACGGTGTGCGTTCGTTTCTCAATGCTGCGCTCCTGAGCAGCGAGTCGCTGAGCCGCGAGCTCGATGCCATGCCGTCTGCTGTCAAGCGCCTGCTTCACGCTGCGGCGCATACGTTCGTGTCTGTCGTCAACCGTCTGAACGGCGCTGCTCAGCTGTCCTTCAAGCCGCGAAAAGGCACGGTCTCCGAGAAGCAAACGAAGCTGTTGGCGACGCGCATACAGACTGGAATCTACGAATTTCCATGCAGTAAACGTAATGTTTTCAAGGTCCCGGAGCAGTTCACTTCGTGAAGGCACCACGATCTCGCCGGCGACGGAGGGTGTGGCCGCGCGTCTGTCCGCAGCGAAATCCGCGATGGTATAATCGACTTCATGTCCTACCGCACTGATAACGGGGATATGCGATCGAGCGATAGCACGGGCAACGATTTCCTCGTTGAATGCCCAGAGATCCTCGATCGATCCGCCTCCCCTGCCCGTAATGATGACGTCGATACCGGTATCTTTCGCGCTCAGATTATACTCATTACAGAGGTCGAGGGCGTCCGCGATCTGCTGTGCCGCGACAGCGCCCTGTACCTGGACAGGCAGCATGACCAGCTGCACGCTGGGATTCCTCCTGCGAATGACACTGATCATGTCTCGCACCGCAGCGCCTGTTTTCGATGTCACGAGCGCCACCGTGGAGGGATACGGAGGCAATGCCCGTTTCCGCGCGTCGTCGAACAACCCTTCGTCATGGAGTTTCCGCTTCAGTTTGTCAAACGCGATCTGCAATGCACCTGCGCCGCGTGGCTGCATGGCGCTGACGACAATCTGGTAATTCCCACGAGGTTCGTAGACGGTAAGACGCCCGGTGCACACAACTTCCATCCCGTTTTCCGGGCGAAAAAACACGCCTTGCGCGCTTCCGCGAAACATCACGGCTGAGAGCTGTGCGTCCACGTCCTTCAGCGTGAAGTACCAGTGGCCGGAGGAATGCCGATGAAAATTGGAGATTTCCCCGGCGACGGACACCGTGCCGAACTGGCGTTCAAGCACATCCTTGATCTGCCGCGTCAGCTGCGATATGGTGAGGATATGTTCGTCCCTGTTAGACTGCATTTATCCATTATAGGAAAAATGGAAGGATCGAATGATGGAAAAATCGCTGGGTACAGAGCGCAGGCAACATCATCAGTCGAATAATGATAGTGTGGTGTCGATGCGATCGAGTGAGGCATCCGTCTCCGGATAGTCCGTGGTGTAATGCAATCCCCTACTTTCACGTCTCCGTAGAGCGCTGTTGATTATCAGACTTCCCAAAAGGGTGATATTGCGCAGCTGAATGAGCTTTTCAGAGACGTGTGTGCGTTTGTAGAAGTCCTCGACTTCCTTTGTCAGGAGATCCATCCGACGCCGGGCCCGCTGAAGGCGGAGATTGGAGCGTACAATGCCCACATAATCCCACATCAGGGTGCGGACTTCCCGGCGGTTGTGAGAGATCAGTACCCATTCTTCCGTGTTATAGGTGTCGCTGTCGTCCCACGGAGCGATATCGTCAACCGGAGGAGCCGGACAGTCTTCACGCACAGTTGCGAGCGCAGCACGATTGGCAAACACCAGCGCTTCAAGAAGAGAATTGCTGGCGAGACGATTTGCTCCATGCAGGCCCGTCATCGCCGCCTCCCCGGCAACAAAGAGTCCATTGATGGTCGAGTGTCCGTCTTTATCGGTAACAACACCACCACAGGTATAATGCGCTGCTGGAACAACGGGAACGAGATCCGTTGTAATATCGATGTTTACCTGCTTACATCTCTCGTAGATACTAGGGAATGCATCGCGTATGCTGTCAGCATCGAGATGTCGCAGATCCAGGAATACACTCTCCTCGCCGCGTCGCTTGAGCTCGCTGTCAATGGCGCGAGCCACCACATCACGAGGGGCGAGTTCGAGACGGTCGTCGTATTTCTCCATGAATCGTTCACCCGAGCGATTTCGCAATACGGCACCGTAGCCTCGCACGGCTTCCGAGATGAGAAATGACCGTGCCTGAGGATGATGCAGTGTCGTTGGATGGAATTGGATGAATTCCATGTTGGCGACTTTTGCGCCGGCGCGGTAGGCCATGGCGATGCCGTCACCCGTTGCGATCTCAGGATTCGTCGTATGCTGATACACCTGCCCGCAGCCCCCGGCAGTGATTACCGTTGTTTTCGCCAGGTAAGGATGTACCAGGCCGGTATCCTTGTCAAGCACATACGCCCCCCAGCAATGGATATCGTCCCCCGGCATATCCGGCCGGTCACGCAGGTTGTGTTCGGTGATCAGATCGATGGCGATATGATCTTCGTACACGGTGACGTTCGGATGATTGCGCACCGTTTCCACGAGGACGCGTTCGACTTCCCTGCCGGTATAGTCCCGGGCGTGGACGATGCGGTTGCGCGAGTGTCCGCCTTCCCTGCCCAGATCGAGATCACCTGTGGTGCCGGAGGTAAATCCAACGCCGAGATCCAGCAGTTCCCGCACGAGAGCGGGACCTTCGCGTACCACCATTTCGACCGTGTCGGGGTGACAGAGCCCCTTCCCCGCCTGCAGCGTGTCTTCCATATGCAGCTGCATGGAATCGTCATCAGCGAAGACGGATGCAATCCCGCCCTGCGCATAATTGGTGTTCGACTCCACCGTTTCTTTCTTGGTCACGAGTGCGACGCGGCAACTGTCCGCTACCTTGAGAGTGTAGAACAGTCCGGCGATACCGCTGCCGATAACAAGGACGTCGCTCTGATACGCTGCGTTCATGCCGCCGGCCGGGTACCCAGGCTATTGAGGATGGTGAGAATGGCGTTGGTACTGCGGCGAAGATCTTCTTCGCTGCCGTTGTTGCGTATGACGAAATCGGCCAGGTCGGCCTTTTCCTCCGGTGGGAGCTGTACGCGCATGCGCCGCTCGACTGCGGCGGCATCGACGTTGTCACGCTTCATGACGCGCTCCCTGGCGATCTGCACATCTGCGATCACGGCGACGATGAAGGCGAACTGTTCATCGAGTCCCGCTTCGAAAATCAATGCGGATTCAACGAAGACCATGCGCTTCCCTTCAGCATGCAGTTCAGCCGCGCGTGCATTGACCGCATCCACTGTAGGAGGATGTACGATGGCATTCAGATCGGCGAGTTTTTTCGCGTCTTCGAAAACCAGCTCCGCGAGGAAACGCCTGTCGATCGAGGCGTCCGAAAGATAGGCCTGCATGCCGAAGCGGTCGATAATAGCATCACGGACCGCATCGTCCTGCTCCATAATGTCGCGGGCAATGCGGTCCGTGTTCAATACAGGGTACTGTTCCTCGATGATGGAGGCGACGGTACTCTTTCCCGCTCCGATGCTGCCGGTGAGACCGATCAGCAGATCGGGAGCGTTGTGCTGTTTTTGCTGTTCACTCATGCCTTTCGATCCGCGTCAGCGGGCAAATGCGATGGCACGTTTTTCCCGGATGACAGTCACCTTGATCTGTCCGGGGTATTCCATTTCGCTCTGAATCTTTTCGGCGATGTCGTTGGCAAGCTGATCGGCAAGCGTATCGTCGATACGGTCGTGTTCGACCATGACGCGCACTTCGCGACCCGCCTGGATGGCGTAGGTCTTCGCCACGCCCTCGAAACCGGTAGCGATGTTCTCCAGTTTCTCGAGCCGTTTGACATAGCCTTCAAGCGATTCACGCCGGGCACCCGGACGCGCGCCACTGATGGCGTCAGCCGCCTGCACGAGCGGAGCGTACGGGGACTCCATCTCGATATCGTCGTGATGGGACCCGACGGCATTGACGATAATCGGGTGTTCGCGGAATTTCTTCGTGATTTCCATACCGAGCAGCGCGTGGGGACCTTCGACATTACGATCCACCGTCTTGCCGATATCATGCAGGAGTCCGGCACGCGTGGCGATCTTCGGATCCAATCCGAGTTCCGTCGCCATGATGCCGCAGAGCCACGCCACTTCGACGGAGTGCTGCAACAGATTCTGGCCGTAGCTGGAACGGAACTTCATCTTACCGACCATGCGCTTGATTTCATTATGCGCATTGTGAATGCCAACATCGAGAAGCGTGTTTTCGCCGACACGGAAGATTTCCTCTTCCAGGTCTTTGCGCACCTTTTCGACCACTTCCTCGATGCGTGCGGGATGGATGCGACCGTCGGCCATCAATGTTTCGAGGGCGATACGTGCGACCTCACGGCGGAAAGGATCGAAGCCCGAGAGAATGACGGCTTCCGGCGTATCGTCGACGATGACGTCGATACCCGTCGCCGCTTCGAAGGCGCGGATATTGCGTCCCTCGCGACCGATGATGCGGCCCTTCATATCCTCGCTCGCCAGGTTGAGTACCGACACCGTGGTTTCGACAGAGTGATCGGACGCCGTACGCTGAATGGCCTGCAGAATCACACGCTGTGCTTCCTTCTTGGCCGTGGATTTCATCTCGTCACGGATTTCCTTGAGCTGCTGAGCGGCCTGCAGCTTCGCGTCGCTCGTAAGCGTCTCGATCAGCATGTTGCGTGCATCGTCACGGGAAAGACCGGAAACGCGTTCGAGTTTTTCGGTCTGCTCGGCGATGATCTCATGGACACGCTGGCGGCGCTCGTCGAGTTCAGTCTGCTTTTCAAGGAATTCCGCTTCAGACTGCTTGAGCTCGACTTCCTTTTTGCTGACCAGCTCGAGCTTGCTCTTCAGATTGTCTTCACGGTTGCTGAGCTGCTTCTCACGATTGTGCAGTTTATTGCGCTGCCGGTTCAGGTCCTTTTCCGATTCCTGCTTCTTCCGGAACCACTCGTCCTTCACCTCCAGCAGCTTTTCTTTCTTCAGATTCTGGGCCTCCTTTTCGGCCCCTTCGACGATCTCTTGCGCACGCTGTTCAGCGACGGAGATCTTGTTCTGGCTGACGCGTGCCGCGATAAACCAACCGAGAAAAAGGAATGCCGCACAGAGCGCGACCACGGTTGGCAGCAACCAGTAAAGTTCTACTTGCATATGTATTCAAACCTCCAGAATAAAGAAACCGCACTACCCCGTTTCGCTGGGGAGGGTGAAAAAGAACCCTGC